>DASYLM010000177.1:0-16234 GCA_036009565.1 Pseudonocardia sp. | reverse complement strand
TGCGGCAAGTCCACCACCGGCAAGATGCTGCTCGGCCTGCTGGCACCGGACGAGGGCACGGTCACCTTCGACGGTCGGTCGCTGGCCGGGCTGGGCCGCCGCGACCTGCGGGCGCTGCGGGCCCGGCTGCAGGTGGTGCCGCAGAATCCGCAGACCTCGCTCAACCCCCGGCTCACCGTGCGCTCCTCGATCGAGTTCAACCTGCGCGCGCACGGGGTGCCACGGGCCGAGCGCGGGCCCCGGGTGCTGCGGCTGCTCGACCGGGTGGGGCTGACCTCGGCGCAGAGCACCCGGTACCCGCACGAGCTCTCCGGCGGCCAGCTGCAGCGGGTCGCGATCGCCAGGGCGCTGGCCACCGCGCCGGACCTGGTGATCTGCGACGAGGCGGTGTCCGCGCTGGACAAGAGCGTGCAGGCACAGGTGCTCAACCTGCTCGCCGACCTGCAGCGGGAGACCGGCGTGGCGTTCCTGTTCATCTCCCACGACCTGGCGGTGGTGGAGCACATCTCCGACCGGGTGGCCGTGATGTACCTGGGCCGGGTCGTCGAGGTGGGGCCGGCGAAGCAACTCTGGGCCAGCCCGCAACACCCGTACACCACCGCGCTGCTGTCCGCGACGCCCGGCCAGGGGCGGGAGCGGATCGTGCTCTCCGGCGAGCTGCCCAGCCCGGCAAACCCGCCGTCCGGCTGCGGCTTCCGCACCCGCTGCCCGGTGGCCGAGGAGGTGTGCGCCAGCTCCTGGCCGCCGCTGACCGAGGTGACCCCCGAACACGCCGCCGCCTGTGTCCATGTCACCGCCCAGCCCCAGCCGGCTGCCGCCGTGCCCGGCTGACCCGTCCCGCCCCACCGAACGCCGGGACCCAGTGGGCCGCCGGCCGATGGCCCCTGCCCGAAGAACCACCCGAGAGGATCCCCGTGCCCAGCAACTTCCTCGCCGATCGACCGCACCGGCGGCGGCCCCCGGGCCGACATCGCGGCATCCTGCTCATCGCGCTGGCGGCCGTGCTCGGGCTACTGCTCGCGGCCTGTGGCGGCAGCGCCACCTCCTCGGGCGGCACCCAGAACACCCTGGTCATCGGCATGACGGCGTCGGACATCCCGGTACTGGACACTGGGCTGGCGCAGGGGCAGGGCTACGAGGGCCTGCGGTTCGTGGCCAACCAGCTCTACGACGGCCTGACCAAGTTCGACCTGACCCAGGGCACCCAGATCCCCAAGATCGTGCCCGACCTGGCGACGTCCTGGCAGCCCAACGCCGACCTGACCAGCTGGACGTTCCACCTGCGGCCGAACGTGACCTTCCACGACGGCACCCCGTGGAACGCCGACGCGGCGATCTTCAACCTGCAGCGCTACACGGACAAGACCAGCCCGAACTTCTACCAGGAGCTCAACGCCCAGGGCGGGTTGTCGGTGCAGGGCATCAAGAACTACTCCAAGATCGACGACCTGACCCTGCGGATCAACACCAACGGCCCGTGGTCCTACCTGCCCACCGACCTGGCGACGGTCTACTTCGGCAGCCCCACCGCGATCAAGGCCGAGGGCAACCAGGGTTTCGCGGAGAAGCCGGTCGGTACCGGCCCGTTCAAGTTCGAGTCGGTGCAGCGCGGCCAGCGGCTGGTGATGGACCGCAACGAGACGTACTGGAACGGCGCACCGAAGGTGGACAAGGTCATCCTGCGGCCCATCCCGGACCCCACCGCCCGGGTGGCCGCGCTGCGTTCCGGTGAGGTCAACTGGATCGAGGTGCCGCCGCCGGACGACGTGCCGAACCTGCGCAACCAGGGCTTCCAGGTTCTCACCAACTCCTACAACCACATCTGGCCGTGGGTCTACAACCTGACCAAGGCGCCGTTCAACAACCCGACCGTGCGCGAGGCGCTGAACTGGGCGATCAACCGCCAGTCGCTGGTGGACAACATCCTCAAGGGCACCGCCGAACCCGCGCTGGGCTTCGTGCCGCACGCCGACGCCGCCTACCGCACCGGCAACGACGTGTACGGCTACGACCCGGCGAAGGCCAAGCAGCTGCTGGCGCAGGCCGGCTACCCGAACGGCTTCACCATGACGCTGTCGTACCCGACCAGCGGCTCCGGCAACATGGTGCCCACCCCGATGAACACCGCGCTGCAGGCCGACCTGGCCGCGGTCGGGGTGACCGTGCAGCTCAAGCCCATCGAGTGGGCGGCGATGCTGAACGACTTCTTCGTCGGCAGGATCCCGGACGACGCGAACGCGCTGAACATTTCGCTGTCCTACCAGCAGGAAGGCTTCTGGCGCAGCTGGTTCGGCACCGGCTCGGGGCCCAACGCCGGCAAGTACTCCAACCCGAAGGTCGACGCGCTGCTGCAGCAGGCCAAGACAGTGCTCGACCCGACGGCACGGTCGGACATCTACGCCCAGATCGCCGCGATCCTGGGCAAGGACTCACCGTGGCTGGTCGTGGTCAACGACCGCAACCCCAGGGTGCTGGCGTCGACCGTGCACGGCTTCGTCGAGCCGCAGTCCTGGTTCGCCGACCTCACCCAGCTGTCCGTCGGCGGCTCGTCGTCCAACAGCTGACCGCCCGAACCTCCAAGGAAGGAGACCCCCATGGCCATGCCCCGAGGAAGGATCCGAGGTTTCGTCCGCCGCCCGACGGCCGACCAGGTCACCGCACTCGGTGCCGCCGAGCACCTCTCGCTGACCCCGAGGGAGGCCGAGCAGTACGCCGCGATCCTGGACCAGACCCTCGTCGGGGTGGACCGCGTCGACGAACTGTGCGCGCCGACACCGCCGCTGGTGTACACCGACCGGGACCCGGGCGGGCCGCCCAGCGACGCCGACGACCCGTTCCACGCGTTCATCCGGCGCTGTCGGGTCACCGGGGCCGAGCGGGGTCCGCTGGCCGGGCTGTCCGTCGGGGTCAAGGACAACCTGGCGGTGGCCGGCGTCCCCATCACCAACTCCTCCCGCACCCTGAGCTACACGCCGACCACCGATGCGGTGGTGGTGAGCAGGCTGCTCGCGGCCGGCGCGGACATCGTGGGCAAGACCAACCTCGACGACTTCTCCACCTCGGGCACCGGGGAGTCCAGCTGGTACGGACCGGCGCGCAACGCGGTCGACCCGACGCGTTCGGCGGGTGGCTCGTCGGGGGGATCGGGCTCGGCGGTGCGCTCCGGGGCGGTCGACCTGGCCGTCGGGGTGGACGAGGGTGGCTCGGCGCGCATCCCCGCGTCGTTCAACGGCGTGGTCAGCATCAAGCCGACCCAGGGCCTGGTGCCCTCGCACGGGCTGACCTACATGGACCAGACGATCGACTCGGTCTGCCCGATCGCCAGCACCGTGGGCCTGACCGCCCGGATGCTCGACGTGATGAGCGGCCACTCCGACCGGGACCCGCAGTGGGTGCGCGGCAGGCCGGCGCCGACCGCGGCGGCGACCACGCTGGGCATGGGAGTGGCCGGGTTACGCATCGGCGTCGTCACCGAGGCGCAGGACCCGGCGCTGTGTGAGCCGGGTGTGTTGGCCGCGTTCGAGATGTCCTGCTCGGCGCTGCGCGCGGAGGGAGCCACCCTGGCCCCGGTATCCGTCCCGCTCTGGTCGGACGCCTGGGCGATCGAGACCACCCTGCTGCTGCACATGGCCTGGCTGAACGCGCAGTCCGACGGGTCCGGCTACAGCCACCTCGGCGAGATGGACGTCGAGCGCACCCACGCGTTCGGGCTGGTCCGGCGGCTGGAGGCGGACTCGTTCCCGCCGTTCTTCAAGGTGTGGCTGCTGGGCGGGCGCTACCTGCACGACAGCTACTTCTCCACCTACTTCGCCAAGGCCGCCAACCTGCGTCGGGCGCTCACCGCACAGCTCGACACCGCCTTCGGGGAGTTCGACCTGCTGGTCACGCCGACCACGCCGCAGGTCGCGCCGGTGTTGCTGGACCGTCCGGCCGAGGACCCGGAGCTGCTCGGCAGGGGAACCACGATGGTGGCCAACTGCTGCCCGCTGAACCTGTCCGGGCACCCGGCGCTCGCGGTGCCCAGCGGGGTGGACGGCCCGACCGGGATGCCGACGTCGATCCAGATCGTGGCGTCGCACTGGGCGGACGCACTGACCTTCCGGGCCGGCGCGGTCATCGAGGCGGCGGCCGGCGTCACGCCCGGCGGCTGCTCGCCGGCACCGGCACCGCGCGCCGTCTCCCAGTCGTGAACAAGGCCGCCCTCCCCACCGCCCGGCGGCGGTTCCACAGCGTGGTGCTGCTGGCGGGCGTCGGATCCGGGCTGACCGCGCCGTTCACCGCCCTGTTGGTGGTGGGGCTGGGCGGGACGACGGCGTGGGCGGCGTTCGTGGTGTCCTCGATGGGCCTGTCGTTGCTGCTGGTGGACTTCTTCGGCACCCGGTTCGTGCCGAGGGTGGCTTCGGCTTCCGCACTGACCACGTCGATGGTCGTGTTCGGCATCGGCTCGCTGCTCTCGGCGGCCACCACGAACTGGCTGCTCGTCGGCCTGGCCCGCGTGTTGCAGGGTTTCGGCACCGCGCTGTTCATGGGCGGCGGCGTGGTGCTCGCGGTGCGGCTGGTCGACCCGGGCCGTCGCGGCGGCGCGATCGGCACGTTCAACGCGGTCTGGTTCCTCGGCATCGCCTCCGGCCCGATCTGTGGCGGGTTGATCGCCGCGCAAGTGCCCGGCACGGACGGGCTGCGGCTGCTGTTCGCGGTGTGCGGGTCGGTCAACCTGGCCGGCGCGGCGGTGGCCTGGTTCCTGGTGCCCCGGCTGCCGGCCGGGCCACCGCCCAGCCTCGGGCTGCCGCGCGGGTTGGACGTGCGCGGCCGGCGGGAGTGGTCGGTCCTGGTACTCGCCGGGCTGGGTCAGGCGGTGCGTTCCGGGCTGGCGCTGACCCTGCTCCCGCTGCTCGGTGCGCGGCTCGGCATGGGCCCGCTCGGGTTGGGTGTCGCGCTGTTCGCGCTGGCGGTCACCGATGTCGGCGCCATGCATTTCGGCGCGGGCTGGGCGGACCGGCGGGGCCGGCTGGTGCCACTGGCCGCCGCGCTGGGCTGGGGCTCTGTCGCGGTCACCGCGCTCGGCACCGTGGTGCACGACCTGCTGACCTTCACCATTGCCGCGCTCGCGGTGGGCGTGACCGTCGGCTCCACCTGGGTGCTGCCCGTCGCGATGGCCGTCGACCTGGCCCGCGAGCCGGAGGCCGCGATCGCGGCGTACCGGATCGCCAGCGACGTCGGAATGCTCGCCGGCGGCCTGCTCGCCGCGCTCGGCATCGCTGTCGGCGGCATCCACGCAGCACTGCTCGGGGCCGCCGCACTGCTGGTCGGCGGCCTGCTGCTCACCGTCTCGATCCGCGAGACGTTGCCGGCGACACCGCTCTCAACCGCACCACATCCAGCACCACCACTCACCGAGGAGGAACCCGTGCCACTGCCACCCATCGACCAGCTCGCGCTGCTCGCCGCGTACCAAGATCTCACTCTCACCCCGGAGCGGCTCGCACAGGCGCACGGCACCCACACCGAGGGCCGCCCCATGCTGGAGCGGGTCCGCGCGCTGCCGCTGCCCTTCGTGGAGTCGGAGACCGAACCGGTCTGCGAGCCGGCCACGGCACTGGCCTGGATCGCCCGGGGAGGCCGGTCGTGAGCGTCACCGAATCGGTTCCCACCCGGTCCACCGACCTGGCCGATGCCACCGCGGCCGAACTGCTGGAACATTTCGCGGCCGGCACCGCGACGCCGACCCAGGCCACTCGGGCCTGCCTGGCCCGGATCGAGGCCACCGAGCCGGCGGTGAACGCGATCATCACACCGCTGGCCGAGCGGGCGCTCGCCCAGGCCGCCGAGTCGGACGCACGCTGGTCCGCCGGCACCGCCCGCCCGCTGGAGGGCGTGCCCTACGGCCTGAAGGACATCGTGGCCACCGAGGGGATCGGTACCACCGGCGGCTCCGCGCTGTACGCCGGGCATGTGCCGACCACCGATGCGGTGCTCGCCGCGCGGCTGGCCGAGGCGGGCGGTGTGCTGCTGGCCAAGCTGGCCACGTTCGAGTTCGCCTGCGGCGGCGCGGTCAACAAGACCTTCGGTCCGACTCGCAACCCCTGGGACCTGCGCCGCACCACCGGCGGCTCCTCATCCGGTTCCGGGGCGGCCGTCGCGGTCGGCCAGGTGCCGCTGGCCATCGGTACCGACACCGGCGGCTCCATCCGCATCCCGGCCGCGTTCTGCGGGCTGACCGGCATCAAGCCCACCTACGGCCGGGTGCCCCGGCACGGTGTGATGGGGCTGTCCTGGACGATGGACCACGCCGGTCCGATGGCCCGCGGTGTGGCCGACTGCGCGCTGATGTTGGACGTGATCGCCGGCCCGGACCCGCTGGACCCGACCGCGCTGCCCGCCGAAGCGACGCCGTTCGTGGCCGCGCTGGACCGCGACGTCGCCGGCATGCGGGTGGCCAGAGCTCGCGGCGGCTACCTCGAGTCCAACATGCACCCGGAGGTCGGTGCGGCCTACGAGACAGCGCTCGTCGAGCTGGCCGACCTGGGCGTGGAGATCGTGGACGTCGAGCTGCCCAGCTTCGAGATGGCTCCGCTGACCGGTTGGACGATCATCTACGCCGAGATGCTGTCACTGCACTCCGCGCACTTCGACGGCATCGAGGACCGCGACGAGATGGGCGCCTCGCTGCTCGGCGCGGCCCCCTTCGTCAGCGCGTCGGACTATCTGCGTGCGCTGCGGCTGCGCCCGCTGTTCCAACGTGAGCTGGAAGCCGCGATGCAGGGCTGCGACGCGCTGGTCACGCCCGGGATGACCGCGCTGCCGCCGGTGATCGCGCCGTCGATGATCTCCGACGTGGGTGGCCGCCACCTGCCGTGGCTGACCGCCACCTGCCAGACCAACGCACCGTTCAACCTCACCGGCAACCCCGCCCTGGTGCTGCCGTCGGGGATGTTCGAGGGCATGCCGCTGAGTCTGCAGCTCGTCGGGCGGCCCCGGGACGAGGCGACGCTGTTCACCCTCGGCTCGGCCTACCAGAAAGCCACCGAGCACCACCTGCGCCGGCCACCCATGCCGGCCGCCGCCTGATCCGGGCCCGACCCACCGGTTTCGAGGAGATCCCATGTACCTGACCATCACCGACGCCGCGGCGGCGCTGCGCGCCGGGCAGACGACGTCCGTCGAGCTCACCCAGGCCGCGTTCGCGGTGGCCGACGCGCACGACGCCGAGCTCGGCGTGTACCTGTCCCGCTTCGACGAGACCGCGCTGGCCGCCGCCGCGACGGCCGACGCCGAGCTGGCCGCCGGCATCGACAAGGGCCCGCTGCACGGCATCCCGCTGGGCGTGAAGGACATCATCGCCACCGACGAGGGTGAGACCACCGCGCAGAGTCTGATCCTGGACCGCGCCTGGGGTGCGCAGGGCGACGCGCCCGTGGTGGCCCGGCTGCGCGGCGCCGGGGCGGTGATCACCGGCAAGACCAGCACGATGGAGTACGCGATCGGCATCCCCGACCCGGAGAAGCCGTTCCCGATCCCGCGCAACCCGTGGAACCCCGAGCACTACCCGGGCGGCTCCAGCTCCGGCACCGGCGGCGGGGTCGCGGCCGGCATGTTCCTGGGCGGCCTGGGCACCGACACCGGCGGCAGCATCCGGTTCCCGGCCACCAACTGCGGCGTCACCGGGCTCAAACAGACCTTCGGCCGGGTACCCAAGTACGGCTGCGTCCCGCTGGGCTACAGCTACGACCACATCGGCCCGCTCGCCCGCAGCGCGGCCGACTGTGCGGCGATGCTGGCGGTGCTGGCCGGGCACGACCCGCGCGACGCCACCTCGGTGGACCGTCCGGTGGACGACTACACCGGTGGACTGACCGGTTCGCTGGCCGGCATCCGGATCGGGGTGGACCCGCTGCTGGGCCACTCCGCGTTGACCGTGCCGGAGCTGGCCGCCGTGCTGGACGGCGCAACCGCCGAACTGCGCGCGGCCGGGGCGACCGTGACGCCGATCGAGCTGCCGCTCTACGCCGAGCTGACCGCCGCCACCATGGTCGGCATGGCGGCGGAGGCGTACGCCTATCACCGCCCCGACCTGCGTACCCGGTGGGACGACTACGGCGCCGGCACCAGGATGGCGGTCTCGGCGGGGGCGCTGATCCCGGCCGGGGACTACGTGCAGGCGCAGCGGGTGCGCCGGGTCGGACAGCGCAAGGTGGCCGAGCTGTTCACCGAGGTCGACCTGATCGTCACCCCGACCAGCGCGTGCGGCGGGTTGAAACTGGAGAAGCTGTCCTTCGACGACATCATCGACTCGCTGCACACGCAGTACTGGAACGCGCTCGGCAACCCGGCCATGTCGGTACCGATGGGATTCACCACCGACGGGCTGCCACTGGGCATGCAGATCATCGGCCGACCGTTCGACGAGGCCAGCGTGCTCGCCGCCGGCCACGCCTACCAGCAGCGCACCAGTTGGCACCTGCGGGTGCCGGACCTGGTCGCGCAGGCGTTGGCCGCCTGACCCGTTCCCTCAGACCGAAGGAGACCCGATGGATGCCGACCCCGCCGTGCTCGTACCCGCCCTGCTCCAGGCCGCCGGCCTGACCCCGTCCCAGGAGGAGGTGGCCACCATGATCGCGGACTACCCCGGTCGGGCCGCCGCGATCGAGTCGCTCTACGCCGTGCGGGAGGCACGGTACGAAGAACCCGACCTGGTGTTCCGCGCGCTGCTCTGAGCCTCCGGACGCTCACTCATCAGGACCTCGGCGACGTGTTCGGCGTAGGCACGTACCTGGGTCGGATTCTCCGGGTCCAGCGCGATCTCCATCCGAGCGGCCATTCCGGCTCGGGGAGATCGTGGTGTGGCGAGACGCCGCGCAGCCCGCCAGCGCACGGACCGGGTCCCCGGCTCAGTCCTGCCAGAACGACTTGGACACCACCCGGCGCCGCGCACGAGCCGCGGGTTGGGCAAAGTCCTCCATTCCGTCGGTGGCGAACCGGCCGGGCTTGCTGGCGAATGGTTGAACCGGGATCTCGAACGCCATGGCACCGGACAGCGGCAGGTCCGCTCCCTTGTTGAGCACGAACTTCGTGCGCCGCAACGTGATCGGATTCTTCTGCGACAGCACCTCGACCAACGCGTTCACCTCGGTGTCGAGGTCCTCAGCCGACACCACCCGGTTGATCAGGTCATGACGCTCGGCGGTCGCCGCGTCGAACAGCTGCCCGACCATGTTCCACTCCTTGGTCTTGCGCCGGCCGGCGAACCGAGCCAGCCGCGTAACGCCTCCCCAGCCAGGAGTGATCTCCCAGTCGATCTCCGGCATGCCCCAGCGGCTGCGGTCCGTCGCTACCACGAAGTCACAGGTCAGGGTCAACTCAAGGCCACCACCGGTGCACACGCCGTCCACCGCGGCGACCGTGATCGGGGTCAGATCCTCGATCATCTGGGCCGTCTCCTGATACTGCCGGGCCTGCCAGTAGGGATCGTCGTCGGTCCAGGTCAGGAATTCCTTGATGTCATCACCGGCACAGAACGTCTCCCCCGCGCCCCGGAACACCAGGAACCGGCAATCCCGGTCCTTCTGCACGCGGCGGACCGCATCGGCCAGCTCGTCCGACATCTCCCGATCCATCGCATTGTGCGCTTCGGGCCTGTTGAAGGTGATCGTGGTCATCTCACCGACACGGTCGAACAAGATCTTCTTGTACTCGGTCACTGCATCCTCCGGGGCGTGTTCCACCAGCGCCAACATTTTGGAACGACTGTTCGTTCGAAGTTAGCCAAAGCCGCTGTGCCTGTCAACGGGAGGTCAGGGGAGGTGCTCCTCTAGTCTCCTGATTCCGAAGTTCGTTGCCAGGCTGCGGATCGCCTGGATATCGGGCATATCCAGGCGATCGAGAACGCAGCCAGGCGGCGTCTGGGCGCCGGAGGCGGTGCAAGAACTTCCGACTCAGGACATTAGCGTCCGGGGGGTTGTGCCGCGGCGCCGGCGAGGCGCACCGCGTACTCCCCGTAGAGATAGGCCACTGCCGACTCGGACAGTTCGCCGTCGGGGCGGAACCAGATCGGGACCGCTTCACACATCTCGATGATCGCAAAGGCGCCGATCTTGGAGTTCTTCGGCCGGAAGTGCCCCTCTGCCGTGCCGCGATCGAGCAGTTCCTCGATCCGGCTGCGATAGGTTTGGCGTTTGTCCAGGATTTCCGGCAGGTCGTCGGCGTCGGCCCAGGTGAAGTCGCGGGTGGTCACGATGGCCTCACGGGGGAACCGGGTGAAGTACCTGATCTGCGACTCCGCTGCGCGGCGCAGTTGGTCCACCACATCATCGGTGCTCGCGATGGCGTCCGCCTGGTTGAGCAGGACGGCGTCAAGGGTCCCGACCACGATGTCGCGCAACAGCTCGCCTTTCGAGCGCACGTGGCTGTAGACGCTCGTGGCCCCGATACCCAGCGCGTCCGCGATGTCGCGGACCCCCGTCGAGCGGTATCCCCGCTCGGCAAACAGGGTCAGTGCGGCCTCGCGCACATCAGAGAGCTGATTCGGCGTGCGGGCCGCCCTGCGCTGGCGGGCCTGTGTCACGCCGGTGCGAGGCTTGGCCATGCCCAACAGTAGCAACCCCTCCACTCTCTCCATCGGTCGACGACATCACCGTGCAGCGCCGTCGGGTATCCCTCAGAACGACCGTTCGTTCTAACAACTGGGACGCCCGCTCACCCCGACGGCACACATCGTCACGCCGCCGCACACAGCGTCCAACCGCTGTGCGGCGACACCGGGATGTGTGCCGTCGCCTGGCCGCCGCCGAGGCCACCGCTCACCCGGGCCGTGGGAACCGACCTGTCGGGGGCCTTGACCAATGCCGGTCCGCGACAAGGATGGTGCTGGGGCTCCGGTCGGCCGCGCCTTCTGGCTGGGTCACCAGTCACCGACAAGGAGCAACGGGATGTGCTCAATCGCGGTTGCCGCGGCCGCCGGCCTGGGAGCGGTCGACCAGGACTACCTGTTGCAGGCGCGTCAGATGCAGGCCCTGTCCTTCGCCGTGCACATCCCGCTGGTCTGTTTCGGGATCGCCTTTCCCGCGATGATCCTTTTCGTCGAGTGGCGCTACCTCCGTACCGGCGACGAGCTCTACCGGACCCTGGCGCGCCGGTGGACGAGGGTGATGGTCGCGCTGTTCGCGGTCGGGGTCATCACCGGCACCATCCTGAGCTTCGAGATGGGGCTGCTGTGGCCGGCGTTCACCGCAACCTTCGGAGGTGTGTTCGGCCTCGGCTTCGCCATCGAGGGCTTCTCGTTCTTCCTGGAAGCCATCTTCGCCGGCATCTATGTCTACGGCTGGATGCGGCTGTCGGCGAAGATGCATTTCGCCAGTGGGATCCCCATGGCGATCGCGGGCTTCACCGGTTCGCTGACCGTCATGGCTGTCAATGGGTGGATGAACCATCCGACGGGTTTCGCACTGCGCGACGGGAAGGTCGTCGACGTCCGGCCGTTCGAGGCCCTGTTCGAGAACTCATACTTCTGGCACGAGCTCATCCATATGTACCTGGCCGGCTACATGGTGACGGGATTCGTGCTGGCCGGTTTCTACGCGGTGGGCCGGTCGCGGGGCCGGTGGGGGCGCTACGAGCGCACGGCGCTGGCGATCCCGCTGACGATCGCCGCATTGGCGTCACCGGCGCAGATCGTCATCGGGGACTGGGCCGCTCGATCAGTGGCTGAGAGCCAGCCGATCAAACTCGCCGCGCTCGAGGGCCTGGGCCAGACCACCAGCGGGGCGCCCGAACACCTACTGGGCTGGTACAGCGCGGGCGAGGTGCACTTCGGCGTCGCCGTCCCCAAGCTGCTCTCGCTGCTGGCCTACCACGACCCGAACGCGACCGTGCTCGGTTTGAGCGCGTTCCCCGCCGATGAGATCCCCCCGGTCAACGTGGTGCGTATCGCGTTCCAGCTGATGGTCGGCATCGGTTCGGCGCTCGCGCTGCTCGGCGTGATCTACCTCGTGTCGCGGGCACGGGACAAGCGCCTGCCCAGGTCACGCTGGTTCTACCGGGCAGTGGCGCTGGCCGGTCCGCTGTCGGTGGTCGCCCTACTCAGCGGCTGGGTCACCACCGAGGTGGGCCGCCAGCCGTGGGTGGTCTACCGGGTGATGCGCACCAACGAGGCGGTGACCGGCGCGGCGGGCATTCCGATCGGGTACGCCACCCTGGCCGCCGTCTACGGGGGTCTGGTGGTCGCCGTGGTGTGGATCCTGCGCCGACTGGCCTCGGCGCCGCTCCCCCTGCTCGAGTCGCCGCCGGCGGCTCGAGCAGGGGGAGCGGCGAGCCCGGAGCGCTGAGCCATGCTCCTGTCGTACCTCCCGATGCTCTTCGTACTGGTCGGCCTGGCCCTCTACACGGTCCTCGGCGGGGCCGACATGGGCGCCGGGCTGTGGCAGCTGCTCGCCGGACGCGGACCGGACGCGGTGCGCCTCCGCGACCACGCTCACCACTCGATCGGCCCGGTGTGGGAAGCCAACCACGTCTGGCTGATCTTCGTGCTCACCGTGCTGTGGACCACCTACCCGACCGCGTTCGGCTCGATCCTGTCCACGTTGAGCGTGCCGTTCTTCCTCGCCGCGGTCGGGATCGTCTTCCGGGGCGCGGCCTATGCCCTGCAGTCGGGCACGTCGGCCCCGCGGGAACGACGGGTGATCGACACAGTTTTCGCGCTGTCCTCGATCCTGACCCCGTTCGCGCTGGGCGCGGCGGTGGGCGGGATCGCCTCCCGCCGGGTGCCGGTCGGCAACGCTGCCGGGAATCTGATCACGAGCTGGCTGAACCCGACATCGATCCTGGTAGGAGTGCTGGCCGTTCTGGTCGCGGCGTTCCTCGCCGCCGTCTACCTCTGTTCCGACGCGGTCCGCATCGGAGAGCCCGAACTCGCCCGCCGTTTCCGAGCTCGCGCGGTGGGTACCGGACTGATCACCGGTGCCGTCTCACTCGTCGGGCTGGCCGTGTTGCACACCGACGCGCCGCCGTTGTTCGACGGTCTCGTCCACTGGCCGGGGCTGGCCGCCGTCATCACATCCGGGCTGGCCGGGATCGCCACCTTGCCGCTCCTGTGGCACCAACACACGGTGCTGCCGCGGGCGGCCGCCGCGCTCGCGGTCGCCGCGATCATCGCGGGATGGGCACTTGCCCAGCAGCCCGTGCTACTGCCCGGGCTGACGGTGGCCCAGGCAGCTTCTCCCGAGTCCACCATGATCGCTGTGGTCGTCGCGGTACTCGCGGGTGCGGTGATTCTCTTCCCGTCCCTGGCGTTGCTGTTCGGTCTGGTGCTGCACGGGCGCTTCGATCCGGGAGCCGCAACCCCGGCACAGCACATCGCGCGGTCCACCCGCTCCGCTCGAGGACCGCTCCCGCGCGGGTGGCTTGCGGTCGGCTGCCTGCTGCTGGGCGCCGGACTCCTCGTGCTCGGCGACTCAGGATGGGCGCACGCCGCCGGGGTGCTCTGCCTGGCCGGCTTCATGGTGCTCGGCTATCTCGCCTGCGCACCGTCCGACATCGCCGCCGACGACCCCGCGCGGGCCAGCGGATAAGCCCGGCACCGGCGGCACCAGCTGGCACCAGCTGGCGGGGAGCATCACTCTTGCTCACGATCCACTGCCGGGCGCGGTCGAGCACCTCGGAGCTGACGAACTCCTCGGTGTTCCACGTGGTGGCTCTGACCGTGCCCCGGCGGGCGTTGCGCCGCATCACCTCGACGTGCAGCGGCAGTCCGACGAAGCGACGCAGATCCTCTTCGCTGGTCCAGATCGAGATCGATCCGCTCCTGGCCTGGAGCGGCAGCGACCAAAGCCACAGGCCCACGGCTCCCGGCATCGCATACCAACCCATCCGCAGGCGCAAGCCAACCAGTGCGACGCCGGCGAGGTCGCGGCGACGGTGGCTCGTGAAGTCGGTCACGCTCACCACGACCGAGCTGGACACCGTGGTGGCGGGGCCGGACGCCCACGGCGTCAGCACCGGGCGCACGAACCGGGACGCGCGAGCAGCTGACGGAATCACAACATCAACCCTGAGCCTAAGATTGGAATGTGTCCAGGTCCAATTCGGGAACTCAGAAGCAGACCAATGGTTTCCCGGCGGACATCCTGGTCGGGTTGGACCGTGCCCAGCCGCGCGGGTTGCGTGAGCAGCTCGAGCGAGAGCTCCGGGGCGCGATTCAGGACGGGCGGATATCCGCCGGCACCCGGCTGCCTCCGTCCAGAACCCTCGCCGCCGACCTCGGCGTCGCCCGCAGCGTCGTTGTCGAGGCCTACGGCCACCTCGTCGCGGATGGATACCTCGAGGCACGTCAAGGCTCCGCCACTCGCGTGCTGGCGGTCGTCACGTCCGCGCCACCGGCCGCCTCCCCCGGTGCCGGGCCCACTCCCACCGCCCGCTTCATCGGCGGCCTGCCCGACCCCGCGTACTTCCCCCGGCTCGAGTGGCAGCGGCACTACCGCGCGGCGCTGACCGCCCTGCCGAACGCCGAGCTCGGCTACCCCGGACCACTCGGTGCGTTGCCGTTGCGGGCGGCGCTCGCGGGCTATCTGGGCCGGGTGCGCGGTGTCATCACGGCTCCCGCCAACGTCCTCATCACCGCCGGCTTCACCCAGGCGCTCGTCCTGCTCTGCGGCGTACTCCGGGCACGGGGCGTGCGTGCGATTGCGGTCGAGGATCCGTGCTTCGGCCTCCACCGGCACGCAATCGCGGCGGCGGGCCTCCAACCGATAGCGGTCCCCGTCGACAAGGACGGCATCAAGGTGGGACAACTCGCGGCCTGCGACGTCGGCGCGGTGTTGGTTGCCCCGGCACACTCCTACCCGACCGGCGCCGTCCTCAGCCCGGCGCGCCGCGGTGAGCTCCTCTCGTGGGTACGCCAGCACGACGCGCTCATCATCGAGGACGACTACGACGCGGAGTTCCGCTACGACCGCACCCCGATCGGCGCGTTGCAGGGGCTCGCGCCGCGGCACATCGTCTACGCGGGATGCGCGAGCAAAACACTGACCCCCGCACTGCGACTCGGTTGGCTCGCCGCGCCGACCCCGCTCGTCCACGAGCTCATGAGCGAGAAGCTCTTCGCCGACATGGGCAGCCCCCTGCTCGAACAACTCGCGCTCGCGCGCTTCATCGACAGCGGCGGGTTCGCCCGACACCTTCGCCGGGTACGCCCTGTCTACCGACGCCGACGTGACGCGGCAATCCAGGCCCTGTCGACGTTCCTCCCCGACGCGGTGCCGACGGGTGTGGCCGCGGGGCTCCACCTGTATGTGCAGCTGCCCGCCGGGAGCGACGAACGGCGACTGGTCGACACCGCCCGCGAGCAGGGACTACTCCTCGAGGGAGCCTCCTGGCACTGGGCCGACCCCACCTCGGCGCCACCCGCTCTGGTGCTCGGTTACGGAAGCATCGGCGAGTCCGCGATCCGCGACGGCCTCGCCCGGATCGGATCAATCCAGAACGACCACCGCGCCAGGGGCGGCTAGTGCCCTGCGTCCGCGTGCCGGGGTTTCAGTTCTTGTGGATGTGCACCGTGACATTCATGCCGGGTACCAGCGAGAGACCATCGGTGTTGGTCAATGCAATCTTGACCGGAATAACCTGGGTCACCTTCTGGAAGTTGCCGGTGGTGTTGCTCTGCGGGAAGTCGGAGAACGAGGTCGCCGCACCGTTCTGGATATCGACGACGGTGCCGGTCACCGGGGTACCGGAGTAGGCATCGACGCTGATGTCGACAAGTTGACCGGGATGCACATCGTTGATGTCGGTCTCGTCGACACGCGCGGTGACGTAGATGTCGTTGAAGTTGTACGCGGTGGCCAGTTCGGTGCCGGCGGTGACGTACTGACCTTCCACGGCGTCGTTGACGGCAACGGTGCCGGTGCCGGGAGATTTGATGGTGTGCTGGGGTCCGGTACCCAGGATCTGAATCCGCCCGACCACCTGATCCGTGTGTACGGCGGTGCCCTGGGTGATCTCCCAACCGGTCAGGGTGCCGGTACTGGGGGCATTGATGGCAACCTTGTCGCCGTCCACCTGGGCGTTGTCCGTGGTGACGAACTGGCTCGAGTACACCAGGTACGCACCACCACCTCCGGCCGCGATGAGCACCACGACGATGACAGCGATCAGGATCGCCATCCGGCGGGCGCGGCTCATCTTCTTCTTCGCCGGCGGGTCAGTCACCTCCGTGGTGGCCTCCTCGGCTACCACCTCACCGCTG
>DASYLM010000176.1:0-5800 GCA_036009565.1 Pseudonocardia sp. | reverse complement strand
CGGGTGGCCGGCCAACGGCGGCTCGCCGCCCAATGCCCGCCTCATCGGCCGCCGAACTGGCCACCGACCGGCCACCAGACTGCCGAGGCAGCTGCCTGTGGTTACCGAGCTGGACACGAGGCGCCACAGGCGCCACAACCTGCCTGGTGTGCAGCTCGGTAACACGCATCGAGGCCGGCGGCTCGGGACCGGCGGCTCGGGACCGGCTCGGCACCGGCTCGGCACCGGCTCGGCACCGGCTCGGCACCGGCTCGGCACCGGCGACGCTGGCCCGCCGGTCCCGGTACCGTACGGGGGTGCTGACCTCGCCGGACCCGACCGGGTTCTCCTCGCCGCTAGGCCAGCTGGTGGTGCTGGCCGGGCTGGTGGCCAGCCTGGTGGTGCTGGCGCGCTGGTGGTGGCAGCGCCGGCGCTAGCCGGGCCTCCGACGCCGAGCCGACGCTAGCTGGGCCCGCCACCGAGCCACCGACACCGAGCCACCGACACCGCGCCACCGACGTCGTGAGCGGCGAGCGTTAGACGCTCGCCAGTCACGACCGCAAATTCGGTCCGTTTCCGGGTGCGCGGGCGCTAGCTTCGGTGGGTGACCAGCCACCAGCTCGCCCAGTTCAATGTCGCGCTGCCCATCGAGCCGCTGACCTCACCCCGGTTGGCCGGCTTCGTGGCCGCGTTGGACGAGATCAACGCACTCGCCGACGCGTCGCCCGGGTTCGTCTGGCGGCTGCAGACCGAGGACGGCGACGCGACCGCCGTCCGGGCCGTCGACGACGACCGGCTGATCGTGAACATGAGCGTCTGGACCTCACTGGACGCATTGGCCGACTACGCCTACCGCAGCGGCCACGTCCGGGTGCTGCGCCGTCGCAAGGAGTGGTTCGAGGCGATGGGCGAGGCCTACCAGGTGCTGTGGTGGGTGCCGGCCGGGCAGCTGCCCACGATGGCGGACGCGGAGCAGCGGCTCGCCTACCTGCGCACCCATGGTCCCACCCAGTATGCGTTCACCTTCCGCACCCCGTCCCGGCGCCCGCCGGCACCGCGCCCGCCGGCACCACGCCCGCCGGCACCCCCACGGCCCAGGACGACTGGTTCTGCCCGGCCTGAGCGGCCCGCACAGGCACAGTTCGTCACGACTCGCCCGGTCACGACTCGCCCGGTCATGACTCGCCCGGTCACGACTCGCCCGGGTCGACTCGCCCGGGTCGACTCGGCCGTGACCGGCCTGCCCGGCCCGGCCCGGGCTCAGGCGTCCCGCAGCGAGCTGGACAACTCGGCCCACCGGGCCAGCAGCGCCGCAGCCGCGCCGGAGTCCACCGCCTCGATCACCCGGTCCCACGACGCGCGCAGGTCGGCGAGGAGATCATCACTCAATCCGGTGAAAGCAGCCACCGCACCCGCCGCGTTCACCAGCACCGCATCGCGCACCGCCCCGGTCTCGCCGGCCAGCAACCGCCGCGCCACGTCCGCGTTGAACGCCGCATCGCCACCCCGCAGGTCAGCGGAGGCGGCCCTCGGCACGCCCAGCTCGGCGACGTCCAGCGACTCCAGGCGGACCGCCCCGCCGTCCACCAGCCACACCGAGGTCGTACTGGTCGTGGTGATCTCGTCCAGACCGTCGTCGCCGCGCACCACCAGCGCGGACGCCCCCCGACCTGCCAACACGGCGGCGATCACCGGGGCCAGCCGGATGTCCGCGCAGCCGATCAGACCGGCCGGCGGCTGCGCCGGGTTGGTGAGCGGGCCGAGCAGGTTCATCGCGGTCGGCACACCCAGCTCCCGGCGGGCCGTCGCCGCGTAGCGCATGGCCGGGTGGAACACCGGCGCGAAGCAGAACCCGATCCCGACCTCGGTCAGGCACCGCGCCACGCCGGCCGGCGGCAGGTCGATCGCCACCCCGAGTGCCTCGAGCAGGTCGGCCGCGCCGGAGCGGGAGGACGCGGCCCGGTTGCCGTGCTTGACCACCGGGACACCGGCGGCCGCGACCACGATGGCCGCCATGCTCGAGATGTTCACGCTCTGCGAGTGGTCACCGCCGGTGCCCACCACGTCGACCGCGGCGCCGGCCAGCGGAACCCGGCGGGCGCGGGACAACATCGCCTCGGCGAGCCCGGCGATCTCCTCGGCGGTCTCCCCCTTGGCGCGCAGCGCGGTCAGGAAACCGGCGAGACGCACATCACTCGCGTCGCCCGCGAGCACCTGATCCATCACCCATGCAGTGTCGGACGCGGTCAGATCGATGCCGGCGAGCAACCTGCTGAGCAGTCCCGGCCAGCTCCGGTCCCCGGCATCGGCGGCGCTGATCGCGCTTGCTGCGTTCGCTGTGGAGCCAGCGCTGGCTGTAGAGGCTGCGCTGGCTGTAGAGGCAGCGCTGGCTGTAGAGGCAGCGCCTGTCTCGGTCGGCGGCGTCATGCGGCCCCGGTAACTGAAAGCCGGCTCAGTGTCGGACGGCCGGGACGCCGCCGCGGAGCACGTCGGCCACCGTCTCGGCGGCGGTCAGCGGGTCCAGCGGGTGCACCAGCACCGCGTCGGCCTGCGACCAGGTCGCCAGCCACCGGTCGTCGCGGCGCTGCACGGCGATCACGATCGGGGGACAGTTGGTGATCTCGTTCTTCAGCTGCCGGCACAGTCCGATCCCGCCGGTCGGCTGCGACTCGCCGTCCAGGATCGCCAGGTCCACCTGACCGGAGTCCATCGCGGCCAGTACCTCGGCCACCCCGCCGACCTCGAGGAACTTCACCCGGCCGACGTCCGGCGCGGGCCGCCGCCCCACCGCGTTGGTGATCGACTCCCGGACCTGGGGTCGGTGGCTGAACACCAGGATCGTCCGAACCGCACCCGAGGACGCACTCGAATTCCCCGCGTTTCCTGCATTGCTCACGGTCTTGCTCACGAGGCTCAGTTTCCTCCCACATCGGCGGCGCGCACGATGATATCCGGGCGATCAGCCGATCCCGGCCGGGTCCGCGCGGGACATGTGATCCAGACGTGTGACGGATCGTGCCCAACCCTGAACGGACCGCGCTGACCTCGCGGGTAATAATGACCCCCGTGACGACGGCAGCGCCCAACATCAGTCAGCGGATCCATTCGCTGAATCGGCCGAACATGGTCAGCATCGGCACGATCGTCTGGCTGTCCAGCGAGCTGATGTTCTTCGCGGGGCTATTCGCGATCTACTTCACCGCCCGGGCCCAGAACGTCGGCGAGTGGCCACCGCCCCCGACAGAGCTCGACGTGCCCTACGCGCTGGTCGTCACCATCATCCTGGTTGCGTCCTCGTTCACCTGCCAGTACGGCGTGTTCTCCGCTGAGCGGGGCGACGTGTTCGGGCTGCGTCGGTGGTACCTGATCACGCTGGTGATGGGCACGATGTTCGTGCTCGGCCAGGTGAACGAGTACCGGGGCCTGATCATCAACCACCACACCACGATCGCGTCCAGTGCGTACGGGACGGTCTTCTACCTGACGACCGGGTTCCACGCGCTGCACGTGACCGGCGGTCTCATCGCGTTCATCTTCTTGCTGATCCGCACCAAGCTCAGCAAGTTCACCCCAGCCCAGGCAACCGCGGCGATCGTGGTGTCGTACTACTGGCACTTCGTCGACGTCGTCTGGATCGGCCTGTTCTCCGTGATCTACTTCATCCGCTGACCGCTCTCCGAGCGCCCGATCTGACAGCGAGGGTTCGAGACTCCGCGATGAGAACCACCACCACACGCCGCCGGTCCGCGCGGAGCAAGCTGCGTCGCCGCATTGCCGGCGCGCTCGCCCTGGGCATTGCCTTGCTCAGCGCCGGCGCGCTGTACTCCGTGTTCGCACCGAAGCCGCAGACCGCCGTCGCGGCCGACGACTCCCAGCTCGTTGCCCAGGGCCAGCAGGTCTTCGACAACCACTGCATCAGCTGCCACGGCGCCAACCTCCAAGGCGTCACCGACCGGGGGCCGAGCCTGATCGGCGTCGGCTCGGCGGCCACCTACTTCCAGGTGTCCAGCGGGCGGATGCCTCTGGCCCGCCAGGAGGCGCAGGCCGAGCGCAAGCACCCGCTGGCCGACCTGAACGCGAGCACCGCGATCGGCGCGCACAACATCGACGCGCTGTCCGCGTTCGTCCAGGCGAACGGTGGCGGCCCGCAGCGGCCGGCCGAGAGCGGCATCGCGCTGCGCGGCGACGACCCGGCCAGGGGCGGTCAGCTGTTCCGGCTGAACTGTGCGCAGTGCCACAACTTCACCGGCCAGGGCGGCGCACTGTCCTCCGGCAAGTTCGCCCCGCCGCTGGCGCCGGCGACCGAGGACCAGATCTACACCGCGATGCTCAGCGGCCCGCAGAGCATGCCGCACTTCTCCGACCGGCAGCTCTCGCCGGACGAGAAGAAAGACATCATCGCCTACGTCAAGTCGGTCGACCAGGGTCAGAACGACCCCGGCGGTAACGGGCTCGGCGACATCGGCCCGGTGTCCGAAGGCCTGGTCGCCTTCGTGGTCGGGATCACCGCGCTGGTCGGCTTCACGCTGTGGTTGGGAGCGAAGGCATGACGGCGCGAAGTCGACAGCGAGTGAGCATCGCAGCGGGTGCTGCGAGCGAGGCGCGGAACGAGCGCGGAGGCGAGCAGTGAGTGACGGAACGCACAGCCCGGCGCGTCCGACCGACGCCGAGCTGGACGACATGACCCCCGAGCAGCTGGCCACCCTGGCCGGCGAGCTGGACGACGTCGTGCTGGTGAACAACGAGACGCGCTGGCCGGTCCCGGGTACCCGGGCCGAGAAGCGCGCCGAGCGCGCGGTCGCCCGCTGGTTCCTGCTCTCCGCGCTCGCCGCGCTGGTGTTCGTGGTGTCGTTCCTGTTCTGGCCGTTCCACTACGTCGCCCCGGACCAGCCGGGACACCTGATGTACTCGCTGTACACCCCGGTCATCGGGGCCAGCTTCGGACTCACGGTGCTGCTCCTCGGCGTGGGTGTCATCTCCTATGTCAGGAAGTTCTTCCCGGACGAGGTGGCCGTCCAGCAGCGCCACGACGGCCGGTCCGGCGAGCTGGAGCGACGCGTCCTGATGGCCCAGCTGGCCGCCGCCGGCAAGGACACCGGTATCGGCCGCCGCTCGATGATCAAGCGCAGCGCCGGCCTCGCCGCCGGGATCTTCGGCCTCGGGTTCGGCGTCATCGCGCTCGGCGGCCTGATCCGCAACCCGTGGAAGGGCGGCGACAAGGCCCAGCTGTGGGTGACCCCGTGGGCGCCGGCCAACGGCGAGAAGGTCTACCTGCGCCGGGACCTGGGCATCTCCTCCGAGGAGATCATCAGCAACAACATCGAGGTCCGGGTACGCCCGGAGGACCTGGACGCGGCGTCGATCGAGACGGTGTTCCCGTTCCGGCTGTCCGACCTGCATGACGCGGAGACGATGAGCGAGAACCTGCGCGCCTCGGACGCGCCGGTGATGCTGATCAGACTCCGGCCGGGCACCCAGGTGATCCAGCGGGCCGGCCAGGAGAAGTTTCACTTCGGCGACTTCTACGCCTACTCGAAGGTGTGCACACACCTCGGTTGCCCCACCTCGCTGTACGAGTCGCAGACCAACCGGATCCTGTGCCCGTGCCACCAGTCGCAGTTCCTGGCCACCGAGTACGCCAAGCCGATCTTCGGTCCGGCCACCCGGGCGCTGCCGCAACTTCCCATCACGGTGGACAACGAGGGATACTTCATCGCGACCGCTGACTTCGACGAGGCGGTCGGGCCTGGCTTCTGGGAGCGGCGATCATGAGTTCCATCACGACCCCGACGACCAGCTCGAACGCGCTCAAGGCCAAAGC
>DASYLM010000175.1:0-2513 GCA_036009565.1 Pseudonocardia sp. | reverse complement strand
CAGTCGTCGGTGGCGATGCCGAACGCCTCGGTGAGGCACTCGGGCAGGCCGCGGGCGACGATCTCGGTCATCTCGTAGGAGCGCATCCGCTGCTCGGCCATCCAGGCGAGGGTCGCCGGTTCGGGCCAGTAGCCGCGCAGGCCGATCTGCAGGAACCGGTCGCCGCGCAGCGCGCCGGACTCGATCAGCCGGCGCATCGGCTGGCCGTGGCCGACAAGTGAGCCGAACTCGATGTCGCCGGTGTCCGCGTGCGCATCGAAGTGGATCATCGAAATCCGGCCTTGGCCGTGGTGCTGAGCGACTCCCGCCGCGTCCGGCCAGGCGATGGTGTGGTCGCCGCCGAGGATGAGTGGGATGGCCCCGGTGCGGGTCACCGCGTACACCGCCTCCTGCAGGTCGCGCACCGAGCGCTCGGCGTCGCCCGAGTACAGCTCGACGTCGCCGGCGTCGTAGACCTTCAGGTCGGCGCCCAGCCCGTCCACCCGCAGTGCCAGGGACGGCCGGGAGCCGTCGTGCGGCAGGTAGCAGGTCTGGCGGATGAACTGCGGGCCGAACCGGGTGCCGGAGCGGTGCGAGGTGCCGCCGTCGAACGGGGCGCCGAGGATGACCACGTCGGCGTCGGCGTAGGTCTCCGGCTTCGCCCAGTCGCAGCGGTCCACGCCGAGGAAGGTGATGTCCGGACCGAACTGGGCGCCGTAGCGGCTCATTGCCCGACCTTTCGCGCTGAGGCTCTTCCGGGTTGCGACCGGGTGGGCCGCACTCGCAGGTGAGTGCTGATGATGTCGTGCAGCCTGGCGCCGTCGAAAACTCGAATCGTGGCCGGCGTGCACGGTGTGCACCGGGAGCTCGCGCAACCGGCGCATGGTGGCCAGGTAGGCCTCGATATCGGATGGCCCGCGGCCGGGGGTGCACGCGCGGCTCGGCCAGCACGGTGATCGCGGCGTCCACCGGCGTGCTGGTGAACCAGGTGGCGACCACCGGGCGCGGGATGCTCACAGGGTCGGCCGCCGGCGCATCACGGTCGCGTAGACGGCCACCGCGACCCCCGGGCCGGCGATCGTGGACAGGTCGGCGCCGCCCAGCGCCGCCGCGACCGGGCCGGAGAACGCGGTGCTGTTCACGCAGACCAGGGCCGCCGCGCTGCCCAGGAGCTGGGCGCTGACCCCGGCCCAGTTGACGCCGTGGCGGTACCAGAACCGGCTGCCCGGCGACTCGTCGTGCAGCTCACGGCCGTCGTAGCGGTTGCGGCGCAGCACGATGTCGGTGGCGTAGATCGCGATGCTCGGCGCCAGCAGTACGACGCTGAGCTCGAGCACGCTGCTGAGGGTGTCGATGAAGTTGGACACGAACAGCGCGTACCCGGACAGCGCGACCCCCATCACGCCGTCCAGCAGCACGGTGCGCGCCCGGCTCGCCCTGATCCCGACCGCCTGCAGCTGCAGCCCCGAGCTGTACGCGGTGAGCACGTTGTTGGTGATCGAGCCGAGCACGATGACCAGCAGGAACACCGGGTAGAACCACCGGGGTAGCAGCTGTCCGAGCGCGGTCTGCGGGTCGGTCATGTCCACCGCCGTGGCGGCCAGCACGCCCACTCCGCCGAGCACCACCGACGGCAGGAAGCCGCCCAGCGCCGTCCAACCGGCGACGGCCTTCGGGGACGTGTCGGCCGGGAGGTAGCGGGCGTAGTCGGCGCCGGTGCCCCAGGACAGCGGGCCGGACGCGATGATCGTGAGCCCGGTGAACGCGGCTGCCCAGATCCCGGCGCCGTGCAGCGCGGCGCCGTCGACCACGGGCACGAAGGACAGGTCGGCGTGGCGCAGGACGAACACCGCCAGCACCAGCATGCAGACCAGCAGCAGCACGGTGAACGCGCCGCTGGCCCGCACGATGGTGGCGTGGCCGTAGACGCTGATCGCCAGCGTCACCACCGCGGTGACCGCGACGACGGCGAGCTTGACGCCGGTGCCCGCTGGCAGGCCCAGCTGTTCGACCAGCGCGAACCCGGCGAGCGCGCCGATGGACAGGTTGATCGCCTCGTACGCGATGCAGATCAGCCAGCCCGCGACCGCCACGTTGACCCGGTTGGCCCGCACTCCGAACATGGCTCGGGTGACCACGCTGCTCGGCGTCCCGGAGCGGGAGCCGCTGATCGACAGCAGCCCGATCAGTGCCCAGAACAGGTTGCCGGCGACCACCACCAGCATCGCCTGCCAGGCGTTCAGCCCGAGCAGCACCAGCGTGCCGCCGAGCACCAGGTACAGGTAGTTGATGTTGGACGCCGCCCAGACCACAAAAAGTTCCCGGGCGCGGCCGTGCCGCTCGGTGTCGGGCACGAAGTCGATACCCCGGGTCTCGACCTTGCCGGCCCGGTCCTGCCCGGGAGCGTTCGACCCGGTCAGGGGGTCCGCCGCGGGCACCGTCGCACTGTCCGATGTGGTCTGTAGCTCGGCCATGGCGGCCTCCGAAGCTCCTGATCACGGCCTTATTGGCCGTCTGAACAATTGCGTATTGGT
>DASYLM010000174.1:0-3799 GCA_036009565.1 Pseudonocardia sp. | reverse complement strand
ATGCGTTTGCCAGCGCGCCGCGCGGTGAGCCGACTGGCCGAGCCGACACGGGACCGAGCCGGCCCGCGGGCCGCGCAAATCGAGCCCACCGGTCCGCCGTTACCAACTGCACATCAGGCAGGTTCTGACGGCCCGCGGCCGGCCTGATGTGCAGCTCCGTAACAACAGGCCTGTGCAGCTCGGTCCGCGTAACAACAGGCCGCAGTGCAACAGGCGGTGGTAACAACAGGCGGTGGTAACAACAGGCGGTGGTAACAACAGGCGGCGGTAAGACAGGCTCCGTAACAACCGGCTCCGTAACAACCCCGCGTAACAACCGGCTCCGTAACAGGCCGACGCGGCGGTGCCAAGCTGACGGGGTGACCGATCAGGTGGACGCGGTGGTTGTGGGTGCCGGCATCTCCGGGCTGGCGTCGGCCCTCGCGCTGCAGGCACGCGGGCGGCGGGTGACGATCGTGAGCGAGCGCCCGGCAGTCGCGTCCACGTCGTACCTGGCCGCCGCGGTGTGGTTCCCCACCAGGGCAGGGCCGAGGGAGAAAGTACTGGCCTGGGGTGCCCGCACCTACACCGCGCTCGCCGAACAGGCCGCCCAGGGTGTGCCCGGCATCGTGATGCGGGAGAGCCTGATGCTGTTCCGCGAGCCGCCCGGCGAGCAGTGGTGGGCCTCGGCGGTCGGCGGGGTTCGCGCGGCGGAACCGGCGGAGCTGCCGCCGGGCTACCGCTACGGGCTGCGGTTCGCGGTGCCGCTGGCCGAGATGCCCAGCTACCTGCCCTGGCTGGTGGCGCGGTTCGAGGCCGGCGGCGGGCGACTGGAGTACCGCCGGGTCGGGTCGCTGGCGGAACTCGATGCCCCGGTGGTGGTCAACTGCTCGGGGCTCGGCGCCCGTGAGCTGGTCGGCGACCTCAGCGTGGTCCCGGTGCGCGGCCAGATCGTCCGGGTGAGCAACCCGGGGCTGCGGCTGTCCGTCCGCGACGAGCACCACCCGGGCGGCCGGGCCTACGTCCACCCGCGCGGTCGGGACGCCATCCTGGGCGGCACCCTCGACGAGGGCAGCTGGGACGACCGCGTCGACCCGGCCACCTCGCGGGCCATCCTCGAGCGCTGCCGCGACCTGGTCCCCGCCCTGGCCGGCGCTGAGGTGCTCGAGCACATCGTGGGCCTGCGCCCGGCCCGCCCGACCGTGCGCCTGGAGCTGGACGCCGACACCGGCGGGGCCACCCGGGTGATCCACAACTACGGGCACGGCGGATCCGGGATCACGCTGTCCTGGGGGTGCGCCGAGGAGGTCGCCGCGCTGGCGACAGCGAGCTGACCGGCGTCGGTTCGCTCACTCCTCGGCCCCGGCACGGTGCCGGCGCGGCGAGCAGGGTAGAGAGGTCCCATGGGATCACTTCTGGGTGAGCCGACCGGCCAGGGCTGGGTCCAGCTGTTCGAGCTGGGCGTCGCTCTGGTGCTGTCCGCGCTGATCGGCCTGGAGCGCGAGCTGCGCCAGAAGAGCGCAGGCTGCGCACCCACGCCCTGATCGGGTTCAGCTCCGCGCTGATCATGCTGGTGTCGAAGTACGGCTTCACCGATGTGCTCGGCGCACACGTCACGCTGGACCCGTCCCGGGTCGCGGCACAGATCGTGTCCGGCATCGGCTTCATCGGCGGCGGCCTGATCTTCGTCAAGCGGGACCTGGTCCGGGGGCTCACCACCGCCGCCGCGGTGTGGCTGACCACCGCCGTGGGCATGGCCGCCGGTGCCGGGCTACCCATCCTCGCGTCCGCCACCACGGTCGGCTACTTCGCGATCGTCCACGGCTTCACACCACTGTCCGCGCGGCTGCGCCGCGACCAACCCCGCAGCCACTTCATCGAGGTCATCTACGACGACGGCCGGGGACTACTGCGGCAGGTACTGAACACCTGCACCACGCGGGGCTGGGTGATCGCGCGGCTGACCACCCGACACCTCGAGTCGTCCATCGGGGTGGACGAAGCCGACTCGACCCGACGTAGCCGGGCGCCCGAGCGCCGGCGGGGCGACTACAACGCGGTCTCGGTGGTGATCGGGCTGCACGGCTCGGCCGACTACGAGGACCTGATCGGCGCTCTCACCGAGCTCGACGGGGTGCTCGCGGTCCGGTCAACCAGCCCGGACGACGATTCCGACCCCGAGGTCGAGTGACGTCAGGCTTGGTACTGACCGCTCGCAGGCTGTTCCACCGGGACGGTGAACCGCGCCCGCCGCACCTCCAGCACCAGCACCGCGAACAGCAGCGCCACCATGCCCGAGCCGATCTGGCCGAGCACCAGGCACAGAAGTCCCAACACCGCCGCGAGGACAAAAACCACGTCGTGCGCCGCCCGCGCGACCCGCCCCGGTCCGCCGGCCCGGCGAGTGGTGAGGAGAGAGGCCAACCCTGGATCGCTCGCCACGAGCTTCTGCTCGATCTCGTGCAGCACCCGCTGCTCCGGTTCGCTCAACATGCGACTGCCTCCCGCGCCGCTCAAAACACACCCTATTCCCGGTCTACCACGGCTAGCTTCTGTCGAACAGTTGCCCTGGTCACAGTCGCCTGTGCGGTATAGCACTCGAAAGAGTGAGAGTACTTTCAGCTTCGGGCGCCCGGTCAAATCGGACGTGCCAAAATATTGTGGGCGCGGTGTGTATGCGCTGCGGTCGTCCCGCCGCGAGCACAGCAATAACAACGTGGGTAACCGCGTAATCGGAGTGTGTGGATGTGTGCCTTGTCTAGCGCCGGTGACCGCCGGGGCGCCCCGGCGGCCGAGCGCACCCGTCGAGGGCGGCCCCGAGGACCGGTGGGACTGCTCGCGGCACTGCTCGCGGCCGGTCTGGTGGTGGCCGGCTGCGGCGCGCCGGTGCCCACCGTGCACGCCCCCGCGCCGAGTGTCAGTCCGGTGCCCGCGACGTCGCCGGACGGCCGGGGGGCGATCCGCCCGCTGCCGGCACCCACCGGATGCACCAGCGTGGCGACCGACGCCGCCAGCTTGGAGGCCGCCACCACGCAGGCACTGCCCGGAGACACCATCTGTGTACAGGGCGTGATCGCGGACAAGCGGCTCGTGATGAAGAACTCGGGCGCCGCCGGCTCCCCCATCAAGATCGTGGGCAACGGACAGAGCACCGTGCACGGCATCACGGTGAACGCCGACTACGTCTCGATCGCCGGCATCAACGCCGTCGATTCGGCTGCCCCGGGCATCTCGCTCACCGGCAACAACATCACCCTGGAGAACTCGACGTCGATCAGCCCACGCGGCGACGACGGCGACGCGCTGCGGTTCTGGGGCAGCAACATCACCATCCGGCACAACACCCTGCGTGACACCAAGAACCTCGACAACGCGCACGCCGACTGCATGCAGACCTTCTCCACCGACGCGGACAGCCCGGCGAGTCAGCACGTCGTGATCGACAGCAACCGCTGCGAGGACATCGACAACACCTGCCTGATCATGGAGGGCCCGCACAGCCTGGCCGGGGACGGCAGCGGGGTCGGTGCCAGCAGCGACATCACCTACACCAACAACTACTGCCAGAACCACGCCAGTGAGGCCCTGCAGATCGACGACGTACAAAACCTGACGATCACCAACAACGACCTGGAAGGCGACAACGACCACGCATTCGCGTTGCAGAATATGAGCACCGGCGCAAAGGTCAGCGGCAACAAACTCAACCCGGCTATTCATTTCGAAGTCGGCATGGACGACTCGTCCGCTCCCGGCTACCAGGGACCGCCGTCCGGCGGTAATCCCTGATATTCGGCCCGCAATTCCGGTGGTGATTGCG
>DASYLM010000173.1:0-9721 GCA_036009565.1 Pseudonocardia sp. | reverse complement strand
AGCGCAGACGGCTGACCTGATATCTGACGGCAATCGCCACGGCACCGAGCGGCGGGGCATCGAGCGGCGGGGCATCGAGCACATTCCGGACGCTGAGCGCCGGGGCACGCCGCGCCAGCTCGGGATGATGTGGAGCGGCGTGGTGCTGAACGTCGGGCCGCTGGTCTACGGGGCGCTCCTGGTGAGCTTCGGGCTGAACTGGTGGCAGTGCCTGCTGGCGATCGTCCTCGGCAACCTCACCTGGCTGGTGGCCGGCCTGTGCAGCCTGGCCGGGCCGGCCGCCGGCAGCACCACGTTCGCAATCAACCGCGCCGCGTTCGGGCGCACCGGGAACCGACCGATCGCGCTGTTCAACTGGATCATGCAGGTCGGCTACGAGGTGCTCGACCTGGTGCTCATGGTGCTCGCCGCCTCGGCCCTGGCCCGGTTCGCCGGCGTCGAGCTGTCCGGGGCCGGCAAGGTCGCGCTGGTGCTCGGGCTGGCGGTGGTGCAGAGCGTGCTGCCGGTGATCGGGCACGCGGCGGTCACCAGGGTGCTGCGCGCGCTGGTCATCCCGTTCGCCACGCTGTTCTGCGTACTCGCCGCGCTGACCGCCACCCGCCTGCACCTCACGCCGATGCCGTCCGCGGGGTGGGCCGCGTTCCTGGGCGGCGTCGCGCTGTCCGCCAGCGGCGCCGGGCTGGGCTGGGCGTCCAGTGCCGCCGACTACTCCCGGTACCTGCCCCGGGGCGCCAGCCGGCGCGGCATCGTCGCCGCGGTGACGCTCGGCGGCGGGATCCCGCAGACCCTGCTCATGGTGGTCGGGGCGGGCGCCGCGCTGGTCACCCCGTCGGCGAGCGACCCGATCACCGGACTGCCGGCCGCCTACCCCGGGTGGTTCGTGCTGCCGTACCTGGTGCTGCTGATTGTGCAGATGACCGCGCTGAACGCCGTCGACCTCTACTCCTCGGGCGTCACCCTGCAGGCCATCGGAGTACCGATCGGACGGTGGCAGGCCGTGGTGCTGGACGGTGTGATCTGCGCCGGCATCGGGCTGGCGGTGGTCTATTCGGGCGACTTCAACACGCTGCTGGGCAACTTCCTGCTCTTCATGATCGTTTGGTTCGCGCCCTGGGCGGCCATCTTCGTGGTCGACTATCTGCTGCGCCGGGGTCGGTACGACATCCCGTCGCTGGTCGGCTCGGCCGGCCGGTACGCGCGTCCGGGTGGGCTCTTTATGCCTGGCGTGCTGGCGCAGGCGACCGGCATGCTTGCCGCGGCCCTGTGGATCCACACCACCGTGTTCACCGGCCCGCTCGCCGCCGCCACCGGCGGGTTGGACCTCAGTGCGCCGGCCGGCTTCCTGGTCTCCGGCGGCCTGTATCTGTTCCTGGCGCGCACCCGGGTGCGCGCCGAGGCGCTGGCCTGATCCGTGCGACGAGAGGGAGCAACATGACCGGCTCCGGCGTACCTGGCGCTGAACTGAGGGGATCTGATGTGACCGGTTCTGGGGAGACTGACGCGTTGCGCGCGACCGGGGTGCCACTGATCGACCTGCGGCGGTGGCGGTCGGGCGACGAGCGGACCCGCGCCGAGCTGGCCGGCGAGTTGGACCGGGCCCTGTGCGAGTCCGGATTCCTGCTGCTGGACGGCCACGGCATCGGGTCCGAGCCGCGGGAGCAGGTCCGGGCGGCCGCGAGGCGGTTCTTCGCGCTGCCCGCTACGGCGAAAGCGGCCTACGCGACACCGGTCGGCGGTCGGGGCTGGCTGCCGCCGGGCCAGGAGGCGAACGCGTTCTACGGCGAAGAGGCCGATCCGGACCGCGCCGACCTCAAGGAGAGCTACACGCTCGGCCGCAACTTCAGCACCGGCGACCCGGGCCAGGACGCGCTCTGGTTCGCGCCCAACGTCTGGCCCGCCGAGGTGCCGGAGCTCGCCGCCCGGTGCGACGAGTACGCCGACGCGGTGCGGCGGGTCTACGCCGAGCTGCTCGAGGTCTGCGCCGTCGCACTGGGCCTGGCGCCGGACTGGTTCGTCCGCCGGGCCGGCCGCTCGCCGCACACCTTCAACATCAACCGCTATCCACCGCGGCGGGAGACCGGCACCCCGCGCGACGGCCAGTTCCGGATCGCTCCGCACACCGACTGGGGAATGATCACAATCCTGGACCGGCAGGTCGGCTACGGCGGCCTCCAGATCCAGGCCAGGGACGGCTCCTGGCTGGATGCCCCGCACGTGGACGGCTGTTTCACCATCAACATCGGCGACCTCATGGCGCGGTGGACCGGAGACCGGTGGCGGTCCACCCGGCACCGGGTGCTGCCACCGCCGGCCGAGGCGCCGGGGGAGGAGCTGATCTCGCTGATCATGTTCCTGGAGGCGGATGTGGACACGCTGGTCGCCCCGCTGGAGCCGCCGGTCGGGCCGCGCCAGGACTATCCGCCGGTGCGCTGGGGCGACTACCTGCTCGAGCGTGCCGGTGCCGCGAACGTCAGTTGAGCTGGAAGGGAGTCACCGTGGGCACGGCACACACAGCGGACGGTCTGCTCGACGTCCCGGTCATCGACATCACCCCGTTCCGCGTCCCGACCACCGGCGACCCGGCCGCGGTCAATGCGGCGCGGGACGCGGTGGCTACCGAGGTGGACCGGGCGGCGCGCACCGTCGGGTTCATGCAGGTCGTCGGGCACGGTATCGAGCGGTCGGCGCTGGACAGGTTCACCGAGGCCACCGACGCGTTCTTCGCCCTCGACCCCGAGACGAAGAACCGGTACCGCTGCCCACCCGGGATCAACCGCGGCTACAGCCCGCCGAAGTCCGAGTCGCTGGTGAACAGCCTCGGGCTGACCAGCGCGGCCGACCTGTTCGAGGCGATCAACGTCGGTGTCGCCGCGGCCGAGTACCCCGGGCTCGACCTGCCGCCCGACGACTACGCGCCCAACACGTTCCCGGCCGAGGTGCCGGGCTTCGAGGCGGCGGTGACCGGGTGGTTCGCCGAGGCGGGCGCGGTCGCCCGCACCATGACGGGGATCTTCGGGCGGGCACTGGGGCTCGGCGAGGACTACTTCACCGGCTGCACCGACCACTCCCTCGACGTGCTGCGGATGATCAACTATCGGTTGCCGGCCCCGGACGTCGAGCTGGAGCCGGACCAGGTCGGTATGGGTGCGCACACCGACTACGGCATCGTGACCGTGCTGTGGGCCGATCCGGTACCCGGGCTGGAGATCCTGGACGCCGGCGGGCGGTGGCACCCCGCGCAGCCGGCGCCGGGCGCACTACTGGTCAACCTGGGGGACGCGCTGGCCCGCTGGACCAACGATGAATGGCTCTCGACCATGCACCGGGTGGCCGCGCCGAGAGTGGACGGCGTGCTGGTGCCCCGCCGCTCCGCGGCCTACTTCCACGACGGCAACGTCGACGCGGTGATCGAGTGCCTGCCCAGCTGCGTGCGCCCCGGCCGCCCGCCCGCCTATGAACCGGTGACCGTCGGGGAGCACCTGCGCGCCAAGCTCGCCGGTTCCAGGGCCGGGCAGCTCACGGATACCGCTCAACGGGAGGCGGCCAGGTTGGCCCGGTGAACCGGCGCTCAGTGGAACCGGCGCAGCCGCAGGCTGTTGGACACCACGAACACCGAGCTGAGCGCCATGGTGGCGCCGGCGATCATCGGGTTGAGCAGGCCGGCGGCGGCGAGCGGCAGGCCGGCCAGGTTGTAGGCGAACGCCCAGAACAGGTTTCCCTTGATCACCGCCAGGGTGCGGCGGGCGAGCCGGATCGCGTCCGCCACCACGCGGGGGTCGCCGCGCACCACGGTCAGGTCGCTGGCCTCGATCGCCACGTCGCTGCCGGTGCCCATCGCGATACCCAGGTCCGCGGTGGCGAGCGCGGCGGCGTCGTTCACGCCGTCACCCACCATGGCCACCACCCGGCCCTGCTCGCGCAGCCGGGCGACCTCGGCGACCTTCTCCGCCGGCAGTACCTCGGAGATCACCTCGTCGATGCCCAGCTCGGCGGCCACCACACCGGCCGCCGCCGCATTGTCACCGGTCAACAGCACCGGCCGTAGCCCGAGCCGGCGCAGCTCGCGGATCGCCTCGGCGGCGGTCGGCTTGACCTGGTCGGCCACCAGCACCAACCCGCGGGCCCGTCCGTCCCAGCCGACCGCGACCACGGTGTGCCCGCCCGCCTCGGCAATGGCCAGTGCGTCCCGCAGCTCGGTGGGCAGCGGCTGGCCGGCGTCGGCGAGCAGCCTGGACCGACCGACCAGCACCTGCCGGCCGGTCACCGTGGCGCGCACGCCGAGCCCGTCCAGTGACCGGAAGTCCGTCGCGGCGGGCCACTCACCGACCCGCTCCCGGGCACCGGCCAGCACGGCCGCCGCGATCGGGTGCTGGGAGCCGTCCTCGGCGGCGGCGGCCAGCCGGAGCAGCTGGTCCGGGTCCTCGCCGGGCGCGGCGAGCACGTCCACCAGTGTCATCCGCCCGGTGGTCACCGTGCCGGTCTTGTCCAGCACCACCGTGTCCACCCGCCGGGTCGACTCCAGCACCTCGGGGCCCTTGATCAGGATGCCGAGCTGGGCGCCCCGCCCGGTGCCCACCAGCAGCGCTGTCGGCGTCGCGAGCCCCAGCGCGCACGGGCAGGCGATGATCAGGACCGCCACCGCCGCGGTGAACGCGGTGGCCGGCGCGGCCCCGGCGATCAGCCAGCCGACCAGGGTGGTCAACGCCAGCATGATCACCACCGGCACGAAGATCCCGGACACGCGGTCGGCCAGTCGCTGCACCTGGGCCTTGCCGGCCTGGGCCTGCTCGACCAGCCGTGCCATCTGGGCCAGTTGGGTATCGGCGCCGACCTGGGTGGCACGCACCACCAACCGGCCGCTGGTGTTCACACAGCCGCCGGCCACCGCGTCCCCCGGTCCAACCTCGACCGGTACCGGCTCACCGGTCAGCATCGACGCGTCGACCGCGGAGCTGCCCTGCTCCACCACTCCGTCCGCGGCGAACTTCTCCCCGGGGCGCACCACGAACCGGGTGCCCTCGGTCAGCTGCGCTACCGGCACGCGGGTCTCGCGGGTGTCGTCAGGATCCGTACCGGACAGCACCGCGACGTCCTTGGCGCCCAGCTCGAGCAGCGCGCGCAGCGCCGCTCCGGCGCGGCGCTTGGCCCTGGCCTCGAAGTACCGCCCGGCCAGGATGAACGTGGTGACCCCGGCGGCGACCTCCAGGTAGAGCGCACCCGCGCCGTCGCTCCGGCCCAGCTCGAAGCTGAACGGGTGGGTCATGCCGACGTGCCCGGCGGTGCCGAGGAACAGTGCGTACAGCGACCAGCCGAACGCGGCCAGGGTGCCCAGCGAGATCAGTGTGTCCATGGTCGCCGCGCCGTGCCGCAGGTTGCGCCAGGCGGCCAGGTGGAACGGCCACCCACCCCACACCACAACCGGCGCCGTGAGTGTCAGCGAGGCCCACTGCCAGTAGTCGAACTGCGCCGACGGCACCATCGCCAGCACGATCACCGGGATGCTCAGTGCGGCACTGACCAGCAACCGTTGCCGGGCCTCGGCGGCCGCGTCCTTCGGTGCGCCGGGGGAGTCGGCCGACTGGCCGGGCCGGTCGTGGTCGCCCGCGGCGGCCGGTGGGGCTGTCGGCGCTGCTGGGGCGGCAATCGTGGCGGTGTAGCCGGCGCCGACGACCGCGGCGACCAGCTCGCTCGGGTCGAGCCGGGCCGGCGCACTCACGGTCGCCTTCTCCGTCGCGTAGTTGACCGTGGCCGCCACCCCGTCGATCCGGTTCAGCCGCTTCTCCACCCGGGCCGCACAGGACGCACAGGTCATCCCGCCGACGATCAGCTCCAGGTGCGCGGCGTCCGACGGCACCCCGGCTGACGTGCCGGAGGTGGCACCTGTAGCCGTACTGCTCGGCGCGTTCACGGTCGACCCCCTCGCTCTTGCCTCTCAACCTATACCCTACCCCCCTGGGGTACAACTTGCACGGTCGGAGGGGGCGGCGGTAACGATCATGGCCGCTCGGACGCAATACCCAGCGTGGCGGAGACAGGGGCGGCGAGTGGCCCAGCGAGCGAGGCGGCGGCGGTGACTGATGCGGGGGTGACTGGTGCGGCGGTGGCTGGTGCGGCTGGGGCGGCGGTAACTGGTGCGGCTGGGGCGGGACAGCTGCCGGCCGGGCAGCTCCCGGCCGAGGACCAAGCACCCGGTCAGATAGCGCTGACGGACGCGGCGCTCACGGACGCGGCGGTGGGTCAGGCGGCGCTCACAGACGCGGCGGTGGGTCAGGCGGCGCTGACGGACGCGGCGGTGGGTCAGGCGGCGGTGGGTCAGGCGGCGGTGGGACAGACGGCGGTGTGTCAGGCGGCGGAAGCCGAACCCGCACCGGCTGCCGAGGCCAGCGTGCCGCACATCGCGCTGGCGGTGCGCGACACCGTGGCCTCGGCGGACTGGTGGTGTCGCACCTTCGGCTTCGTGTCGGCCGAGCAGCCGGATCAGGCCGGCGGGACCGATCGGCCGGCATCCCCGACGCGGCGGAAGGTGGTCGTTCGGCACCCGGACTCCGGTCTGGTGCTCGGCTTCCGGCAGCGGGTGCAGCACAACGGACCGGGCAGCGGACGAGCTCGGTTCGAGTACCTGTCGCTGCGGGTGGCCAGCGAGCGCGCCCTGGGAGACTGGGCCGCGCACCTGCACCGGCTGGGCATCCCGCACTCCTCGGTCCGCGACACCGGCGACGAGCAGTACCTGTCGCTGACCGCGCCGGACGGCATCGGCCTCGAGCTCTGGTGGTCCCGACCGCGCCGGACCGGGAGTCGGCCCCGGGACGCCGCCGGCGCGCCCTGACCGCCGGCGCGCCCTGACCGCCGTCGTGCCCCTGACCGCGCTCGCCCGGCCGGCCCGCCCGCCGCCCCGGCTTCCCGTCCCGACCCGCCGGGCACGCGCTCGCCGGCTCTCGCTCACCGGACGCCCTCGCCGGCGGGCCGCGTCCCCGTGCTCCGCGTACGCTCGCCGAGGGAGATCGGAGTGCGTGTGAGCGACAACGGTGTGACGGCGGGCCAGGCCTCCGATCGCGGGGTCCGCGCGGGGGTTCTTGTCACCGGCAGCGAGCTGCTGACCGGCAAGATCCGGGATCTGAACGGGCCCTGGGTGGCCGAACGACTGGGCGCGCTCGGCGTCGATGTAGCCGACATCCTGGTGGTCGGGGACCGGCCGGACGACCTCGCCGGCGGGCTGCGGTTCCTCGCCGGCCAACCGGTGGACCTGATCGTGACCAGCGGCGGCCTCGGCCCGACCGCCGACGACGTCACCGCCGAGGTGGTCGCCGGGTTCGCCGGGGTGCCGATGGTGCTGGACACCGTCATGGAGCAGCGCATCGCGCAGATCCTCCGCCGGTTCGCCGCGCGCAGCGGATTCGCCGGCGCCGCGCTCGACGCCGCCAACCGCAAACAGGCCACCGTGCCGAGCGGTGCGATCGTGCTGAACCCGGTCGGCACCGCGCCGGGCCTGGTGGTCACCGTGCCCGGCGGCCCCGTGGTGATCGTGCTGCCCGGTCCGCCGCGTGAGCTGCACGGCATGTGGCCCGCCGCGCTGGATACCCCGCCGGTACATGAGCTGCTGGCCAGGACACCGCCGTTCGCCGCTGTGCACCTGCGGATGTTCGGGCTGCCGGAGTCGGAGATCGCTCAGACACTGCGCGAGGTCGGCGCCGAGGTCGACCTGTCCGGTGTGGAGATCACCACCTGCCTGCGCCGCTCGGAGCTCGAGGTGGACCTGCGCTACCGGCCCGGCTCCGCCAGCTCGGAGGCGGCGAGCGACAAGCTGGTCGCCGAGATCGAACGCCGGCACGGGTCGCATCTGGTCAGCACCGACGGCACCCCGACCGACGAGCAGGTGGCCCAGCTGCTGGCCGGACACCGGGTCGGGTTGGCCGAGTCCTGCACCGGCGGTCTGCTGGCCGGCCGGCTGACCAATCGGCCGGGGTCCTCGGACTACCTGGCCGGCGGGGTGGTGGCGTACTCGAACGAGGCGAAGGTGGCGCTGCTCGGGGTGCCCGCCGAGCTGATCGAGCAGTACGGCGCGGTGTCCCCGCAGGTGGCAAGGGCGATGGCGGACGGCGCCCGGGCGGTGTTCGACGCCGACATCGGCGTCTCGATCACCGGGGTGGCCGGCCCCGGCGGCGGCACCGAGGAGAAGCCGGTCGGCTACGTGTGCTTCTGCGTCACCACGTCCGACGGCCAGGTGCGCGAGGCCTCACCGGTACTGCCCGGCAACCGCTCCGACATCCGCGAGCGGTCCACCGACCTCGCCATGCACCTGATCCGCCGCGTCCTCTCCGGCGGCGCGAACCAGCGCTGAGGAAGGCTCACACAGCCCTGGCGGCTCGACACAGCCGCCCAGGCCGCTGTGTGGGCGCTACCCGAGCTGTGTGAGCGGTGAGCCGGCGCCGCCGCGCGGGCATCAGGGGAGCAGCCGCTTGGCGATGATCTCGTTCATGATCTCGTTGGTACCGCCGCCGATGCCGAGGATGCGGGCGTCCCGGTAGTGCCGCTCCACCTCGGACTCACGCATGTAGCCGAGGCCGCCGAACAGCTGCACCGCCTCGTTGACGACGAAGTCGCAGGCGTAGACCGCCGTGTTCTTGGCCATCGCGACCTCGGTGATGACGTCCTCGCCGGCCAGGTGGCGCAGGGTCACCTCGCGGACGTAGCGCCGCGCCACATCGGTCTGCCGGGCCATCTCGGCGATCTTGTGACGCACCACCTGGCGGCCGGAGAGCGGGCGTCCGAAGGTCTCCCGCTGCCGGACCCAGTCCATGGTCAGGGTCAGGCACCGCTGCGCGATGGCGTACGCCTGGGTGGCCAGCCCGAGCCGCTCGGTGGCGAACTGGGTCATGATCTGCAGGAACCCGCTGCCCTCGGCCCCCACCAGGTTCTCCGCCGGCACCCGCACGTCGACGTAGGACAGCTCCGCGGTGTCCGAGGAGCGCCAGCCCATCTTGTCCAGCTTGCGGCTCACCGTGAACCCCGGTGTGCCCTTCTCCACCACCAGCAGGGAGACCCCGCCGTAGCCAGGGTCGCCGGTGCGCACGGCGGTGGTCACGAAGTCGGCGCGCACACCGGAGGTGATGTAGGTCTTCGCCCCGTTCACCACGTAGTGGCCGCCGTCGCGGACCGCGCGGGTGCGCAGGTTGGCCACGTCGGAGCCGGCGTCCGGCTCGGTGATCGCCAGCGAACCGATCTTCTCGCCGGCCAGCGTGGGACGGACGAAGCGGTCCAGCAGGTACTCGTCGCCGGTGTCGGCCATGTGCGGCACCGCGATGCCATGGGTGAGCAGCGACGCGCACACCCCGGTCGGCGCGCCGGCCAGGATGAAGTTCTCGGTCACCAGCAAGGAGTCGATCAGGTCTCCGTCGCCGCCGACCGAGGGGTCGAAGCCGACGCCGATCAGTCCGACCTTCGCGGCGGCCAGGTGCAGCTCGCGGGGCAGCTCGCCGCTGGTCTCCCACTCGTCGACATTCGGCACGATCTCCCTGGTGGCGAAGGTGCGCGCCAGCTCGGCCAGGTCGCGCCGCTCCGGGTCGTCCCAAGGTCGGATCGGATTCACGCTGATCTCCGTTCGCCGGGGCTGGTCGAGCTTTCGTCGGCCTTTCGTCGGCGCGGTCACCGAAGTTACCGACGAGTATGAGGTCATCCTGCCGGACCTCCCGCCGGCCCGGAAGGTGGAGCCAGCCCTACCCAC
>DASYLM010000172.1:0-31684 GCA_036009565.1 Pseudonocardia sp. | reverse complement strand
CTCGATCTCCGCCTTCAGCTGGGCAACCCGGGCATCCACGTCAGCCTTGGCGCCGGCGCCGTCGACCAGGGTGGTGGTGTCCTTGGTGACCACCAGGCGACGGGCCTTGCCCAGCACCTCGAGGCCGGCCTCGGACAGCTTGAGGCCGATCTCCGGGTTGATCACCTGTGCGGCGGTGGCGACGGCCAGGTCGTCCAGGAACGCCTTGCGACGGTCCCCGAAGTACGGCGCCTTGACCGCGCAGACCCGCAGCGTCTTGCGGATCGAGTTGACGACCAGGGTGGACAGCGCCTCGCCCTCGACGTCCTCGGCCACGATCAGCAGCGGCTTGCCCTCGCCGAGTATCTTCTCCAGCAGCGGCAGCAGGTCGGCGATCGCGCCGATCTTCTCCCGGTGCAGCAGGATGTACGCGTCCTCGAGCACCGCCTCCATCGACTCGGAGTCGGTCACGAAGTAGGGCGAGAGGTAGCCCTTGTCGAACTGCAGGCCCTCGGTGATCTCGAGCTCGGTGGCCAGCGTGGAGCCTTCCTCCACGGTGATCACACCGTCCTCGCCGACCGCCTGCATCGCCTGGCTGATCAGCTCGCCGATCTCGGCGTCCCGGGAGGCCACGGTGGCGACCTGGGCGATGCCGCTGCCGCCGGTGACCGGGGTGGCCTTCTCGGTGAGGATCTCGGCGATCCTGTCGGCGGCGGCCGAGATGCCGATCCCCAGCGCGGTCGGGTTGGCGCCGGCGGCCACGTTGCGCAGCCCCTCGTTGACCATGGCCTGGGCCAGCACGGTCGCGGTGGTGGTGCCGTCACCGGCGACGTCGTTGGTCTTGGTGGCAACGGCCTTGGCCAGCTGGGCGCCGAGGTTCTCGAACGGGTCTTCCAGGTCGATCTCGCGCGCGATGGTGACACCGTCGTTCGTCACCGTCGGGCCGCCGAACTTCTTGTCCAGTACGACGTGCCGGCCACGCGGGCCAAGGGTCACCTTGACCGCGTCGGCGAGCTGGTTCACCCCGCGCTCCAGCGCCCGCCGCGCCGACTCGTCGAAATTGATCTGCTTGGGCATTTTTGCCTTTCACCTAATCCATGGGTACGAAACGGCGAAACGCCGCCCCGGCTGGCCGGATCGTCAACTCTCCGGTGGCCGGGACGGCGTCGCGTGCTAGAAGACGGTCAGTTGACGACCGCGAGCACGTCGCGGGCGGAGAGGATGAGGTACTCCTCGCCGTTGTACTTGACCTCGGTGCCGCCGTACTTGGAGTAGATGACGACGTCGCCGACACTCACGTCCACCGGGACGCGGTTGCCGTTGTCGTCCACCCGACCCGGGCCGACCGCGAGGACCTTGCCCTCCTGGGGCTTCTCCTTGGCGGTGTCCGGGATGACGATGCCTGACGCGGTCGTCGTCTCGGCCTCACTGGCCTGCACGACGATCTTGTCTTCGAGCGGCTTGATGTTCACGCTCGCCACGAGTGTGCCCTCCCCTTCCTGGGGTGTTCATGAAGGATTCCCGGTTGAGAATCGCCATGTTGGGAACGACGGCCACGGTGCCCCGCCGTCGCGGGTGCCGGGGCACCGAGCTGCCGCGTAATTGGCACTCTACCCACGAGAGTGCCAAGCCTCAACGCCGACCCGCGAGGACTTCGAGGTTCACCGCGAGTTGGTTCACACGCCGCCCGGTGTCCGGTTGGCTGACGGGTATGTCCTCCTCGGGAACGCCGGCCTCCGCCGGGTCCGCCGGCGCGTCCCGGCGGGCGGTGCTGCGCGGCGGCCTGACCGGGGCGGCGGCAGTGGCCGGGCTCGCCTCGGCGGGGACGCTGGCCGGGTGCGCCGCGGGTTGGCCCCGGGGCTCGGCGCTGGTGGCCGGGTCACCTCGGGGCCCGGCGGCGGCCGCCCGGCCGGCGGGCTCGGTGTTCACGCTCGGCGTGGCCTCCGGCGACCCGACCCCGGACGGCATGGTGCTGTGGACCCGGCTGGCCCGCGACCCGGCGCACGAGGACGGCCTCGGCGGCATGCCGACCGGCGCCGGGTCCACCTCCCGGTCCGCCCGGTCCGCCATCGACGTGGACTGGGAGCTGGCCGCCGACCCGCGCTTCGGCCGGGTGCTGCAACGCGGTAGCACCCGGACGGGCCCCGACCTCGGCTACTCCGTGCACGTGGAGACCAGAGGGCTGCCGGCCGGGCGGGAGTACTGGTACCGGTTCCGGGTCGGCCGTGGCAGCGGCGCCGAGGTGTCCCCGGCCGGGCGCACCCGGACCACCCCGGCGGCCACCGCGCTGGCCCCGCTGGCCCTGTGCTTCGTCTCCTGCGCACGCTACGACCAGGGCCTGTTCACCGCGTACCGCCGACTCGCCGAGGACCAGCCCGACGTGGTGCTGCACCTCGGCGACTACAGCTACGAGTACGCCTCGGACAGCACCTCGCTGCGCCAGCTGGCGGGCGGTGTGGAGCGCACCCTGGCCGACTACCGGCGGCGCTACGCGCAGTACCACGCCGACCCCGACCTGGCGGCCGCGCACGCCGCGGCGCCCTGGATCGCGGTCTTCGACGACCACGAGGTGGAGAACAACTGGGCCGACATGATCCCCGAGGACCCCGCCGAGCCGGACTTCGCGGGGCGGCGGGCGGCCGCGTTCCAGGCGTACTACGAGAACGTGCCGCTCCGCCCGTCGGCCCGGCCGTCCGGGGTGGACATGCGGCTCTACCGGCGGCTGGGCTGGGGCGCGCTGGCCACCTTCCACATGCTCGACACCCGGCAGTTCCGCGGTGACCAGCCGTGCGGCGACCGCTACGACAGCGACTGCGTCGCCCGGGTGGATCCGGCGCGGAGCCTGATGGGGGCCACCCAGGAGGCGTGGCTGGCCGACGGGTTCGCCCGGTCCACCGCGCGCTGGGACCTGATCGGCCAGCAGGTGATGTTCTCCCAGGTCGACCTCACGCCCGGGGCCGAGCGAGGGTTCAACCCGGACGCCTGGGACGGCTACGTCGGCTGCCGGGACCGGGTGGTCGACGGCTGGGTGGCCGCCGGGGTGCGCAACCCGGTGGTGCTCTCCGGGGACGTGCACCGGCACTGGGCCGCGGACGTGAAGACCCGGTTCGACGACCCGGCCGCGCCGGTGGTGGGCACCGAGCTGGTGGCCACCTCGATCTCGGCCGGTGGCGACGGGTCGGAGCAGCTGCCGACCACGGCGGCGGTACTCGCGGAGAACCCGCACGTGAAGTTCTTCGACAACCGGCGCGGTTACGTCCGCACGACGATCACCCCGGACACCCTGACGGCGGACTTCCGGGTGGTGCCGTACGTGTCCCGCCCGGACGCGCCGGCCGAGACGCGGGCCAGCTTCGTGATCGAGGACCGGGCCGCCGGCCTCACCCGGCTCTGAGCCCGTTCGAGGCGAGCGAGCCGGGCAAGCGAAGCAAGCCAGGCAAGCGGAGCGAGCCGGGCAAGCCAAGCGAGCCGGGCAGGCGGAGCAAGCCGGGCAGGCCAAGCGAGCCGGGCAGGCCGCAAGGTTGTTACCGAGCTGCACACGGTGCAGGTCGGACGGCCGAAGAACCTGCCCGGTGTGCAGTTCGGTAACCACAGGCAGCTGCCTCGGCAGCCTGGCGGCCGGGTCGGTGGCCGAGGACGTAGGCATTGGGCAGTGAGCCGTAGTTGGCGGCTACCCGAGCACAGAACCCATGATCAGTGGGACGTGCATGAGGTTTCGGTGCGCCGAGCACGTTGTTACCAGCTGCACACCAGACAGGTATTTCGGCGCATCGACTCCCTGAGCCGGGAGCGCTAAGGCAGGCCCGTTGTGCAGGTCGGTAACAACGACCGGGGCGGCGGTCGATCAGACGACGGTTGGGGGGCGGCGCATGGTGTACGCGTCGGCGCCGCTGGGGCGGTAGTAGTTGCGGCGGACGCCGAGCCGCTCGAAACCGGTCGAGCGGTACAGCTCCAGCGCCACCATGTTGTCGGTGCGCACCTCGAGGAACACCGCGGCGCGCTGCTCGTCGGCGTGGTGCAACAGCCCGGCGAGCAGTCGCCGCCCGACCCCCCGGCCCTGCTGCTCCGGGTGCACCCCGATGGTGTGGATCTCGGTCTCGGCGGGCTGTCCGGCGTTGCCCGGCCCGGCGAGCAGTGCGAGCCCGCCGTATCCGACCAGCCGCCCGCCGGCCGCGCCGTCGCGGGCGGCGAGGTAGAAGTGACCGGCGGTCAGCTCGTCGCGGAACATCTGCGCCGTCCACGGGTCGTCCTCGGCGAACAGCAGCCGCTCCAGCGCCGCGCAGTCCGCCGCGTCGCTCGGCAACAGCGGACCCACCGTGACGGTGCCCTCGCCGTGCCGCTCGTCCTGCCGCTGGACCTGCCGCTGGTCCTGCCGGTCAGCCAAGGCTGACCCGCTTGCGCGCGGCAGGCGGCACCGCGTCCGGGCGGCGCAGGTAGTAGGGCCGCAGGGGCGCCGGGTCGGCTCCGGTGCGCAGGTCGTCACCGGCCGCCGCCACCAGCCCGGCCGGCGACGGTGCCAGCGCGGCACCGGCCGCCGGGTACTCCGCCAGTCCGAGCAGCTCGGCGTGCGCGGCGGCCGCCGGCCCGGCCACCCGGCGGACCCCCAGCTCCGTCACCCGCTCCGCCAGTGCCGCCGGGGTGTCCACCGCCGGGCCGGCCACCCGGTGCCCGGCCCCGTCGTACGCCGCCCAGTACACCTCGCGCCGGCGCGCGTCGCTGACCACCAGTAGCGCGCCGGCCGCCGAGCTGGCCACCTCGCCGGCCGCCGAGCTGTCCACCCCGCCGGCCGCCGAGTCCAGCGCCGAGGCCGCCACCGCGTCCAGCGAGCACACGCCGTACACCGGCACGCCGAGCGCGTCGCCCAGCCCGGCCGCGCTGACCAGGCCGACCCGCAGCCCGGTGAACGGACCGGGACCGGCGCCGCAGACCACCGCATCGACGTCGGCCAGTTGCCGCCCGGCCGCCGCGCACACCTCGAGCACCGCCGGCATCAGCTGCTCACCGTGCTGCCGCGCGCCGGCGCGGACCCGCGAGGCGAGCACCGTGGCCGGGCCCTCGGCGGCGGGTACCTCGAGCAGGCCGACGGCCACCGCATCGGTCGCGGTGTCAAGAGCAAGAACGAGCACCCGGCCAGGGTACGACCCGTGAGTGGCGAGTCGGCTCATGACCCAACTCGCCACTGGCGGGGTCACCAGGTGGCGAGCAGCCCGGGCAGCTCGGACAGCCGTTGGATCACCGCGTCCGGCTCGACGTCCACCGGTACCTGCTGGTCGAGCGGGATGACGCTGTGCGGGACGAACACCGCGCGCATGCCGATGCCCTTGGCTCCGGCGATGTCGTCGTACAACCGGTCGCCGACGTAGACGCAGCGGGCCGGGTCGGTCGCCCCGACGGCGGCCATCGCGGCGCGGAACGCCTCCGGGTGCGGCTTGGTCCAGTCCAGGTCCGAGGTCCACACGCAGGCGTCGAACAGCTCCAGCACACCGTCGCGGCGCAGGAACTCCTCGTGCCAGGTGCCCGGCCAGCCGGTGGAGGACAGCACGCCGAGCGCCAGCCCCTGCTCGCGCAGCCGGCTCAGCGTCGGTGCCACCTCGGCGTGGGTGTGCGTGGCGACCGTCCAGAACTCGCGGAACGCGGTCAACGCGTCCTCCCGGTACGGCAGCGCCGGGCCACCGAGCGCCTCGGTCGCATCGGCCACCACCTGGGCCAGGGTGAAGGCCCGGTGCTCCTCGCGGACGCGGCGCCACCGGCCGTTCTCGGCGGCGAGCAGCGCGGTGGCGGCCCGCTCGGCGGCGGTCGCGTCGCCCGGGTGCACCACGTCGGCGTAGGCCCGCCAGCCGGCCAGGTGATCGATCGTCACCCAGGGCGCCAGCGTGCCGCCCCAGTCGAAGATCACGGCGTCGATCATGTTCCGCCGATCATGTCTCGTCGATCATGTGGCGGCGGTCCCTGCCTCCCAGGACAGCAGCGCGACCCGGCTGTCGTCGTCGCGGCGGGTCAGCCGTACCAGCAGGTACCGCTGGGCCAGCCCGTCGGCCAGCCCCTCGCCCCACTCCACCACCACGGCGGCCGAGGCGAGGTCGGTGTCCAGATCCAGGTCGTCCAGCTCGGCCCGGCCACCCAGCCGGTACGCGTCCACGTGCACCAGCCCGACCCCGCGCCCGCCCGGGGCCGGCGGGTGCTCGCGGGCGATCACGAACGTCGGCGAGGTGACCGCACCGGCCACCCCGAGCCCCCGGCCGATGCCCCTGGCCAGCACGGTCTTGCCGGCACCGAACGGGCCGGCCAGCAGCACGACGTCACCGGCCGCCAGCTCCGCGCCGATCCGCGCCCCCAGTGCCTCGGTGTCGGCCTCGGTGGGCAGCGTCAGCTCGCCGCGGGTCAGCTCGACCAGGGCGGTCCCGGCCGGCCCGGTCACGCCCGCCTCCGCAGCCGGCGCAACACACCCGTCGGGCGGGCCACCTTGCCGAGCAGTTCGACCAGTGCCGCGTTGACCGGCTCCGGTTGTTCCAGCATGGCCATGTGCCCGACCCCGGCCAGCCGCACCAGGGTCGCGTCCGGCAGCTCGCCGGCGATCTTCTCGCTGTGCGCGATCGGGATGATCCGGTCCGCGTCCCCGCCGATGATCAGCGTCTCGCACTGCTTCAGCCCGGGCAGCGCGGCGAGGCGGTCGTGGCTGTCCAGGGTGTCCACGAAGTCGATCAGCGCGTCCACCGCGTTGGCGCTGATCATCGTGTGCACGAAGTCCACCAGCCAGTTGCCCACCGAGCGGTCGCCGTAGGCATACGCCCTGGTGACGCCCCAGACCAGGTCGTTGATCAGTCCGCGGGTGCGCTCCACCAACCGGGGCTGCCACCCGGCCAGGGCGCCGACCAGCCGGGTCAGCACATTGCGCCGGGACAGGAAGGTGCCGGGCAGCCCGGAGGCCGCGACCTCGCCGGCCGACGTGCACAGCAGCGCGACCCCGGCCACCCGCTCGGTGAACAGCTCGGGCAGCTGCTCGGCCAGCGCCATGATCGTCATACCGCCCATGGAGTGCCCGACCAGCACCAGCGGGCCGTCCGGGGCCAGCGTGCGCAGCACCGCGTCCAGGTCGGCGCCGAGCTGCTCGATCGTGCAGCTGGACCGGCTGGCCCGCTCGGACTGACCGTGGCTGCGGTGGTCGTAGAACACCAGGCGGGCCTTGCCGTCGGGGAGCGCGGCGAATGCCTGCCGCTGGAAGTGCCAACAGCGGCGGTCCAGTGCAAAACCGTGCACGAACACCACGGTGAGCTCGGCGCGGCGACTCTCCGGCGGCTCGATCACCTCGGCGGACAGCCGGACACCGTCGTCGGCGGTGATCGACCACGGCGTGCCGGCCGGGAGCAGCCCGAGCTCGGCCGGGGCCGGCCGGCCGTCCTCGGCGTCCGTCGCCAGACCCCGGCGCTCCCGGGACAGCTTCGACCAGCGGGTGGCCGTGCCGACGGCGACACCGGTGGCGGCGGCGCCGAGTACGCCACCCACGACACCGCCGGCGATCCGCCAACCGCGGTTGCGACTCACCTGGCGTCCCGTGCATCCATACCGAACACCGTGCGCGACACCCGCCCCACCCGCAACCCGGTAACGACCTCGTAATGGATCGTGCCCAGCGCATCCGCCCAGTCCTGGGCGGTCGGCTCACCCCGGTCACCGGGGCCGAACAACACCGCCTCGGACCCCACCTCCACCGGCTCACCGTCCCGGTCGGGCCCGCAGTCGACCATGATCTGGTCCATGCAGACCCGGCCGACCACCGGCAACCGCCGCCCGGCCAGCAGCACCTCCATGCCGCCGACCCCGCTGGGGCGGCTCCCCAGCCGGCGAGGCACCCCGTCCGCGTAGCCGACCGGCAACAGCGCCAACGTGGTCTCCCTCGGCGTGCTCCACTCGTGCCCGTAGGACACGCCCTCGCCCGCCGGCACCCGCTTGACCAGCGCCACCCTGGTTCGGAAGGTCATCGCCGGGCGCAGGCCGAACCGCGAGGGCGGTGGGCCGATCGGGTCCAGCCCGTAGACCGCGATGCCCGGGCGGACCAGGTCGTAGTGCAGGTCGGGGCGGGTCAGGGTGGCACCGGAGTTGGCCAGATGCCGGATCGGGTGCAGGCCGGCGTCGGTGGCGAGCTGCCAGGCGGCGTCCAGCCGGGCGGCCTGGCGGTCCAGCATCGGGTTGCCCGGCTCGTCGCCGTGCGCCAGGTGCGACCACACCGCGATGACATCAATCACACCGTCGGCGACTGCTTCGGCGGCGGCCCGCACCAGACCCGGCCAGTCGGCCGCGTTGCAGCCGTTGCGGCTCAGCCCGGTGTCGATCTTGAGGTGGACGCGCGCCGGGCGGCCGACCTCCTCGGCGGCGCCCCGGACCAGCGCGAGCTCGGTGACCGAGGCCACCGAGAGATCGATGTTCCTGGCCACGCCGGCGGCGAAGTCGACGTCGGGCAGGTCCAGCCAGCTCAGGATGGGCGCGGTGATGCCGCCGTCGCGCAGCACCAGCGCCTCGTCCAGCGTGCACACGCCCAACCAGCTGGCGCCGGCCGACAGCGCCGCCCCGGCCACCGCCACCGACCCGTGCCCGTAGCCCTCCGCCTTGACCACCGCCATCACGCCCGCGCCGGAACGGGCCGCGAGGCCGGTCAGGATTGCCACGTTGTGCCGGATCGCGCCCAGGTCGACGGCCGCTTCGGCGCGCGGCCTGCCCGACCCGGTGCCGCCGGCGGCCCCGGCGACGCTGCCGACCTCGCCGTCCTCGGCGGTCCACCCGGTCGGTGCGGCGCGGTGGTGGTCGGCGGTCGCGGACATGCCGCCATGGTCTCATCCGGTCCACCCGCACCGGTCGCCCCCGGCGCGCTACCCGTCCGCCGCACCGGTCGCCTCCGGCTCACGACCCGTCTGCTGGCTAGCCCTGGGGCCCGGGCCCAGGGCTACCGGGCTTGTCTGCGTACCGCGCGGATCGCGTCCGGCACGGCCGCCAGCAGCGCGGACGCGCCGATCGGGGCGCCCGGACCAGTCAGCGCACCCGGGTGAGCGCCACCGACGGCGGCGATCACGGCGGCCCGGCTGTGCAGGTACGCGGCGCAACCGGCCGCCCACCACGGCTCCAGCCCGGCCGCCAGCAGCGCCCCGATCAGCCCGGACAGCACGTCCCCGGAGCCGGCGGTCGCCGCCCAGGACGAGTCGGACGGATGCGCCAGTGCCCGGCCGTCGGCGTCGGCCACCACGGTGACGTTGCCCTTGAGCAGCACGGTGGCGTGCAGGCTCGCGGCGGCGCGGCGGGCGGCGGCGACCCGGTCGGTGCCCACCTCACCGGCGATCCGGGCGAACTCCCGATCGTGCGGGGTGTACACGGCGGGCACCTCGGCGGCCGCGTCGGCCAGGTCCGGCGTCGAGGCGATCAAGGTGATCGCGTCGGCGTCCAGGCAGACCGGTACGCCCCGGTCCAGCACGGCGGCCAGGGTGTCCCGGCCGGCGGCGCCGGTACCGATGCCCGGGCCGACGGTCCACGCCTGGACGCGGCCGGTGTCGGCGACGGAGCCGGCCGCCACCACCTCCGGCCAGCGCGACCGCACCTGTTCCGCGGCGCTGCCGGCGAACCGGACCATGCCCGAGGTGGCCGACACCGCCGCGCCGGTAGCCAGTACGGCCGCCCCCGGGTACACCGACGAACCGGCGGCGATCCCGACCACACCCTGGGTGTACTTGTCGTCGTCCGGGCCGGGGACGGGCCAGCGCGACGCCACGTCGGCGACCTCGAGCTGGTGCAGGTCGGGTGCCGGCAGGTGCGGGCCCAGCCCCAGGTCGACCAGGTGCACCGGTCCGCAGCGGCGCGCGGCCAGCGCGTGCACCGGCTTGTGCGCGCCGAAGGTGACGGTCGCGGCGGCGGTCACCGCCGGTCCGTCCGTCGCGCCGGTGTCCGGGTCCACCCCGCTGGGCAGGTCGACGGCCAGGATCGGCACCCGGGCGTCCTCGGCGGCGGCCACCAGCGCGGCGGCCGGCTCGCGCAGCGCACCGCGCCCGGAGATCCCGACGATCCCGTCGATCACCAGGTCCGCGCCGCGCACCGCCGCGTCGGCCCGCTCGGCGTGCGCCGCATCCAGCACCCGGCCACCGCGTCGGCGCAGCGCGGCCAGCCCGGCCGGATGTGCCCGGTCCGGTACCAACAGCACGGCGGTCACCGCGACGCCCCCGCGGCACAGCTCGTAGCCGGCCCACAGCGCGTCACCGCCGTTGTTGCCCGCGCCGACCAGCAACGCCACCCGCCGCCCCGCCACCCCGCCGGCGTGCTCGGCCAGCATCGCGCTCGCCCGGGCACCGACCCCGTACGCCGCCCGCCGCATCAGCGCGCCGTCCGGGGTCCGCCGCAGCAGCACGTCCTCGGCCGCCCGCACCTGGCCGGCCGTCCACATCCGCCTCATGCCGCCAACGTTAGAGGCCGGCCCCCGATCGCACCTGTCCCCGGCAGCGGGGCCGACTTCCCACCGGCTGGGCGGCGTGGCGTGCCAGTACCGCCTCCGGCGGCATGGGATAGCGTCTGCGCGTGGCTCGTACCCGACAGCCGGCGGCCCCCAAGCTGCCCCGATCGCCCAAGAAAGCGATCGAGCAGCTGTCCCGCCCAGGTCCGCACTCCGTGCTGCGCGGCGAGTTGGGGCTGGTCGGCCTGCCCGGCGTGGTCTACGCGCCCAGCGAAGGACTCGGCCTGCCGGCGGTGGCGTTCGGCCACGACTGGTTGCAGAGCCCGGACCGCTACCTGCCGCTGCTGCGCCACCTCGCCTCCTGGGGCATCGTGGCCGCCGCGCCGGCCAGCTTCCGGGGACCGGTACCCAGCCACGCCCGGTTCAGCGCCGACCTGCGCAGCACCCTGGAGGTCTGCGTCGGCGTCCGTCTCGGCGACGGTGCGATCAGCGTGGACAAACGACGGCTCGCGCTGGCCGGGCACGGCATGGGCGGTGGTTGCGCGGTGCTCGCCGCCGCCGACCGCCAGGCCGCCGGTGAGCCGGTCGCCGCCGTGGTCACCCTGGCCGCCTCGGAGACCCGGCCGTCCGCGATCGAAGCCGCCCCCCTCATCACCGCGCCCTCGCTGCACCTGGCTGCCGGCAAGGACCAGGTCAGCCCGCTGGTCGGCAACGCGGAACCGGTGGCCGCCGGCTGGGGCGGACCCGTTGTCCTGCGCTCACTGCCGAAGGCGAACCACCTCGGATTCCTCAGCGGCCGCGCCTGGATCGACTCCCTGCTCGCCGGCAAGCCGCACTCCGGCACCGCCCGGCTGACCCGTGCACTGGTGACCGGTTTCCTGCTGCAGACGCTGCTCGGCGACTCCGACCTGGACGAACTGGTCTCCGGCGAGCTCAAACGCACCGAGCTCCTCCTCACCCGCTGACCCCACCCGCGAGTCGGGGATTCCGTCAGCGCGAGTCCGGGATTCCGTCAGCGCGAGTCGGGGATCTCATCAGCACAAGCCAGCGCTGACCGCCGACGCAATCCGGCGCTCCCATCGACTGGGTCGTCGGACTACCGCCTCGAGATTGGCCGGTCCGGTAGCTGCGCGATGCGCACCCCGGTGTCAGTCTCGGTCCGGGTGCCTTCGGTGCCGGGCATCAGCGGACCCAGGCCGGGGACCGGCGCGGGCGCGGCGGGCAGCGGCTGCCAGACCTGGCGGACCTGGTCGCGGTAAGCCTGGTCGACGACGATCTCCCGCGTCGGCGGCGTCCCTTCGCTGACCCAGACAGCTGCGGCGGAAAGACGGTCCGGACCATCGCCCCACGCCTCGCACGAACCGCCGACAGCACCACCTCGGCCACCGGCGGCGGCCAGCGCGTTCCGCAACGCCGTGAGCACTGCGCTGTGGCCGTCGACGAGCCCGTCCAGTGCCCGCCAGCGCGCCACCTCACCTCGTTCAGGGGCCTCGAAGGCACCGGGTCCGACTGGCCGGGACACCGACTCGTCCGCTTCGTCCGCCTCCCGAAGGGCCAGCCAGACCGAGCGATGGCCCCCGCCGGCCTGGACGCCGTCGCCGGTGCGAAACACCTGCCGTACCAGGTCGACGAGCCACGACTCGTGCCGGCCCGAGTCTGACCGCAACCGCGTCGCCAGCCCGGTCAACTCGGCGACCTCGGACTCGATCGCCGCACCCAGCGCGCCACTGCGGGCCGCGGCATCGAGACCGACACCAGCCTCGGAGGCGATCATGCAGACCTTCCGCCCCAGGTCGCCGACATCTGCCGCCACCCGGTCCAGACGGTCCGCGGCCGAGAGCAGATCCCCGGGGTCGACGCCGGCGAGCCGGGCGAGGCGATCCCGTTCGGCATCCGTCCACGGCCGCTCCGCCGCATCCCCATGCCGGCACGGATGGTTCCACCAGCGCTGATACACCGCGCGCCACGTCTCGAGCGCCGTGAGCACCGGGGAGATCGCGCCCGGTGGGCCCATCATCCGACTTCCGGCGGGGGCGTGGACAACCTGGACGTCAACTGCCGGGCGACGGCGACGACCCGCCTCTCGTGCTCCCGCGTCGCGTCGGCGGCACGGCGCATGTCGGCGGCCAGCTGCGCCAGCTCGATGGTGTAACGCCCGAGCCGGCCAGCGGCAAGATCGCGCCCCGCGGCTACGGCGGGCCCGGTCAGCAGCGGATCGATCACCGTTTCGTGCACCCGGGCCGCCGACAGGGCCAGCTCGTCGGCCAATGCGGCCAGCCGCGTCGCTCCGGCCAGTGCCACATCCGGATCCAGCTCGAATCTCGTCCCCATGGGGGCAGAGTGACAAACCTGGCCGGCTGATGGACCCGAATCGGCGGACTTCGATGCGATCGCACACATCGGCATCCCGAGCCGGTCCAACGCGCCGCCAGCGCGCTGACCGAATCCCCGACTCGCGCTGACCTAATCCCCGACTCGCCGGGGGCCAGTGGGAGGGCGGTGGCGGTAGGTCAGGTCACGGAGGCGACGACGGCGGCCAGTTGCTCGCCGATGCGCTCCGCGAGATCCCTGGTCGGCGCCTCGACCATGACCCGGACCAGCTGCTCGGTACCGGACGGCCGCAGGAGCACCCGCCCTCGGTCACCCAGCTCGACCTCCGCCTTGGCGACCGCGTCCCGCACCTCGGCGGCGGCAGCAACCGTGGCCTTGTCGGTGACCCGGACGTTGACCAGCACCTGGGGCAGCGCGACCATCACCGAGGCCAGGTCGGCCAGCGTCCGCCCGGTGGCCGCCATCCGGGCCATCAGGCGCAGCGCGGTGAGCACCCCGTCGCCGGTGGTGGCATACGCCGGCAGCACCAGGTGGCCGGACTGCTCGCCGCCCAGCGCGAACCCGCCGGCCCGCAGCTCCTCGAGTACGTAGCGGTCCCCGACCGCCGCGGTGCGCACCGTGATGCCCGCTTCCCGCATGGCCAGGTGCAGCCCGAGGTTGCTCATCACGGTGGCGACCAGGGTGTCCTCGACCAGCTCGCCGCACTCCCGCAGCGCCAGCGCGAGCACCGCCATGATCTGGTCGCCGTCGACCGTGGCGCCGTCGGCGGTCACCGCGAGGCAGCGGTCGGCGTCGCCGTCGTGGGCGATACCCAGGTCGGCCCGGTGCTCGCGGACGGCTCCGGTCACCTCGTCGAGGTACGTCGAGCCGCAGTGGTCGTTGATGTTCAGCCCGTCCGGGGTGGCGTGGATCGCAATCACCTCGGCGCCGGCCCGGCGGTAGGCCTCCGGCGCGAGCTCGGCGGCGGCGCCGTTGGCACAGTCCACCACCACCCGTAACCCGGCCAGCGGAGTGTCGCCCGCGCCGGCGAGGCGCAGATGACCCAGGTAGCGCTCACCGGCGTCGACCAGGTCGCGCACCCGCCCGACTTCGGCGCCGACCGGGCGGCTCCCCGGCTCGTAGAGGCGCGCCTCGATGGCGTCCTCGACCGTGTCGGCCAGTTTGTGCCCACCCTCGGCGAACAACTTGATGCCGTTGTCCGGCATCGGGTTGTGCGAGGCGGAGATCATCACGCCCAGGTCCGCACCGAGCTCGCCGACCAGGTACGCCACGGCCGGGGTGGGCAACACCCCGGCCCGCAGCACGTCCGCACCGGCGGAGGCCAGACCGGCGGTGACCGCCGCTTCCAGCATCTCGCCACTGGCGCGGGGGTCCCGACCGACCACGGCCACCGGGCGGTGCGAACGATCGCTCTCCGCAAGTACCCGGGCGGCCGCGACCGCCACCGACATCCCGAGCTCGGGAGTCAGCTCCGCGTTGGCCAGGCCCCGAACGCCGTCTGTACCGAACAGCCGGCCCATCCGGGGGTCAGCGCTTGCTGTACTGAGGCGCCTTGCGGGCCTTCTTCAGGCCGTACTTCTTGCGCTCAGTCGCCCGCGCGTCACGGGTGAGGAAGCCGGCCGCCTTGAGTGCCGGGCGATCGTCGATGTTCAGCACGATCAGGGCCCGGGCGATCCCCAGGCGCAGCGCGCCGGCCTGACCGGAGATGCCGCCGCCGTGCAGGGTGGCCAGCACGTCGTACTTCTCGACCTGCTCGGTGATCACCAGCGGCTCCTTGACCAGCTGCTGGTGCACCTTGTTCGGGAAGTAGACCGGAAGGTCCTTGCCGTTGAGCCGGAAGTTGCCGGTGCCGGGCACCAGGCGGACCCGTACCACGGCTTCCTTGCGGCGCCCCACGGTCTGGACCGGGCGCCCGGAGACGACCGGCGCCGGAGCCGGGGTGTCCTCGGCAGGAGCGCTCTCCTCCCGCGGGGCCTCGACCTCGGCCGGGGTCTCGGTCGTGAAGTCTTCGACGTCGGGGGACTGCTCGGGGGTACTCACTGGCTCACCTGGGTGATCTCGAAGGGCTGCGGCTGCTGCGCGGCGTGCGGGTGGGTCGGGCCGGCGTAGACCTTGAGCTTCTTGCCCAGGGCCCTGCCGAGCCTGTTCTTCGGCAGCATGCCCTTGACGGCCTTCTCGACCAGCCGGTCGGGGTGCTTGTCCAGCATCTCCCCGACCGAGCGCTGGCGCAGGCCGCCCGGGTAGCCGCTGTGCCGGTACACGAACTTGTCGTCCCGCTTGTTGCCGGACACCGCGACCTTCTCGGCGTTGACGATCACGACGAAGTCGCCGGTGTCGACGTGCGGGGCGAAAGTGGGCTTGTGCTTACCGCGAAGCAGGGTGGCGGCATGAGTAGCCAGCCGGCCTAGGACGACGTCGGTAGCGTCGATGACATGCCAGTCGCGAGTGACCTCGCCAGGCTTCGGACTAAACGTGCGCACGGACCTACCTCGTCGTCTCTTGCTTGCGGGAGCTGCCTGGGGTTCGGCGCGGGCCGACCCCGGGGTGCTCGAACGAACGGCTCCGCTGGTTTAACAACACCGCCGTTCGCAGCACAACGACTTTCGAGGGTACCCGTCGTTGTCCCGATGGGTCAAAACGGGTCGGTGCGGCACCCACTCCGGCTGCTCGGGCCAGCGTCGATACCGCGGCCGCCACCGCCGGATCGCACCGGCAATTCGCCACGCCTTCGTTACGCCCAGCGGCTCGCATTGGACTGTTCGACCTGCTGATATCCCTCATTGGCGTGCCCCAATGCTACCCCGATCTGGGTCAGCACCTGGTTCAGGTCGGCCGCCGAGGCATCCCATTGGCGCTGCTTGACCTGGTAGTCCTCGGCGGCCTGGCCGGTCCAGGTGGCCACCATCGGGGCCAGCGACCTGCGCAGGTCCTCCAGTTGGGCGTTCATCCGCTGTGCGGTGCCCGCCACGTTCTGCTGGGCGGCGGCCATCTCGCCGAACGTAACCTTGATCTCAGACATCGGTTTCCTCCTTCTTTGGTCAGTCTTTGGTCAGTCTCTGGTCGCGACCGGTCAGCCCAGCGCGCCCTGGATCGCGGACAAACTCTGGTGCTGCTGGTCCTCGGCCTGTTGGTAACCGCGACCGGAACCCTGAATCGCCTCACCGATGCCACGCAGTGCCTCGTTCAAGGTCTTCGCATCGCTGTCCCAGCGGGCCATCAGCCCCTGGAACGCGGTCGACGCCTCGCCCCGCCAGGCGCCGGCCAGCGGCGCGAGCTGGTTGCGCAGCGCGGCCAGCTGGGACTGCACCTGCTCGTTCACAGCCACCACCTGTTGGGCGGCACGCTGCATTTGCTCGGTGGTAGTTCCGTACCCCGCGGCCATCGCCATCACTGCCTTTCATTCGTGTCGGTTCGCGGCCCGCTCGGGCGGCTTCAACACGTTCACGCTGTCAGCCGGCGCGCGGTCCCGGCGTCGAATGCGGACTTTCGTGTGCGATTGCGAACACCGGGCACACCGCGGCGGGCGCGGTGGCACCGTCGCGGGTCAGGACCGCATCCGCAGCGAGCCGACGACCTCGACGCAGGCGGCGCGGACCGCCTCGACACCGCCCGGGGTGTGCTGGCAACCGACGCTGAGCTGCGCGTCCCGCTCGAAGACCACGTACCAGTCCACCTCGGCACCGAGGCCCGGCTGGCGCTGCCGGTAGGCGATCACGTCCCGGTCGGCGACCCGGGTGGCCAGGGTGAACTCGTCCAGCACCGCACCGCCGGCGACGGACCGCGCATACCGGTCGCGCAGCTCGCGGAATGCCCGGTCCGGCTCGGCCGCGCTGTCGTAGCCGAGCGGGGTCTGTTCGATCGCGATCAGGTCCGACCCGGCCGGCGCCCCGACCGGGGTGAGCAGGGTGCGCCGCCGTTCCGGCAGCCCTCCCGAGTGCCGCCAGCCACCGGGTAGCCGCACCGTGTAGTCGTACTGGGCCAGGCTGACGGCCCGCTCCCCGGCACCGTCGGCTCCGGACCGTCCGCCGGAGTGGTGCAGCGGCGGGCCGGCACCGGTGAACGCCCCGGTACCCAGCCCAGTGACCGCGGCCGCCACCAGCGCCGCGAGCAACGGCCCGCCGGCGCCGCCCGACCCCCGGATCCGCCGTCCCGGCCTCGCGGTGGTCACCAGCCCCTCGGTCAGCGAGGCGGCCTCGATGCGGTGTGCTCCGGTCAGCTCGAACAGCGCCGGCCCGGGCCCGCTGAGCCCACCGGGCCGCGTGGCGGCGGCCGGGGCCGGTCGCAGCGCGCCCAGCACCGCGACGGTGTCCGGGTCGGTCGGTAGCACCGGGTACTCGCCGAGCAGGTCGGTGAGTGGCTCGACCAGCTGCTCCACGACCGACGCCCCGGCCACCAGCAGCGCGCCGCCGGTCAGTTCGCACGGCGGCACTCCGGCGGCCTCGGTGACCTGCGTCAGCGCCCGGATCAGGTCGTTTCCGCCGGTCCGGACGATGTGTCCGAGGGCGAGCACCGGCCCGCCGTCCGCGCTGCCCAGCACGGTGGCACAGACACCGGCCGGAGTCACCTGCAGCACCGCGGACGGCCCGGGCGGCCGCGCCGCGCGGGCGGTCACCTCGCGGGCGGTCACCTCGCGGACGGCGGCCAGTGCCGACGAGCAGGTCCGTACCGGTACGTCCGGTCCGGCGAGCCGGCTGGCGGCGCCGAGGGCGGTCGGCGCCGACCAGTGCGCCGGGTGCACCACGATCAGCTCCTCGACCGGGTCGAGGACCGAGTCGAGCCGGCGCAGCGCCGACCGGACCGCTTCGCGCGCCGACGCCGCCGACGCCGCAGACGCCCTGGGCAGCACCCAGGGTGCCTCGCACCGGTCCGCCGCGGCAGCGAGCCGGACCTCGGCGGACCCGAGCTCGACGGCCAGCCTCATGGCTGTGGCCGCTTCGTCACTCTCCTGGCAGCCCGCGGTGCCCGAGGCGCCGCTGCCGCCGGAACACCCGGCACCACCGCCTCGCCCGGTGCTGCCGCTTCGCCCGGTGCTGCCGCTTCGCCGGGTGCCGCCGGGATCGGTTTTGCCGGCCGATCCGGCCTCGCTGCCGGCTCCGCCCGGTCGCCGCCCGCCGCCGGCCTGCTCCGCGCCGGGGTCGAGGTCGACCTGGTCCGCCTGACCCTCGGCGCCGACGGAGGGGCCGCCGACGGAGGGGCCGACGGTCGGGCCGGCGGCACCGGCGGCACCGGTGCGGCGGCCCCCGCAACCGCCGGCACGGGCGCCGAGGACGGAGCAGACGAAGCCCGGGTCGCCGAGGCCGAGCCGCCGGAGCCCGCGGCCGGGGGCCGGTCGCACTGATCGAGCTCGGTAGCCACCTCGAGCAGCGCGACCTGCACCCGTCGCCGACCGGAGCGCCGGCCCACCAGTACCGCCCGACCGGGTGGCATCGGGGCCGGCTTCACGCCGTCCAGCAGCGGGCCCTCCTCGGGGCTGCCACTCATCATCAGCCCCGGTGAGGCGAGCTCGCGCAGCCGCGCGATGACCGGCTCGAACAGTGCCCGGCCGGCGCCGCCGCTGCGCCTGGCCAGTACCAGGTGCAGGCCGACGTCCTTGGCCTGCGGCAGGAACTCCAGCAGCGGCAGCAGCGGGTTGCCCGACGCCGCCGCACCGCTGCTGGCGACCAGGTCGTAGTCGTCGACCAGCACGTACACCTCGGGACCGGACCACCAGGAGCGCGTGCGCAGCTGCGCCGGGGTGACCTCGGGGCCGGGCAGCCGGCGGCGCAGCGAAGCGGCCACCTCACTGATCGCCCGGCCGGCGGTCTCCCCGTTGCTGGCGTACCCGATCAGGTGGCTGTCCGGCAGCTGCCCGAGCAGCGTCCGCCGGTAGTCGACGAGCACGATGCGGGCCTGCTCCGGGGCCAGCCGGTCGGTGATGCCACGGGCCAGCACCCGCAGCAGGTTCGTCTTGCCGCTCTCCCCGTCGGCGAAGCACAGCAGGTGCGGCTCCGCTTCGAAGTCGAGGTAGACCGGCTCGAGCCGCGCCTCGTCCACCCCGATCGGCAGCGCGTGCCGCGAGGTCGGCGGGTTGGTCCCGGCCGCCGCCAGCTCGGTGCTCCTGGCGAGCAGCTCCCGGAACTCCATCCGGTCCGGCAGCAACCGCACCGCCGGCGCGCGGACCCCGGTCCACGCCTCGGCCACCGCCCGGACAGCCTCGGCGAAACCGCCGCCGATGGCGTCCAGCGCGGGCCGGCCGATCACGCAGTGGCCGCCGTCCGGCGCCAGCCCCCGGGCCGGTCTCGCGGGCACCAGCGCTGCCTTGCGGCGGTCCACCTCGGAGTCGGCCGGGTCGCCCAGCCGCAGTTCGAAACGGGTACCCAGCAGGTCCTTCAGCGCCGGGCGCAGCTCCGTCCAGCGGTTCGCGGACACCAGCAGGTGCACCCCGTAGGACAGCCCCCTGCTGGCCAGCGGCATCAGCTGCGCCTCGAGCTCCTCGAACTCGGCACGCAGCGTGGAGTAGCCGTCGACCACCAGGAACACGTCGCCGTGCGGATCGTCGGCAAACTCACCGAGGACCCTGCGGCGCCGGAAGTCGGCGGCGGACTCGACGCCGGCCTCCCGGAAGGTGCGCTCCCGGTCCGCCAGCAGGCTGGTCACCTCCGCCATCGTGCGGCGCACCACGTCGGGGTGCTGGCGGTCGGCGACACCACCGACGTGCGGCAGGCCGCCCAGGCCGCCGAGCAGACCGCCGCCGAAGTCCAGCGCGTAGATGGTCAGCTCGTCCGGGGTGTTGGTCAGCGCCATGCTGAGCAGCAGGGTGCGCAGCAGGGTGGACTTGCCGGACTGCGGGGCGCCGGCCACGACGCCGTGCCCGGCCGCCGAGGAGAAGTCGGCGACCAGCGGGTCCCACCGCTGGTGGTACGGCCGGTCGATCAGGCCGAGCGGCACCCGCAGGCCACCGCTCTCCCGGGTACCGAGGCCGCGCGGCCCTCGGCCCAGTGCCGGCAGCAGGATGTCCAGCGCGGGCGGCTCGTCCAGTGGCGGCAGCCAGACCCGGTGCGCCGGCGGCCCCTGACCGGCCATCGCGCCGACCATCACGTCCAGCACGCTGCGGGCCGCCGGGCGGCCCGTACCGACCGGCGCGGCGATGCCAAGCTGGGTACCCGCCAGCACCAGCGGGCCGGCGCCGGCGCCCCGGCGGGTGGGGGCGGAGCCGTTGAACAGCGCGACGGCTCCGTGGATCACCTCGGTCACCGGTCCGTCGACCCCGTCGGCCAGCACCTGGGTCGGCGCTTCGTCCGGCTCACCGGGACCCGCCCCGACCCGGGCCGACGTGAACAGCCGGGGGCGGATCGACCCGGTGGTCGCGGCCGGCGCCGGCGCCACACCGGCCGCCTGCGGCGCCGACACGTAGGCGGCCCGGAAGCGCACCAGCTCGTCGGTGCCCAGCGCGAGGTACCCGGAGCCGGGCATCGGCGGCAGCTGGTAGGCGTCCGGCACGCCGAGCACCGCCCGGGACTCCGCCGGGGAGAAGGTGCGCAGCGCGATGCGGTAGGACAGGTGCGACTCCAGCCCGCGCAGCCGCCCCTCGTCCAGCCGCTGCGAAGCCAGCAACAGGTGCATCTGCAGCGACCGCCCCAGCCGGCCGATGGTGACCATCAGGTCGACCAGCTCGGGGCGCTGGGCGAGCATTTCGGAGAACTCGTCGACCACGATCAGCAGCGCGGGCAGCGGCGGCAGGTCGACCCCGTCGCGGCGCTTGCGCTCGTAGTCGCCGACGCTGGCCAGGTTGCCGGCGGCGCGCAGTGCCTCCTGCCGGCGGGTGATCTCGCCGGCCAGTGCGTCCGCCATCCGGTCCACCAGGGACAGCTCGTCGGCCAGGTTGGTGATGACCGCCGAGACGTGCGGCAGCTCGGCCATGCCGAGGAACGTGGCGCCACCCTTGAAGTCGATCAGAACCATGTTCAGCCGGTCCGAGGCGTGCGTGGCGGCCAGCCCGAGCAGCAGGGTGCGCAGCAGCTCCGACTTACCCGACCCGGTCGCCCCGATGCACAGCCCGTGCGGCCCGGACCCGCCCTGTGCGGACTCCTTCAGGTCCAGCAGCACCGGGTCGCCGGTCTCCCCGACGCCGATCGGCACCCGCAGCGTGTCCGGGGCGGAGTCGCGCCAGCGGGCCCTGGCCACCCCGATCGCGGCCGGGTCGTCCAGCCCCAGCAGCTCGGGCAGCCCTACGGTGTTGCGCAGTGGGCGGCCGGTGTCCGGCTCGGCTCCCCTCGGGGCGCGGTAGCGGGCCATCCGGCGGGCCAGCGTGGTCGCCTCGGCGAGACCGAGCGTGTCCGGCCGGCCGATCCACCTGGGCTGCTCGTCGCGCTCCCGGCCGCTGCTGATGCCCAGTCGGGTCGGCTCCACCCACAGGGTCAGCTCGCGTTCGCCGGTCGAGGCGCCCGCCAGGTCGGCCAGCCGCAGCACGGTGACCTCCGGCCGGTCCAGCCATTGCGCCCCGGCCCGCCGCACGTCGATCCCGTCCACCACGATCAGCAGCCGGGCGGGGTTGCCGCTCGCGGTCGGGGCGGTGGGCGCGGCCAGCCAGTCGGTCACCTCGGCGGCTCGCCCGGTGACCATCCGCAGCGCGCCGATCTCGTCGACCAGCGTCGGGTGCTGCACGTGCGGCAGCCACTTCACCCAGTCCCAGGCCGCCATGGTGGCCGGGGCGGCGATCACCGCGAGGCGTGCCTCGGCCGGGCTGTGCCACACCACGTACTGCGCGATCATCGCCCTGGCCAGCCCTCGAGCCGTAGCCAGGCCATCAGCCAGGCCGAGCTGGTCCGAGCCGGGGTCGGTGCCGTGGGCGCGCAGGCACACCCAGCGCCGCGCGCCCAGCGCGACCGCGACCGGCAGATCCGGCACCACGGAGTGCGCCCGGAGCAGCCGCCGCAGCGCCCAGGCGCACACCGGTTCGAGTTCGTTGAGCGGCCCCGTCTGCGGTTCCACCAGGCGGGTGGCCAGCCGCTGCCGGCCCCGGCAGACCCGGATCTGGCCGAAGTCCTGGTCGGTCTCCCGCCGCTCCCACAACCGGTCCGTGTCGAGCACCCCGAGCAGGGCCGACGGCTCCGGCTGGGTCCACTCCAGAGCCGTGCGCTGTGCGGCGGTGGCGATCCGGACCTTCTTCCGCACCTGGGCGAGGTAGCGCAGGTAGTCGCGGCGCTTCTCGTCGGTCTCCGCGCGCTGACTGCCGCCCCGCCCCATGCCACCGGCCATCATGCCGACGGTGGACAGCGCGAACATGCCGCCGAACAGCCACGAGGTGGGGTTCTGGACGCCCATCACCACGATGAAACCGACCGAGCCGAGCACCATGACGGCCGGCATCAACCGCTGGCCCAGGCCGGCCGGCACCGGCTTGCCGGGCTCCGGGGGCGGCTCCAGCGGGAACTCGCCGCCGGGGAGCCGGGGTGGCGCGATCCGAGGCGCGCGGCGCACCGTGCGGGTACTCATGGGCAGCCGTCCCGTCCTGTGTCGAGGCCGTGCAGGGGCCGTGTCGGGGTCCGGCCACCGGGGCGTGGTGCCACCGGAAAGCTCGTCCGACCAGTTCCGCCAAACCGCCCTCACAGACGATCAGGCGCCGCAATACTAAGAACCTGACAGCGCCGGCCGGGGCCGTTTGAGAAAACTCCCCCCGGCGACGGCCCGATCTTCTTTCCGCGGCAGGAGGTGGCATGACCAGGCCGGACGCCGGTATGGCACGGGCCGAGACGCGTGCCGACAGCACCCGGTTCTGCCGGGTGACGGTGTTGGCCCCCCGGTCTCGGATGGATCTTGCTCTGCCTACCGACCTGACCGTGGCCGAGCTGGTTCCGATGCTCAGCGAGCTCGCGGGCGAGTCCGGTCCGCACCGCCGGGCTCGGCCGTCCGGGTCGGACCGGTCCGGCACCCCGGCGGCCTGGTGCCTGGCCGCCGCGGCCGGCGCCGAACTGCCGCCGCACGCCACCCTGGCCGGGCTCGGCGTGCTCGACGGTGACCTGCTGCGGTTACGCAGCCGCGCGGACGCCCCTCCGCCACCGGTCTTCGACGACCCGGTGGACGCGGTGGCCGAAGCGGTGCGCGCACCGGACGGCGAACCAGGAGCCTGGTCGGACCGCCGTGACGACCCGGACAGCCCGTCGGAGCCCTACTCGGTGCTGCCCTGGAGCGACCGCTGCCGCCGGCTGGCCGGGCTGTCCGCCGGTGTGCTGGCCGCGGTCGCCGCCGCGATCCTGCTGGCCGCCAGCCGCGGCTGGGGCGAGCAACCCGACGGTGTCGCCGCGGTGGTCAGCGCGCTGGCCGCGGCCGCCGCCCTCACGGCCGCGGTGCGCACCGTGGCGCGGGACGGGACCGGCGCCGTGCTGCTGGCCACCGGCGCCGTCCCGCTGGCCGCCGCGGCGGGCTTCGCCGCGCTGCCCGGTACGCCGAGCGCCGGGCACCTACTGCTGGCCACCGCACTCGCCGCCGCCGCCTCGGCAGCCGGCCTGGCCCTGCTCGGCACCGCCGCTCCGGTGCTGGTGGGTACCGCGCTGGCCACCGCGCTGACCGCGTTGACCGCCCTACTGGGTGTGTTTCGGGCCGGCTCGGCGGGCGGGCTGGCCGCCGGCGCGGCCACCGTCGCGGTGGGACTGTTGCCGCTGCTGCCCCGGGCCAGTATCCGGCTGGCCGGGCTGCCGCCGCCGGTCGTTCCCACCACCCCGGGCGACATGATCGCCGCGGACGCGCAGTGGGAGCTCGCCTCCCCGGAGGAGATCCACTACCAGTCCCGGTTGGCGCACACCTACCTCGCCGGACTGGTACTGGGCGCCACCGCGGTGGCCTCGGGCGGGGCGATGCTGGCCGCGTCCGGCGCGGGCTGGGCCGGGCGCGGGTTCGCCGCCGTGGTGGTGGCCGTGCTGCTGCTGCGCTCCCGGGGTTACGTCACGGCCGCCGCGTCCGCCGCGCCGATGGCCGGCGGTCTGCTGGCCGGTCTGGCGCTGGTCGCCGGGATCGCCTCCACCGGCCCGGCGGTGGCCCGTCTCGGCGGCGTGGCGGTGCTGCTGGTGGCCGGCGCCGTGGCGATCTGGCTGGTGCGCAGCGGACCGCGGCGGGAGCCGTCGCCGGTACTGCGCCGCACCGTGGACATCGTGGAAGCGGTCCTCGTGGTGGCCACGTTCCCGCTGGCACTGGCCGTGCTGGACCTCTACCAGCTGGTACGCGCACTGTGAGGCGAACGGCGGCCGGCCTGGCGCTCGCGGCGACCGCGCTGCTGCCCGCCACGGTGGTCGCCCCGGCCTCGACCGGCACCACCGGGCCGTCCACGGCGGCGGCAGCCGGCGCCACCGTGCCCTCGTCGACGGTGGCGGCGGCCGGCGCCACCGTGCCCTCGGCCGCGCGGGCGGTGGCCGGGGGCACGGCCAGACCCGGTGCGCACGGCGTGCCGGTGGATTTGCCGCGCCCACCGCCGGTCGATGTCGACCTGCTGCCCGGTGACGGCCCGCCGACCGCGGCGCCCGGGGTGCGGCAGGAGAGCGCGTGTGTCGGCGCCACCCACACGCCCGACCGGGCCAGGTGGCCGAACCTGTTGTGGGGCCAGCGGCTGTTCTCGCTGCCCGAGCTGTGGTCGACCAGCAGAGGGCGTGCGGTGCGCATCGCGGTGATCGACACCGGCGTCGCCCGCCATCCGCTGCTGGCCGGGCGGTTGATCGCCGGCGGCGACTACGTGGCCGGTGGCGACGGCCTCTCCGACTGCGACGGGCACGGCACCGCGGTCGCCGGCATCGCGGCCGCGTCGGCCGACCCGGGCAGCGGATTCGCCGGCGTGGCCCCGGCGGCCGAGGTGATCTCGATCCGGCAGTCCAGCCCGTCGTTCTCGGTGCCCGGCCAGGGCGACACGCGGCAGGCGGCCGGCAACCTGAACACGCTGGCGGCGGCGATCGTGCACGCGGTCGACCTGGGCGCGGGTGTGATCAATATTTCCGAGGTGTCGTGCGCGCCGCCCAACGCCCCCGGCTCCGCCGAGCTGCAGGTCGCCATCCACAGCGCGGTGCTGCGCAACGTGGTGGTGGTCGCGGCCGCCGGCAACGCGGGCCCGAGGGCCGGTCCCGGTCACGACGGCGCGTGCCCGGACCAGCCGAGATCCGACACGGTGGCCTACCCCGGCTGGTTCGACGACGACGTGCTCACCGTGGCGGCGGTGGCGCCGAACGGACTGGCCTCCCAGTTCAGCTACCCCGGGCCGTGGGTCGACGTGGCAGCGCCGGGTGAACGCCTGATGTCGCTGTCGCCCGGCGGCCCCGGCGTGACCGACCAGCTCTCCCTGATCGATACGACCGCCCCCATCCAGGGCACCAGCTTCGCGGCACCGGCGGTCGCCGGGCTGGCCGCGCTGATCCGGGCCAGGTTCCCGCGGCTCACCGCCCGTCAGGTGATGGACCGCATCACCGCCACCGCGGCCCAGCACGCCTCCGGGCGCAGCGACACGGTCGGCTTCGGCGTGGTCGACCCGGTGGCCGCGCTGACCCGCTCCCCCGCGGTCCTGCCGCCGCCGGCCGGCTCACCGGCGGCCGGCGACACCGGCACCCTGCAGCTCGCCGCTGCCTCGACGGGCCCGGCCCCCACCGGTCAGGGCGCGCTGTGGGGCGGCCTGCTCGCGCTGCTGGGCGCGCTCACCGCCGCCGCGCTCGCGGTGGGGCGCCTGCGCACCGGCTGGCGGCCGGGCACCCGCCGCTGAGCCACCGAGCCGCCGACTGGCCCGGGGTTCAGCCGCCCGGGGCGGCGACCAGCACGTCCACCGTGCGCTGGGCCTCCGCGACGTCGAGGGTCGGCCCGGCCGGCAGCGCGCGCAGTGCATCCGCCGGCACCGGCAGCACCGACCGCACCCCGAGCGCGCTCGCGGTGTCCGGGTTGGCGATGGGGTAGCCGACGCCGGTCTCGGAGACCAGCCAGAGCGCTCCGGAGCCCTGCGCCCCGCTCTGCTCGTCGTCGGGCGCCGTGCACCTCGGCTGTGCGCGGGAGACGGCACAGGCCACCAGGGCGCCGCTGGCCGGCAACGACACCGCATCCAGCCGGGGACCGGTGCCGTCGGCCTGGGCGAGGGGCGTGGCCGACCGCCCGGCCGGCACCGGTGGCGCGGCGGCCGTGGTCACGGTGCCGTCCAGCCCGTTCGGCGTCCACTGCCAGCACACCGAGCCCGCGCCGTCCACGATCTGGGGCACCACCGCCGGGTAGGCGTCCAGCTGCGGCACGGTGACCCTCGGCAGCGCGTTGATCTGCTCGAGCCGCACGCTGTCCGGCGGCTGGGCGGGGTCGGCGCGCAGCCCGGCCCTGAGCAGGCCGGCCACCGGCGGGGAGACCTCCTGCACGCCGTTCGCGAGTACCAGGTAGTTGCGGTCCGGTTGACCGGACACGACCACCCGGACGACGTCGCCGACCGCGTGGCCGGGCAGCACAGCCGTCTCCTGGCCGGCGCCGGACGGGGTCAGCGTGTCCAGCGGCGGACCGTCCGGGATGACCGCGAGCAGCGCGGCCGCCGCCGAGCGGGGGGTGTGGTCACGCAGGTCGTAGGCCTGGCGGACCTCGGGCGCGTCGATCCGGTACTTGCGCCCGCCCAGCACCAGGTACTGCTGGCCGTCCGGGCCCTTCAGCAACAGCCCGTCCGAGCGGCCCAGCGGGGTGGAGGGGCCGGTGCCGGCGATCAGGGTGCTGCTCGGCGGTGACCCCGGCGCGACGCTGTCGCACAGCGCCCACGGCCCGCTCGCCGCCACCGCGTCGTCCCCGGACGGCAGGATCGCGGCCGCACCGGGCACCGCCGCGGTCGCGGTGCGGGGCGCGGCGTCGAGCGCCTTGTCGTCCACGGTGACCGGGGTGGCGGCGGCCGAGGCACCGCGCGCCAGGCCACTCCCGCCGCCGCTGTGCTGGGCGGCGTAGAGCACCAGTCTGGCCGCGGCCAGGTTCGCCACCGGTACCAGCCGGTCCGGTTGGTGGATCACCGCGAACAGCCGCCCGGACTGCTTGCCGGCGACGACCTGCTGGTTCGCCCAGGCCGGCGCCGGCGCCACCTTGGCGTAGACGAACATGGCGACCAGACCGAGCATCGCCAACGCCACCCCGACCACGACCACGCGCCGCTGGCCACGGATCTCCTCGTGCAGCAGCACCGGGTCACGCCGGGCCAGCGCGGACTCCATCCGCCGCTGGCCGAACCGGTACGCGTCGAGCTGCATCCGGGTGACAGGTTGCTTAGCCATGATCGTCTGCCCGCTTGCCGTGAGAGGTGATCACCGAGCTGTCACGGTAACCGGGCAGCGGTCGCCGGCGGGGCGGAACGGCCAGATCGGCCCGGCGTTCCACGCGCTCCCCGGAACCGCGCGGGGCGCCCGAGATGTTCGGGTGAGTCAGCTACCGACACCTGGCGCAGATCGACCGAGTACGAGGTGCGGGACTGCTGGGTCCGGAGTTCGCCTGAGCCGTGCGGGGTCGTGACTACCTGGTGGCCACCAGCTGCATCGGCGCCACCAGGTCGCTCTCCAGCGCCGCCACCAGGTTCGCCACCTTCACCCGGAACCCGTCGCCCAGCATCACCTGCGGGCCCAGCGGCGGCAGCGCGTCCTCGGGCAGGTCACGCAGCCTGGTGAGCTGCTCCAGCGCCAGGCCGCGCAGGTCCCGCCCCTCCTCCACGGTGAACCCGGCCTCGGTGAGCAGCCAGCGGTACTCCGACGGCGACTCCAGGAAGCTGTGCTCCGCGCTGCTCGCCCACGGCACCGGATAGGTCAGCTCGCCGTCCTCCGACGCCCGCATCACGTCGTAGACGACGAAGCGCCCGCCGGCACGCAGCACCCGGTACGCCTCGGCGCACAGCTTCGCCTTGTCCGCGACGTTCATGCCGACGTGCACCAGCACGGCGGCGTCGAAGCTGCCGTCGCCGAACGGCAGCCCGGTGACGCTGCCCTCCCGGAAGGTCGCCAGGTCGGCCAGCCCGCAGCGCTCGGTGAGCTCGGTGGCCACCTCCGCGTGCTCCCTGGCCAGGTCCACCCCGGTCACCCGGCAGCCCCGGTGCCTCGCCAGGTAGCGCGCCGGGCCCCCGAGTCCGCAGCCGAGGTCGAGCACCTGTGCTCCGACGACCGGCGCGAGCAGCTCAGCCAGCTCGACGGTCGCCGCGCGGCCACCGGTGTGCAGTTCGTCCACCGGGCTCAGGTCGTCGGAGTCGATCGGCGACGCGGACTTCCCAGCCGCGGTCAGCGCGTCCAGCAGCGTGGACAGCAGCGCGTGCCGGCTGTAGTGCCGGACCACCGGGTCGATCACCGGCACGGTCACCGCCTGCACCGGCACCGTCGCCCCGGTCGACGCGTCCAACCCCGTCGACAGCTCGGTCGACTCCGCCACCACGCCACCCCCAGATCAATCCGCCGGCCCGTGCCCGCCGGCCCGAACTCGGCGGCCGGCGGCGGGGCGGTGGCCCAAATCGTGGCACAGCCTCAGAGTCGGTCTCCCACCGAAGGGCTCCGACAGGCCGAATCGCGCTCGCCTTTCGGCGGCCGCCAACCTACCGTCGAGGTGTGAGTCAGGTCTTCGAACGGCTGAACGACCGATGGCGACGATTCATCGCGGACCAACCGATGTACTTCGTGGCGACCGCGCCGAGCGGCCCGGAAGGGCACGTCAACGTGTCGCCCAAGGGTTACTCGGACACCTTCGCGGTGCTGGACGACCACACGGTCGGGTATCTGGATCTGGACGGCAGCGGCGTGGAGACCATCGCCCACCTGCGCCAGAACGGCCGGGTGACGATCATGTTCTGCTCTTTCACCCGATCGGCGAAGATCCTGCGGCTGTACGGCCGGGGCAGCGTGGTCCTGCCGTCGGACCCGGACTGGCTCCGACTGCTCGCGCACTTCGGCCCGCACCCCGGGGTGCGGTCGATCATCGTGGTCGAGCTCGACCTGATCGCCGACTCCTGCGGGTACAGCGTGCCGACGATGACCGAGGTGGCGGAGCGGGATCTGCTGGACCGCTTGGCGAAGCGGCCGGACACGGTGGCCAAGCGGGTCGACCGGGCCGCTGACCACCGCTACAGCATCGACGAGATCCCCGCGCTCGCACCGAGGGAGACCGACCCGGCGCACCAGCACTCCTGAGCCTGTGAGTGGTATTGGTCGCCATAGCGACCAATACCACTCACAGGGGGTTGGCTCAGCCGCCCAGTACGCGCACCCGCCGGGTCAGGGTGGCCCGCGCGGCCAGCTCAGCGGGCGGCGGGTAGTCCACGCCGACCAGGGTCAGCCCGTGCGCCGGAGCCACCGTGACCTCGCTGGCCCGTTCCGGGCGGGTCAACAGGGAGGCGGGCCACTCCGGCGGGCGCTGGCCCCGGCCCACCGCGAGCAGCGCGCCGACGAGGCTGCGCACCATCGAGTGGCAGAACGCGTCGGCGCTCACCTCCGCGACCAGCACGCCGTCGTCCAGCGCGTGCCACTCCAGGCGCTGCAGCGCGCGGATCGTGGTGGCGCCCTCCCGGCGTCGGCAGAACGCCACGAAGTCGTGCTCGCCGAGCAGCCCGGCGGACGCCTCGTTCAGCGTTGCCAGGTCGGCACCGTGCGGCCAGGAGACGGTGTCCCTGGCGCGCAGCGGCTCGGCGCCGTACGGGGTGACGGCGATGCGGTAGCGGTAGTGCCGGCGCAGCGCGGAGAAGCGCGCGTCGAACTCCGCCGGCACCCCGGTCAGCCCGCGCACCCGCACATCGGGTGGCAGCAGCCGGTTCAGCCGCCGCGGCACCGGCGACAGGTCCAGCTCGGCGGGCAGGTCGACGTGCGCCACCTGCCCGGTCGCGTGCACCCCGGCATCCGTCCGACCGGCCACGGTCAACAGAACCGGCCGGCGCACCAGGGTGCTCAGCGCCTCAGTGAGAACGCCGCACACGGTGCGCCGGCCGGGTTGCACGGCCCAACCGGAGAAGTCGGTGCCGTCATAGCTGATGTCCAGCCGCACTCTCGCGAGCGCGGCTGGCCCGTCAACGGCTGAGCTCAGGAGCCGTCCTTCTCGGAGTCGCCGTCAGCGTCTTCACGCTGCGACGGCGGCAGTTCGAAACCGGCCGCCTCGGCCGCGTCCGCGTCGGCGAACCAGACCTCGGCGACGGTGCGGTCGTAGTGCGACGTCCCGGGCAGGTGGTACAGCTTCGAGTCGTCGTTACCCTTGACCGGGTAACCGTCCGGCTGTCCGCCGTCCGTCAGCGTGGCGTGGCTGCCCTCGCCGTAGGGTGCGTCCTCGGTGGAGGAGCTCTCCTCCACCTCGGCCTCGGTGCCGACCGCGGCGGGAGCCGTCTCGGCCGGAGCCTCGACCGGCGTCTCAGCCGGAGCCGGGGCGGTCTGCGAGGCAGCCACCCGACGGGCCCGGTCCGCCTCGTTGGTCACCGTCTGCGAGGTGATCAGCTCGATGACCGCCATCGGGGCGTTGTCGCCCTTGCGCGGCATCGTCTTGGTGATCCGGGTGTAGCCACCCTCACGAGCGGCGAACAGCGGGCCGATCTCGGTGAGCAGGCGGTGCACCACGTTCTTGTCGCGGATCACCTTCTGGATCTCGCGGCGGTTGTGCAGGTCACCCCGCTTCGCCTTGGTGATCAGGCGCTCGGCGTACGGGCGCAGCCGCTTCGCCTTCGCCTCGGTGGTGGTGATCCGCCCATAGGTGAACAGCGAGGTGGCCAGGTTGGCCAGGATCAACCGCTGGTGGGACGGAGAACCCCCGAGGCGGGGACCCTTGGTCGGGGCAGGCATCTTGCACTCCTTCGGGATGCGGTGAGTGGCGAGTGACGTGACGACACTCGCCACTCACGCGTAGCCACAGGGCTACAGCTGCTCGGTTTCGGCGTAGTCCTGGCCGTCGTCGCCGAGGTGGTCCGGGTCGAAGCCCTCGCTGTCGTAGTCCACAGCGGCGACCGACGGGTCGAACCCAGGGGGGCTGTCCTTGAGCGCGAGACCCAGCCCGACCAGCTTCATCTTGACCTCGTCGATCGACTTGGCCCCGAAGTTGCGGATGTCGAGCAGGTCGGCCTCGCTGCGTCCGACGAGCTCCCCGACGGTGTGGATGCCTTCGCGCTTGAGGCAGTTGTAGGAGCGGACGGTGAGGTCCAGCTCCTCGATCGGCATCGCGAAGGCCGCGATGGTGTCGGCCTCCTGCGGCGACGGGCCGATCTCGATGCCCTCGGCGTCCACGTTGAGCTCGCGCGCCAGGCCGAACAGCTCGACCAGGGTCTTGCCGGCCGAGGCCAGCGCGTCGCGCGGGGTCATGGACGGCTTGGTCTCGACGTCCAGCACCAGCTTGTCGAAGTCGGTCCGCTGCTCGACCCGGGTCGCCTCGACCTTGTAGGTCACCTTCAGCACCGGTGAGTAGATCGAGTCGACCGGGATGCGCCCGATCTCGGCACCACTGACCTTGTTCTGCACGGCCGGCACGTAGCCCCGGCCGCGCTCGACGACGAGCTCGACCTCGAGCTTGCCCTTGTCGTTCAGGGTGGCGATGTGCAGGTCCGGGTTGTGCACGGTGACGCCGGCCGGCGGCACGATGTCGCCGGCGGTGACCGAGCCCGGGCCCTGCTTGCGCAGGTACATGGTGACCGGCTCGTCCTCCTCGGAGCTGATGACCAGCTCCTTGAGGTTCAGGATGATGTCGGTGACGTCTTCCTTGACCCCGGGGACGGTGGTGAACTCGTGCAGCACCCCGTCGATCCGGATGCTGGTGACGGCGGAACCCGGGATGGACGACAGCAGGGTCCGGCGCAGCGAGTTGCCGAGCGTGTAGCCGAAGCCGGGCTCGAGCGGCTCGATGACGAACCGGGACCGGGTCTCGGCGACGGTGTCCTCAGCAAGGCTGGGACGCTGAGAAATCAGCACGTGCGTTTTCCTCTCGTTCCACGACATCCGCTATTTGACGCCGTGTTCTAACCGGCCGGGTGGCCGTGTCGCCGCAACTGCGGCGACA
>DASYLM010000171.1:0-3808 GCA_036009565.1 Pseudonocardia sp. | reverse complement strand
GTGGAGCGGGCCTTCGCCGCGACCGCGCCGAACCAGCTCTGGGTCGCCGACATCGAGCGCCACGAGGCGCTCCTGAACCGAGCGGTGGTGAGAGGACACGCGGCCGGTCCGTCGCAGCGGGCCGGTGAAGCTGAGGGCAGTTCGAGTCCGGGGATGCGGAGGAGAGCGGAAGCAGCCCTGACAACGACGGGACGGGCCAGCACCGCCAGATGGCTCGGGTCCGGCAAGCGAGACGGAAAGGCGTACGTGAGGAACCAGCGGCTGAACGCCCCTCAAGAGAGCCACCAGCTCCAACCTGGCGGATCTGGGCTGGATAGCAGCGCGCACCCGATCGGCATGGCCAAGAGCGTCGCCTGTCGGGGACCTCCTGGGCCGGTCGATGTCGCCGGTCGGGAGGCCACGGTGAATGCCTGCGGCGTAGCCGTGGCGATGCTGCAGGGGCATAGCTGGGCGCCGACCCCGTCGAACGGTTCGGGAGTGAACGTGGGAACCATCCCACCGGTCCCCTTCCCGGGCAGCAGCCAGCTGCCCGGCGGGAAAGCGCATCGCCGGCTGACGCCGGTGGGATGGGGCGGAGGACCCGTAGTAGTCCGAGGCCGGGAAAGCCGGTCACATGGCGAAGGGGTCCAGTGTGTTCGCGGCGAGGCCGCATCCCCAGGAGGACGACGGTGAACACCGACGCACCCCGGCCGGAGCTCTCCCAGGCCGTGTCACGGGTACCGGCGATGCAGACCAAGCTGCACCGTTGGGCGGCCGATCCTGGCTGAACCGTCCTGGATCTGACGGACGCTGGGTTCAGACCACCTCGAGGGCCGGGGCGGCCGTGGTGTCACGGTAGTACTCTTCGAACTCGACCGGCGGGCAGTAGCCGATCGAGGAGTGCAGCCGGTCGGTGTTGAACCAGTGCACCCACGCGGCGGTCTCCCGCTCGACCTGCGCCCGGCCCGTCCAGGACCGCTGGCGGTCGATCAGCTCGGTCTTAAACAGGCCGATGGTCGACTCCATGAGCGCGTTGTCCAGGGCATCGCCGACCGAGCCGATGGAGCCGGCGATGCCGACGTCGGTGTGGGCCCGGATGATCACTGGCCTGGACGGGCTGGCGGTGGCCACTCCGACTGCCGTGGCGCTCGCGGCCGCACGCCGCCGGATCGTCGCGGCGCCGCTGGCCGCGCTGTTCGACCTGCTGCGCGGCCCGGCTGCCGGACCGGCCACCAAGGGCGTGTGGTGGCGCGGCCGGCTGGTGACCGCGATCGACGGCACACAGATGTGCTGCCCGGACACCCGGCCAACCTGGCCGTCTACTGCAAGGGCGGCAGCCATCACGGCGGCACCGGCTATCCGATAGTGCGGCTACTGGCGCTGGTCGCCTGCGGCACCCGGACGGTACTGGCGGCCGCGTTCGGAACGATCGGCCGCGGCGAGACCGGCTACGCCGGCGATCTGGTGCCGGCCATGCGCGCGCCGATGATCGTGCTGGCCGACCGCAACTTCGCCGCGGCCGAGCTGATCGACAAGATCGCCGGCCGCGGCGCCGACCTGCTGATCCGGGTCATGTCCGGACGCCGGCTACCGGTCTGCGCCCGCTGCGCCGATGGCTCCTGGCTGTCCCGGATCGGCTCGGTCGAGGTCCGGGTCATCCGCGCCCAGATCACCATGACCACTCCCGCAGGCGCCCGCACCGAGGCCTACCAGCTGGTCACCACGGTGCTCAACGCCGACTGCCCGGCCATCGAGATCGCCAGGCTGTATCCCCAGCGGTGGGAGATCGAGACTGCCTTCTGCGAGCTCAAGCAGGGCATCGGCGGTGGGCGGGTGCTGCGAGCCCGCACCCCCGCCGGTCTCGAGCAGGAGGTCTACGCCCGGCTGATCGCCTATCAGACGCTGCGGATCGCGATCGCCGACGCCACCCTCACCGCCCCCGACATCGACCCCGCCCGGGGCAGCTTCACCATCGCCCTGCGCGCCGCCCGCGACCAGCTGATCCAGGCCGCCGGAGTCATCGCCGACACCGCGATCGACCTCGGCGGCACCATCGGCCGGCAGGTCCTCGACGGCCTCCTGCCCGACCGGCGCTGCCGCACCACCCCCCGCGTGGTCAAGCGAGCGATCTCCAACTACGCGCCCAAGACCGCCACCGGCCGAGTCCGCGGCCCCAGCTACAAGGCCACCATCAGCATCGACGTCCTGACCGACCCAGGACCTTGACACCGCGACCGGCGGCTTAAGTGAACGGCATTGGGGCTACAGACGAGCAACTACTGTTGCTCCACCAAGCAGGTGTTGCAACGGCCGGTTGAACCGAAGCAGTTCACATCGGTGCGGTTCACCGAGCGGCGGGAGGAGATCGGCGCGCGTCCATCGATCGGGAGGATCGCGGACTCCTATGACGCGCTGGCCGAGACGACCAACGGCCTCTACAAGACCGAGTGCGTCCACGGGCCCGACGCGACCGGCTGGGACGACGTCGACGAGCTCGAGCTCGCGACCCTGTCGTGGGTGCACTGGTTCAACGAAGCCCGGCTCCACGGGCACTGCCACGACGTCCCGCCAGCGGAGTTCGAAGCAGCGTTCTACGCTGCCCAACGAACGATCCCAGCAGGGGGGTGGATCCCAATAGAACGAGCCTCCATCAGCCCCAGGGCGGTTCAGAGCTTCGGCCAGTGAGCCGCTGGCCAGCAGCTTGCGGAGCTGTTCCTTGACGCCCCAGGCGGCAGCGATCTCGTCGGTCGGGTCTTCGGCGCGCAAGGTCGCTTGAGCCGGGCCAGCGCACGCGGGCGCGGGCTGAGGGTGTCCCCGGCGCGTAGCAGCAGCCGCCGATTGGTCCAGGCCGGATCCGCGCTGCGGCCGCGGCGGCCCTTGCGCTCGCGGACGACCCGCTGGCGCACCTGGGTGAGCATGTCGTTGGTGAGCTTGACCAGATGGAAGGGGTCGACGCTGACCGCGGCGTGCGGCAGGTGCTCGCGCAACGCCTTGCGGAAGGCCGCCGAGGGGTCGATCGCGACCACCTCGACCGCGTCCCGCCAGGCCGGGCTGCGCGCCTGCAGCCAGGTCCCGACCCCGGCGGAGTCGCGGCCGTCGACCACGCCCAGCACCCGGCCGGTGTCGGCGTCGGCGTCGGCGTCGGCCAGCGTGGTTATCCACGGCTTGTAGCGCCGCCAGCCGCCGTCGGGCTCGCGGAAGAACCGCACCGAGCGGTAGCGGTGCTCATCGACTCCCAGTCGGCGCAAGCCCACGTCGTCGGGGTCGGCGAGCAGGTCGGCCGCCGCGGTCAGCATCGAGGCGACCAGCCACCACGACCCCCCATGGGCGCGGGCGCCTCGCTGGCCGCGCGGCCGGAGACCACCACCGCGGCCATCAGCGCCTGGGCGAGCCGGGCGGTCGAACGGGCGAACGCCGGGACCTGATCGGTGACTTCGCTGGCCGTGCCACGCGGGCAGCGGTACTCATCGCAGAACCAGCGGCGCTTGACCCACACCAGGTCCGCCGGACCACCGGTGGGCACGTCCCGCAGCCGCTGCCGACGCCGGGAGTGCACGCAACCGGCCAGCACCCCGCACTGCGGGCAGCCCGGCGGCGCGGTCGACGTCACCTCGATCCGGCGGACGCCCTCGCCGTCCTCGGCGTCGACGTCGCTCAGCACGCGGTAGTCGGACAGGTTGAAGATCGCGCTCGCAGCATCACGCTGGGAGCCCGTGGGCTCGAACACCGCTGGTGGACCTCATCTGGTGGGTTGTCTCAGCAACACCCATCCCAGCAGGACCACGGGCCCTCAACGTCTCCGGGCCACGCTCACGGTCATCGGCTCACG
>DASYLM010000170.1:0-10279 GCA_036009565.1 Pseudonocardia sp. | reverse complement strand
CCGACCGGTCAGCTGCCCGGGCTGACTGCCGGGCGGCTCCGCGAGCTCGACGCGGCTGAGAAGAGTACCGGTTCGGAGTAACGGAGACCGAGTGACCGCGAGATGAAAATCAGCGGAACAAGTCGGTCAAATCTAACCATTTGGCGTAACCGAAACGTGCCTCTGCCGTCGGCGCGCAGCGTGGCTAGAGGACCGCGCCGTCGTCGCCGTCGTCGTCCGGCACCGACGGCCAGGACCGCAGCACCAGCCAGCCGAGCCCCAACGCGAGCGAGACCAGGCCCAGCGGCAGCCCGAGGGAGGAGTTGGAGCCGAGCACGGCGGGCAGGGCGAGCAGCACGACGCCGAAGCCGAGCAGGGCGAGCCCGATCGACGCGGTGACCCCGATCCGGGGCATCGGCGGCGGATCCGGCGGGATGAAGTGCTCGTCAAACGCCCTGACCTCGGGAGGCTGCGTGGGCGTGACCGGGGCACAGGCCGGCGGCGGCACAACGGCGGCCGCCGGCTGGACAGCTGTCTCATCGGTCACAGCGGTCTCAGTTGCATCGGTCGGGTGCGGAACTCCATCGGGCCACGTGGGTACTGTCCCTTCGGCGACCCATCCGGAGATGATCTCCTCGAAGCTGACCCCGTGCCCAGTGGCGTCGGCGGCGCGGCCGGCGTCCTCAGGTTCCGCCTGATTCACCGCGCCATCGTGACACGAACGACCCTCGGAAGGGGAGAGGTCCGCGTTGTCGATAACCCGGACGGCTCCGTAGGCTGGGTGCGCGGTCCGGGAGGGAGAGGCGGCGTCCACGTGCTGTATTGGTTGCTTAAGTTCGTGCTGCTCGGACCACTTCTACGGCTCTGGTGCCGCCCCACGATCGAGGGCGCGGACAACATCCCGCCCGACGGCGGCGCGATCCTGGCCAGTAACCACCTCGCGGTGGCCGACTCGTTCTTCCTGCCGCTCCTGGTGCGCCGGCGGATCGTGTTCCTGGCCAAGCGCGAGTACTTCACCCAGCCCGGCTTCGTCGGGCGGCTGAAGCGGGAGTTCTTCTACGGGATGGGCCAGGTGCCGGTCGACCGGGGCAGCGGCTCGGCGGCCCGCGCGGCCCTGGACACGGCCAACCGGCTGCTCAGTGAGCAGCGGTTGGTCGGGATCTACCCGGAGGGCACCCGCTCGCCGGACGGCCGGCTGTTCAAGGGCAAGACCGGGGTGGCCAGGATGGCCCTGGAGACCGAGGTGCCGGTGATCCCGGTTGTCATGATCGGGACCGACAGGGTGAACCCGATCGGCTCCCGGCTGTGGCGGCCGAGCAAGGTGCGGATCCGGATCGGTGAGCCGTTGAACTTCTCCCGCTACTACGGCATGGCGAACGACCGGTTCATCCTGCGGTCGATGACTGATGAGATCATGTACGCCCTGATGGAGCTGTCCGGAGCGGAGTACGTGGACATGTACGCCGCCAAGGCCAAGGAAGACGCGGCGCGGGCAGCGCGACCGCCGGCTCGAATGCCGGGAACCAGAGCCAGCTGATAGGGCATTTGATCTCCGTGCGCTTTTTCTATGACTGTGAGTTCATCGAGGACGGCAAGACGATCGAGCTGATCTCGATCGGCGTGGTGGACACCGACGGCCGCGAGTTCTACGCGGTGTCCACCGAGTTCGACGACCGCAGGGCCGGCGCGTGGGTGCGGGCCAACGTGCTGCCCAAGCTGCCCTCGCCCGGTGACCGGGCCTGGCGGTCCAGGGAGCGGATCAAGAACGATCTGCTGGACTTCCTGACCGCGCCCGGCGAGGACATCGAGCTGTGGGCCTGGATCGCGGCCTACGACCACGTGGTGCTCTGCCAGCTGTGGGGCGCGATGCCCGCGCTGCCGCGCCCGCTGCCCCGGTTCACCAGGGAGCTGCGGCAGCGCTGGGAGGACGCCGGCCGGCCGCCGCTGCCGTCCCCGCCGCAGGACGCGCACGACGCCCTCGCGGACGCCCGGCACAACCTCGCGCGATGGCACACGATCGAGGAGCACCTTTCGCGCAAGCCTGGCTTGGTGCACCGATCGAGCACGTGAGAGTCTTCGGCACGTGCGCATTGGAGTGCTGACCGGCGGCGGTGACTGCCCCGGTCTGAACGCGGTGATCCGGGCGATCGTCCGCAAGGGTGTCCCGGAGTACAAGTACGAGTTCGTCGGTTTCCGGGACGGTTGGCGCGGGCCGCTGGAAAGCCTGACCATGACCCTGGACATCCCCGCGGTGCGCGGCATCCTCCCCCGGGGCGGCACCATCCTCGGCTCGTCCCGGACCAACCCGTTCAAGATCGACGGTGGGGTCGACCAGATCCGCAGGACGCTGATGAACCTCGGCGTCGACGCGTTGATCGCGATCGGCGGCGAGGACACCCTCGGGGTGGCCAGCAAGCTGGCCGACCTGGGCGTACACGTGGTCGGCGTGCCGAAGACGATCGACAACGACCTGTCCGGCACGGACTACACGTTCGGCTTCGACACGGCCGTCGGCATCGCCACCGAGGCGATCGACCGGCTGCACACCACCGCCGAGTCGCACCACCGGGCGCTCATCGTCGAGGTGATGGGCCGGCACGCGGGTTGGATCGCGCTGCACTCCGGGATGGCCGGCGGCGCGAACGTGATCCTGATCCCCGAGGTGCCGTTCGACATCGCCAAGGTGTGCGACTGGGTGGAGAGCCGGTACCGCAACCACTACGCGCCGATCATCGTGGTCGCCGAGGGCGCCACCCCGCTGGACGGCACGATGGCGCAGGTCGCCGGGGAGAAGGACGCCTTCGGGCACGTCCGGCTCGGTGGTATCGGCGAGTCCATCGCCAGGGAGATCGAGTCGCGCACCGGCAAGGAGGCCCGCACCACGGTCCTCGGGCACGTGCAGCGCGGCGGCACCCCGAGCAGCCGGGACCGCTGGATGGCGACGCGGTTCGGGCTGCACGCCATCGACGCGGTGCACGACGGCGCCTGGGGCTCGATGGTGGCGCTGCGTGGCCCGGACATCATCCGGGTGCCGCTCGCCGAGGCGACCGAGAAGCTCAAGACGGTCGACCCGACGCTGTACGCCGAGGCCGAGGTCTTCTTCGGCTGACCGCGGTTCGGCCGACCGAGGGGCGACCGACCTGGTGGTCTCGGTCACCGGGGCACCCGTACCGGAACAATCTTGCTTGTCGACGATTAGGCTGGGTGACCGTGAACTGGACCGTTGACGTGCCGGTTGAGGACCTCCCCGAGCTCCCGCCGCTGCCCGAGCACCTGCGGGCGCGGCTGGACGACGCATTGGGCCGCCCGGCGGCGCAACAGCCCGACTGGCCGGACGCGGACGCCGTGCGCCAGGTGCGCACCGTGCTGGAGAGCGTGCCGCCGGTGACCGTGCCGGAGGAGGTCGACCGGCTGCGGCTGCGGCTGGCCGCGGTGGCGAACGGCGAGGCGTTCCTGCTGCAGGGCGGCGACTGCGCCGAGACCTTCGCGGACAACACCGAGCCGCACATCAGGGGCAACATCCGCACCCTGCTGCAGATGGCCGTGGTGCTCACCTACGCGGCGAGCATGCCGGTGGTCAAGCTGGGCCGGATCGCCGGGCAGTACGCCAAGCCGCGCTCGGCGCCGCTGGACGCGCTGGGCCTGCCGTCCTACCGGGGCGACATCGTGAACTCGATCAAGGCGACCCCGGAGGCCCGGGTCCCGGACCCGAGCCGGATGATCCGCGCCTACGCCAACGCCAGCGCCGCGATGAACCTGGTCCGGGCGCTGACCGCCGCCGGCATGGCCGGGCTGAACCGGGTGCACGACTGGAACAAGGACTTCATCCGCAACTCGGGCGCCGCCGAGCGGTACGAGGCGCTGGCCGCCGAGATCGACCGGGGGCTGCGCTTCATGGAGGCGTGCGGGGTGGACGACCCCAGCCTGCACAGCGTCGAGTACTACGCGAGCCACGAGGCGCTGCTGCTGGACTACGAGCGGGCGATGCTGCGCCTCGACGTCCGCGACGCCGCCGCGCCCAAGCTGTACGACCTGTCCGGGCACTTCCTGTGGATCGGCGAGCGGACCCGCCAGCTGGACGGGGCGCACATCGCGTTCGCCCAGGTGCTGGCCAACCCGATCGGGCTCAAGATCGGTCCGACCACCACGCCCGAGCAGGCCGTCGAGTACGTCGAGCTGCTCGACCCGGACGGCGTGCCGGGCCGGTTGACGCTGGTCAGCCGGATGGGCAGCACCAAGGTCCGGGACGTGCTGCCGGCGATCGTGGAGAAGGTGACCGCCTCCGGGCACAAGGTCATCTGGCAGTGCGACCCGATGCACGGCAACACCGTGGAGTCCACCAGCGGGTACAAGACCCGGCACTTCGACCGGATCGTGGACGAGGTGCAGGGCTTCTTCGAGGTGCACCACGGGCTCGGTACCCACCCGGGCGGGCTGCACGTGGAGATCACCGGCGAGAACGTCACCGAGTGTCTCGGCGGCGCCCAGGAGATCTCCGACGCCGACCTGCACGGCCGCTACGAGACGGCCTGCGACCCCCGGCTGAACACCCAGCAGTCACTGGAGCTGGCCTTCCTGGTCGCGGAGATGCTGCGCGGCTGAGCCGGCGGCGCGGCCGGGCCGGTGTCCTGGCGGCGCAACCGCGCGGCCGACCGGGCGGAGCCGCCGCAACGGTCAGCGGTCACCGCGCAGCGCGCGCTCCAGCCCGTTGCGCAGCAGCTCGCCGATCGTGTCAGCGGGGTTGTCGTCGCGGTGGCGCCGGGCCGGGGCCGGGCCGCTGCTCAGCACCAGGCTGACCGGGCCGCCCACCGTCACCTCGGTGCCGGCGGCGGGCGAGGTGCCGACCACCGAGCCCGGCGGCGCGGTCGGGTGCGCGGCGTAGCTGGCGGAGTCCTCGCGGGGGGTCAGGCCGGCGTCGCGCAGGATCCGCTCCGCGTCCGCGACCGCGGTACCCGGAGGTACCGCCGGGACCCGGGGGTGGCCGGTGGACACCGTGAGGGACACCGTGCTGCCCTTGCGGACCCGGGTGGCCTGGGCGGGCACCGCGTCGGCCACAGTGCCCGCTGGGTGGCCGTCATTTGGCTGCTCCCGCACCTGGGGCACCAGCCCGGCCTGGGTGACCAGCCGCTCGGCGCTGGCCCTGTCCAGGCCGATCAGGGCCGGGGTGCTGCTCCACTGGCCGGCGCCGGCGCCCCAGGCCAGCGCCGCGATCAGCACGGCGAGCAGGAGCACGGCGCCGATCCAGATGGCCTGGATGCGCCTGCTCCGGCGCCGCCGCGCCACGTGGTCGGGTGGGTCCACCTCGGTCGGCCAGGTCGACGGGTCGGTCCCGGCCACCGACCAGCTCGCCGCCGGCGCCGAGTCGTGGCGGACCGGGTCGTGGCGGGCCGGGTCGTAGTGGGCCGGTTCGTACCCGGGCGAGTCGTACGGGGTCGGGCTCGCCGCGGTCATGGCCCTGGTCGGGCGCGGCGGGGCGGCGTGCCGGGGTGGCGGTGGCGGGTTCAGCGGCAGCGCGGCCGCCCGGGCCGGTGCCGGTGGCAGCACGGCGGCGCTGGGTTGGCCGGGATAGCCGAGGCCGGTCCGGGCGGGCGGCGGGATACTGCCGACCCCGGAGGGGCGGTTCGACCCCGAGCCGGGGTGCCCGGGGATCGGTACCGGCACCCGGGGGATCCCCAGCGCGGCCCGTACCCCGCGGACCGCGTGCAGCATCGTCTCGGCGTTCGGCGGGCGGGCCTGCGGGTCGCGGCGGGTGGCGCTGGCGACCAGGGCGTCCAGGTCCGGTGGCAGCCCCGGTACCAGCCGGGACGGCGGCGGCACGTTCTGGTTCACGTGCTGGTAGGCGACCGCGAGCGGGTGCTCGCCGTCGTACGGGGGCAGCCCGGTGAGCAGTTCGTAGAGCAGGATGCCGGCCGAGTACACGTCGCTGCGGGCGTCCACCGCGCCGCCGGTGACCTGCTCGGGGGACAGGTAGGCCACCGTCCCCATGATCATGCCGGTGCTCGTCCCGTTGCCCTGGGCGGCGGCCGTGACCAGGCCGAAGTCGGCGACCTTGACCGCGCCCGAGCGGCCGATCAGCACGTTCTCCGGCTTGACGTCGCGGTGCGTGAGGCCCTGGGCGTGCGCGGCGGCCAGCGCACCGAGCACCGGTTCCAGTACCGCGAGTGCCTCCGGCGCCGGCAGCGCGCCCCGCTCGCCGAGCAGGTCCCGCAGGGTGCCGCCCAGGATGAGCTCCATGACCAGGAAGACCACCGGATCGGGCGGTCCGCCGTGCTCGCCCTGGTCGTACACGTCGACCACGCAGGGATGGTCGATCCGGGCGATCGCGCGCGCCTCCCGCTCGAACCGGCCCCGGAAGCTCGGGTCGGCCGCCAACCGGCCGTCCATCACCTTGATCGCGACTTCCCGCTCCAGCCGCAGGTCGGTACCCCGGTAGACCCTGGACATGCCGCCGACGGCGAGCAGCTCACCCACCCGGTAGCGCTCCTCCAGAAGCACTCCGGACAGCTCGGGCTCGGTTGCGACCACGCCGGCAAGCGTACGAAAGCCGACCGGTGGGCGAACGGGGGGTAGTTCCAGGTGATCCCAGCTCTGCCGGAACAGGGGTCCTCTGTGGCATGGTGTGCCGCGTGAGTGAGCGACCCGTTGCACCCGCCATTGCGGGCGACGACCTGAAGGCACTGTCCATCCCAGAGGTTGCGCAGCGGTTGGGGGTCCCGGTCAGCCGGGTCCAGCAACTGGTGCGCGACGGCCACCTGCTGGCCATCCGGCGGGACGGGGCACTCGCTGTCCCGGAAGACTTCCTCGGCGACGAAACCGTGGTCAAGGGCCTCGCCGGCACCGTGACGGTGCTGCGCGACGGCGGCTATGACGACGAGGAGATCGCCCGCTGGCTGCTCGAGGACGACCCCTCGCTGCCCGGCACGCCGATCGAGGCCCTGCGGTCCAACCGGGGGCGCGAGATCAAACGGCGTGCCCAGGCGATGGCGCTCTAGGGCGATCTAGGGGGAGACCGGCCCCGGCCGGGGTGCGGCGCGACGGCGCGCCGCGTGTGACCCCACCAGTGCCGGCAGCGCCACCACCAGGCGGCGGTGCACCGGCACCGACACGCGGCGGTTCAGCACGTCGTAGTCGGCTGCCTCGATGTGGTCCAGGATGCCGCCGTAGAGCGTGTACGCGGTGTGCACGCAGGGCCGCGACACCGGGTCCAGCAGCTCGATCCCGGGCGCCGCGCGCCGGTAGACGGCCCGGGTGCGCGCCACCAGGTGGGCCAGCGCCCGGCGGACCCGGGGGTCGGGCCGGCGCCGGCGGTGGCACCAGGACAGCAGCGCGCGGTCCACGCCGAACGCGGCCAGTTCGTCGGCCGGCAGGTACACCCGGCCCCGCTCCAGGTCCTCACCGACGTCGCGCAGGAAGTTGGTGAGCTGGAACGCGACGCCCAGCGCCGCCGCCGAGTCCGCCGCGGCGTCCCGGTCGCCGACGGTCCCCAGTACCGGCAGCATCTGCAGCCCGATGACCGCCGCCGAGCCGTACATGTAACCGGCCAGCGCGTCGAACGTCGGGTAGTCGGTGACGTGGGTGTCCATCCGCATGGCGGCCAGGAACGCGGTGAACAGCGCCGGGTCGAGCTGGTAGCGGCGGGCGGTGTCGGCCACCGCGACCAGCACCGGGTCGGTCGCCGGCCCGCCGTTCAGGGCGTCGAGCAGGGCGGCTTCGAGCCCGTCCAGTGCGGCCAGCTTCTCGGCCGCCGGCCGGGTGTCGTCGAGCGCGTCGACGATCTCGTCGACGTAGCGGGCGAAGCCGTAGAGGGCGTGCACCGGCGGCCGCTGTGCCGGGGTGAGCAGCCGGGTGGCCAGGAAGTAGGTCCGGCCGTGCTCGGCGTGCAGCGCACGGCAGCGGGTGTAGGCGTGCTGGAGAGTGGTGCCGGTGATCCCGGCGGCGTGCAGTTCGCGGACTACCAGATCAGCCATCGGTTGCTGGTTGGGGGGCCCGGCGGGACCGCAACCGCAGCGGGTCGGGCTTGAGCAGCGCGACCGCCGCCACCAGTGCACCGGCCATCACGAGCAGCAGGTAGCCGAACGCGTACAGCGCGACCTCGCCGTCCGGGAACGCCGCGACGACCAGGAACACCGACACGAAGATCACGACCTGCATCTGCCGGGCGGACCAGGCCATCCCGGCCAGCAGCGCCATGCCCCAGGTGTAGTACCACGGCAGGGTCGCCGGTGAGAGCAGCGCGACCAGCAGCAGCACCACGCCGGCGCGGCGCACCGCGTCGGGGCCGCCCGCCGCCCTCGAGGCGAGCCACTGGCGCACCCCGACGGTCAGCAGGATGATGCCGCCGATCACCCGGGTCACCGAGATGAACGGGGTCTTCGACATCCCGCCGACCACCCAGCTGACGACGTTGTAGACCAGCTCGCCGGCCCCGGTGGACAGGGACAGCCAGTTGACGATCATCGCCGGGGCGTTCAGCGCGGGCAGCCAGCCGAGGCCGACCTTGGCGGCGAGCGTGCAGGCCGCGAACACCGGCAGGAACACCCCGACGCCGGCGGCGGTGGCCTTGATGATCCGGGTGCGCTGCGGACCGGTCAGCCGCGCCGCCCAGACCAGCACCAGGAAGGGCAGCGCCACCCCGGCGGAGGCCTTGACCGCCATCGCGAGGGTCACCAACCCGATCCCGGCGGCGTGTTTGCGGTTGAGCACCAGCAGGCTGCCCATGCTCAGCAGGCCGAGCAGCAGCAGGTCGTTGTGCGGGCCGCCGACCAGGTGGATCACCATCACCGGGTTGGCCACCGCGATCCACAGCGTCACCGGCAACCGGCCACCGAGGTGCCGGACCAGGCCCGGCAGCGAGGCCACGAACAGTGCGAGCCCGACCAGCATGGCCAGCCGCATCAGCAGCACACCGGCGATCATGTTCTCGCCGGTGACCGCGGCGATGCCCTTGGCGATCAGGATGAACAGCGGTCCGTAGGGCGCCGGCGTGTCCTGCCAGAACCAGTGCACATTGTCCAGCACCGGCCCGCTCAGCACGTCGGGGCCGCCGCCGTACGGGTCGAACCCGCGCAGCGGCATCGTGCCCTGGGCCAGGTAGCTGAAGACGTCCCGGGTGAACAGCGGCGGCGTGACGAGCATCGGCAGCAGCCACAGCGCCGAGGTGGTGAGCACGGCGCGGGCGCCGGCGCGCTTGGCCAGCACATCGCGGCCGAGCAGCATCCAGGCCCACACCTCGAGGCCGAGCCCCAGGTAGACGACCATCACCGCGAGGTCGTAGCCGTGCCCGAAGCGCCAGGCGGCGAGCGGCGTGCCCTCCAGGATCGGGTCGTGCACCAGCACCCCGCCGGCGCCGAGCCCGCCGAAGGCGAGCAGCAGGCTGCCGAGGAAGCCGAGGAACAGCGGCTTGGGCCTCGGGCTGCCCACACGCTGCCACCAGCCCCACACGGACGGCGTGGGCGGAGCCGCGAGTGCGGGCTCGATCAGTTCGGTTGTCGTCGTGCCCACCGGCGCGGCAGGGGCCGCCGGGGTGGCGCGGAGCGCCGCCTCGGATGCCTCGGCGGGGGTGGTCGACAGCTGCGGCTGGGACGTCATCTTGCGCTCTATGCTGCCACGGCCTTGATCGGCGGCCGGTGGCAGGTCCGGTTCAGACCCCGGTGATGCGCAGCGCGGCCAGTCGGCCCGAGATCAGCACCGGTGGCACCCCCACCCCCGGGGTGGTGCCGCAGCCGGCGAGCACCACATTCGACCAGCCACGAACCAGGTTGGCCGGCCGGAACGGCCCGGTCTGGGCGAACGTGTGGGCCGCCGAGAACGGCGTGCCGGCCGCCAGCCCGTCCTCGGCCCAGTCGTCCGGTGTCACCAGCCGGGACGCCGCCAGGTCGGCCACCGAGGCGCTCAACCCGGTGTGCCCCCGGGCCGCGAGCACCCCCAGCAGCTCCTCGGCGTAGGCCGGGCCGATGCGGGACCAGTCCAGCCTGGCCCGCTGGGTGTTCGGGCACGGGGCGAGCAGGTAGTACAGCTGGTGCCCCGGCGGGGCCAGCGCCGGGTCGGTCGCGGTCGGGTTGGTGAGCAGCAGCGACGGGTCCGACATCAGCTGGCCCCGGTGCAGGATCTGCTCGAACGTCTCCGACCAGGCACGACCGAAGGACAGGGTGTGGTGCGCCGGTGCGTCCCGCCCGCTCGGCGCCGTCAGGTTCGGCGCCGTCAGGTTCGGCGCCATCAGGTTCGGCGCTGTCAGGTCGGGCGCTGTCTGGTCGGGCGCGGTGGGGTCGGGCGCGGTGCGGTCGGGCGCGGTGCGGTCGGG
>DASYLM010000169.1:0-6948 GCA_036009565.1 Pseudonocardia sp. | reverse complement strand
CATCACTCGAAAGAGGCGTGCGAGCCACCTGGCGTAACGCGGCGGCCCAGATACCGATCTCGTAGGCGTGAACACACGACCGGATGGCTCAGCAACGGCGGACCCGGCCCGAGGGCGACGACACCGCCCGAGGGGCGGTCGCCCACGCCGATCGCAGTCGTGCGTTGCGCACCGGCGAACTATTGCCGGTCACACCCTCGTCGTGGCTCCCCGGCTCGGCGACGAGGCCGATATCTGTCAGTCAGAGCGGTTGTAAGCCGTGGCCGGCACCGCGAGGAGCTTCCGTTTCGCGGAGTGGCGCGAGTTGGCTTTCGCCTGTCTTTTCGCTCCCCCAGTCAGAAGGCAGCTCATGAACACCCCACGTTCGCACAGCATCCAGCTGGACCGGGTGCGTTACGCGCCGCTGCCGCCCAAACCGCGGACTCCGGTGCGTGACTCGCTACGCCGGCTCGCGCAACGCCCGGCCGTACCGCCCGGACTCACCGACAGCGACCTGAGACAGCTGTTCGCCAGCGTCCCCGAGCTGACCGAGGTCGCGGTATGGACCGCGTGCGGTGGTGACTGGCAGGAACATGCCTCGTTCCTGCTCGGTACCGGCGACGGGCGCTGGCATGTGATCAGGTTCAGCGAACCCGCCACGACCAGACTCGTGGCCCAGCTGTGCTCGCTCCCCGACTTCGACACCGACCTGCTGCTCGACCTCATCGGTCAGCGCACCCGACAGGTCACCACGATCTGGCGCAGACCCGAATACCGCCGATGTTAGGCGATGGCCGGCGAAGACGGCCGACCCAGTCGGCACGGAGCCGCGGTCTCGGCGTCCGTTGAACGAAAGTCCCACAGATTCCGAAAGAAAATTCGCACGCCGCTAATGCCGATAATGCTCCCGCCCTCGGACGGGAGGAAGGATTGTTATGGACAGCTTGGTAGGCGCAGCTCCGATCTCCCAGTCCAGGATGCCGGAGCGGGCCCCGGTCCGCGCTTCGATCGGGCGGCCGGACGCGACCGGCGCCCGGGAGGTCCCCCGCCCCACGGCGATGCGCCCTCCCGCGCTGCTTCCACAGCAGCGGGAGGAGTTATTCAGCGTGCTGGTGGTCGACGACCAGCCACTGCTGCGTGAGGCGATCATCGGGAGGCTGCGCACCATGGGCGCTGGCACCGTGTACGAGGCCGCCTCGATGGCTGAAGCGCGCGCCCAGGCCCGCGCCACCGGCCCCTGTGGCCTCGCGGTGCTCGATCTCGGCCTGCCGGACGGCAACGGCCTGGAACTTGTTGCCGAGCTGCGCGCCATGGGGTGGAAACGACTCGTGGTGCTGGCTTCGTCGAACGACGCGTACGCGGTGCGCTCGGCGTTCAAGGCCGGCGCGCAGGCGTACCTGCTGAAGTCGGCAACGGGCGCCATCGTCGCCGACGGCGTGAAGCATGTCCTGGGCGGCGGCGTCTACGCCGACCCGACGCTGGCGCCGATGCTCGTCACGGGGGCGAAGGTGCCCGGCAGTGACAACACCCCGCGCGACTTGTCGGCGCGTGAGGTGGAGGTGCTGCAATTGGTCGCGGACGGCCAGTCCAACAAGGAGATCGGCGAGGCGATGAGCCTTTCCCCGCTGACCGTCAAGAGTCATCTGGCCAGGATCGGGCACAAACTCGGTACCGGCGACCGCGCGCATATGGTCGCCCTCACCATGCGCGCCGGGGTAGTCCACTGATCGGTGGGTGCTGGTAGCGCGATAGTCCAGAACGTTTGTCGCGCTTCGCCGCCGGGATGTCAGCGGTCGCTCAGCGGTTCCGGCCGTGGCAGAACCGGCGGAGGCTGGTCGAACCCGTCGTTGTAACCGGCGCCGACCCGCCGACCGGTCCCCGTGCCGCCGCTGGCGGAGTCTCGGGATCGAGGTCGGACGGCGATGGCAGGACGGCGATGGCAGGCGCGAGGCGGCACGATCACGAGTCGGGGGGTTGCCCGTTTCGTGCCGCCCCGCGCCTTTTGTCCATCAGCAGACGTCCGGGGGGTTGGCGTCTGCACTGGACCCTTTATTTGTACCCCAATTGGGGGAGATGTGCATCACACGCTTTTGGGCGGCCGACAAATGGCCGTGCGTGTGCCGCCAGTAGCGAGGTCAGATGGGGGCCTGTTGGGCCAGTTGGCCGAGTGCTCAGACCCGGCTGCTGCCCGCTGACCGGTTAGCTATGTGGGGGCTCACCTCGGCGCGACGTGGCGGCCACGGCGGCCACGACCTCGGCCAGGTCACGGTAGTTCCCTGCCGGTAGTGCCCACAGTGCCCGGCGCATGTCGGAGTCCACGCCGTTGTAGTCCGCCCAGGCCAGCAGTTCCCAGTTCATGGCGGGGAAGCGCACCCCCACCACCGCGGCGGCGATGCGGTCACCGCTGAAATCCGACACCACTCACCCCCGTGCGACATGTGGCACAGCTCACATCGTAGCGATGGGTGGTCGGTTCAGAACTCTAGGACATCACAAGTTGACCCGCCGCGCCGCCGTCGATCACCGCGTTGATCATGGCCTCGCCCAGGAAGAGGCCATAGCGGTCCACTGACCAGCCGCGTTCCAGGACGAGCAGCTCGTAGAGCTCCGGGGCGTGGTAGGTCCACAGCACATCGCGGACGTCCTCGAGTGCCAGGCGGCCGCGAACCTGGCCGGTGCCGAGCAACGACACCCCGCGCGAAGCGGTGCTCACGGGCCGGCTGGCGGCGCTCTACAAGGAGGCCATCGTGCGCGGCACGGTGCTGTTCGAGCGGCACCCGACCCTGCCGGCCTCGGCGTAGCAGGATCGGGTCGTCATCTTGGCGCGGGACCGCTCAGGCGGACGCCGTGGTCGGCGTGGCCTCCGTTGCTGCCGCCGGTGCGGGCACCGCGACCAGCGCCGGAACCCGGCCGAAGCGCAGCCCGTCGTCCACCGGGCCGCGGCGCAGCAGCAACAGGTCGCGCACGTAGTTCTGGTAGGCCTTCCACGGCGCGGCCGGCCCCTGCTTGGGCAGCGAGTCGATGCTGCGCTGCACGTAGCCGGACTTCAGGTCCAGGAACGGGGTCAGCGGCTGGCCGGACTCAGGTGCCAGCGGGGTGACGATCTGCTGGCCGCGGGCGTCCATCTGGTTGAGCAGCCGGCAGATGTACTCGCCGACCAGGTCGGCCTTGAGCGTCCAGGAGGCGTTCGTGTAGCCGAGCGTCAGGGCGAAGTTCGGCACACCGGACAACATGATGCCCTTGTAGGCGACGGTGTCCGGCAGGTTGACGTCCTTGCCGTCCACGGTCAGTTGCATGCCGCCGACGGCCTGCAGGTTCAGACCGGTCGCGGTGATGATGACGTCCGCCTCGAGCTCGGCGCCGGAGGTCAGTCGGATGCCCTTCTCGGTGAACCGGTCGATCCGGTCGGTCACCACCGAGGAGCGGCCCGCACGCAGCGACTTGAAGAAGTCGCCGTCCGGTACCAGGCACAGCCGTTCGTCCCAGGGGTCGTAGCGGGGCTTGAAGTGCTTGTCGACGTCGTAGCCCTCGGGCAGCTGGGCCGTGACGCCTTTGCGCAGCACCGACTTCACCACGCTGGGCACCCGGCGGCTGAGCTGGAACATCAGCATCGTCAGCAGCACGTTCTTCCAGCGGATGATCGGGTACGCCACGCCGGCCGGCAGCTTGTCGCGCAGGGTGTCCGCGACCGCGTCCTTCGCCGGCATCGACAGGATGTAGCTGGGCGAGCGTTGCAGCATCGTGACGTGCGCGGCCGTCTCGGCCATCGCCGGCACCAGGGTGACCGCGGTCGCCCCGCTGCCGATCACGACGACCTTCTTGCCGGCGTAGTCGAGATCGGCCGGCCAGTGCTGCGGGTGCACGATCTGGCCGGTGAAGTCCTCAGCGCCGGCGAACTCCGGGGTGTAACCCTGGTCGTAGCGGTAGTAGCCCGAGCAGGTGTAGAGGAACGAGCAGGTCAGCTGCACTGTCTCGGCGGTGTCGTCGCGGTGCGCATGGACGGTCCAGCGGGCGGTCTCGGAGGACCACTCGGCGCTGACCACCCGGTGCTGGAACCGGATCTTCTCGTCGACGCCGTACTCCCGGGCCGTCTCCTGGACGTACTCGCGGATGTCATCGCCGTCGGCGATGGCCTTGGCGTTCGTCCACGGCTTGAACGAGTAGCCGAGGGTGAACATGTCCGAGTCGGAGCGGATGCCGGGATAGCGGAACAGGTCCCAGGTGCCGCCGATGGCGCCGCGCGCCTCGAGAATCGCGACGGACTTGCCTGGGCTCTCGCGCTGCAGATGGCAGGCGGCGCCGATACCGGAGAGACCGGCACCGACGATCAGTACGTCAACGTGTTCTGCGGGCATGAGGCACAGTACCAACGGTATGTCAGCTCAGTCAACACTCTGTTGAGTAACTCAACGGGGTGTAGTATCCGCTCCCATGGCTCCGCTACCCGCCGCCGACAAGGCACGGCCGTCCCGTAGCCGGCGTGGCACCCGACCGTCCGGTGACGACCGCGAACAGGCGATTCTGACCACCGCCGAACGACTGCTGGCGGACCGCACGCTGGGCGAGATCTCCATCGACGACCTGGCCAGGGGCGCGGGCATCTCCCGGCCGACGTTCTACTTCTACTTCCCGTCCAAGGACGCGGTGCTGCTCACCCTGCTGGACCGGGTGAACGCCGAGGCGGACTCGGCGGCGTTCGGCCTCTCCGGGCAGTCCACCGACGATCCGGCGACGCTGTGGCGGGCCGGGATCAGCGCGTTCTTCACCACCTTCAGCGCGCACCGGGCGGTCGCGGTGGCGGCCGCGCAGGCCAAGGCCGGCAACAGCGAGGTACGCGAGCTCTGGTCCCGTGTGATGGAGAAGTGGGTCCGGCAGACCGAGGAGATCATCCAGTCCGAGCGGGACCGGGGGGCCGCACCGCCCGGGATACCGGTCCGGGATCTCGCGGTCACGCTGAACCTGATGAACGAGCGGGTCATGCACACGATCTTCGCCGCCGAGCACCCGACCGTCGACGAGTCCCGCGCCGTCGACACGCTGCTGCACGTGTGGCTCAACAGCATCTACCTGACCACCCCAGACGTCGCCTGCTCGGGGTAGCCGGTAACCCGCCGGCCGACCAGGTTGGTTCAGGTCAGTTCAGGGTGAACCCGGCGAAGTCCGCGTACTGGTCCGCGGGGCTCGCCCAGGTGGTGTCCTCGCCGCCGAAGAAGGTGGAGAAGAAGACACCGTCGATGTGCAGGTCGGCGCTGCTCCGGTAGATCAGCCCGGACTGGTGGAACACCTCGCTGTCGTTGAGCCAGACGGTCACCGAGCCGTTGGCCTGGCCGGGTGTGTTCAGCTCGACGTGCTGCGCGATCTGGTTCCAGTCGCCGGTGCTGAACGTCCAGGAGCCGCGCCCCAGGCTGTCGCCGTAGCCCTGCTGCTCCGGCAGGTAGGCGTAGACCTCACCGGCGCCGCCGGTACGCCACATGAACCGGGTGGAGAACCCGTCCTCGCGGTGCTCGCCGCCGCTGCCCGCGGTGCCGCCGAACAGACCGGGCAGCTTGCCGCCCTTGACGAACTCGAACCCCGGTTGGAAGCGCACCTGGTACCTCAGGGTCAGCGTGTCCTTCGGTTCGGCGAGCAGCAGGTAGGCCTGGGTGCCGCCCTCGGGGGCGTTGTCGTCGCGGCCGGCCGTCGGTGACGCGGAGCCCTTCGGGTAGCTCGTCCGCAGCACCTTGCCGCCGGGGGCGCCCGGGTCGTCGAGCAGCTCGGCCCGGTCCAGTCCGAACGAGCCGTGATCCCAGAACGACAGGCCGTTGCCGAGGAACCCCGCGAGCGTCGCCGGGGTCGGGGCCGGCCCCGGCGTGCCGCTGGCCGGGCCCGGCCCGCCCCGTCCCGTCGATCCGTGCGAACCGCAGGCCGTGGCGAGGGCCAGCCCGACGTAGAACAACACCGCGAGCAGGCTCCTGCCGGCCGTTGCGCTAGGACGCCGCCCGGATCTCCGGGTCCCCCCTGTCGTCATGGCGATTAGCTTCGGCCCCCGTGTTCGGAGCGTCTACCGCCACTGGGGCTTCGGCCGTGCGGTCGCCGTTGCCGGACGGCCCAGTGCCGTTGCTGTGTGTTTCCAGCTGGTCACCGGTCGCAGTGGCGTTGCTTTCCGCGGCGGTTGCATTCGAACGGCGGTACGGGGTCGGCCTCGGGCGCGGGCTCGGCCTCATGGCGCGCGATCGCGGCCGGGGCGACGGGCGCCAGCGGGCGCTCTCGCCGACGGCGGGCTCCGGCTCGGACCCGGTGGCCGGGTCGGGCCGGTCCTGACCCAGGTCCGCGGCCGGCTCGGTCTCGGCTGCCGGTTCGGAGGCCTGTGGTTCGGAGTCCGCTGGTTTGGCGGCGGCCGGTTCGGAGGTTGCTGGTTCGGAGGTTGCTGGTTTGGCGGCGGCCGGTTCGGAGGTTGCTGGTTCGAAGGTTGCCGGTTCGGTGGCCGCTGGTTCGGTGGCCGCCGTGCCCGGGGTTGCCGGTCCGGAGGCGGGTGACTTGATGCTCACCGGTTCGAAGAAGGCCGCGTCGTCCGCCCGTTCGATCGTCGCCCTCGCGACGTAGGCGGCGCGCCTCGGCGAGGCCGGCCATCTCACCCCGGTGGTCGGTGCCTGGGTCGGTGACTGGGTCGGTGCCGCGGTCGGTGCGGCGGTCGGGGCGCTGGGCGGCGCCACGATCGGGATGGCCTCGGTGGGCGGGTCCATCTCCAGGAACGACCCGGCGCCGGCCACCGTGCCGCCGGCCACCGCCGCGGCCATCGCCGGGGTCACCACCACGTGGGCCGGTGCCGTCGCCGTCGCCCGGACGGGAGCTGCCCGCTCGACCGGAGCGAACGCGACCCGCACCTTGCGGCGCTGGCGGATGAAGTGGGCCAGCTCCAGCAGGAAGGCCAGCGCGATGAACAGGACGCCGAACGCGCCGACCCAGTTGAACGGCGGCGGGCTGATCGTG
>DASYLM010000168.1:0-17845 GCA_036009565.1 Pseudonocardia sp. | reverse complement strand
CCGGCAGTGCGGAGACCGGCAGCGCGGAGACCGGCAGCGCGGAGACCGGCAGCGCGGAGACCGGCAGCGCGGAGACCGGCAGCGCGGAGACCGGCAGTGCGGCGAGCATGGCGGCCGGCACGACGGTCTGCGGCGCCGCCGAGACGAATCCGGGCTGACTCGGTGCGTCGACGGGTGTCATCGCGGCGGAGAGCAGGACCGCGCCGATGGCGAGGCCGAGCCCGCCGGCCAGTGGAGAGCGAGAACCGGTGACACGGCCGGCGCGGGCCGGCGCGGCGCCCGAGGTGGGCCGGTTGGCCATGACGTGGTCCTTTCCGCTCGGCCGCTGAGTGCCCGCGGGTCCGGCGCAACCGGCGTCAGCGGCAGAGATAGGTGGGCAGTTGGCCTGGTCGGCGCCGGCGGCGATGGGTGACCACCCTTCGGTCCCATGCATCACACTGGTTTCTTGTGCCCCAGTTGTTAACGCGAGTCACACTGTGCACACGGAGGATAGTGCAAACGATCACCTTGGTAGCAAGATTCACCACAGAGCGTGAGTCGGCTCGGTCAGATTGAGCACACAAAGTCATCTTGTGATATCAGTCGGGTCGGCTTCGTCGTGATCGTTTATCGGTGCCGGGCAGGCGCCTCGGCCAGATTCACCCATGCAGAGCAGCGGTTATGGGGCGTTACCCCATTTGCCGTAGGACGGCACCGCTGAATGTCGGAGAGTTACGACATACAAGCGGCCACTCCCTCGAGCTATTCACCCGACTGGGGCCCCCGTTTGGCCGTGGCCTAGCGTGGGGACTGGTCGTGTGAGGGCGCGTGGCCCGGCTGTCTTCCCCAGAGGCAGACCTGCGCCGCCCCCGCCCGCAACTCAGGAGGACCGGACTCGTTTGATCGTTGGAGGGACGCGGGAGTCCGACCGACCGGATTTCGGCGGCACCCACGTGAGCGATCCGCGGGGTGTCACCCCGAAGTGGGCGGCAGCTGAGGAACGTGCCATGGACGGCCGGTCAGACGGCCACTGTGGGCGTCCGTGTCTTTGGTGTTGGGAGCAGTTGGATGCAGAGGCTGTCATCGGCCAAGTGGGGATATGTCACCCGCCGGGTGTCGGAGGCCAGCGAGGCGCAGATCGGCGGGACGATCCGCCCGCCTCGGCTCGGCGACTTCGTGGTCGCCAGGGTTGCCACCATGGGTGCGCACGAGCACCTTGAGGACCCGCACGGCCGGCGGATGCGGATGTACCCCGGAGACGTCGTTGTCGGCGCCTTCGGGAACCGGTACGCCACCGACTTCTATGAGGGGTACCTGCCAGTCCCTGGCGACGCGGTGCACCTGCTCACCTCGGGTGGCCTGATCGGCACCGTGGCCTCCGCGCACACCAGCAAGGAACCGCCGACCGAGCTGGAGGTGCTCGGTCCGCTCACCGACGCCGCCGGCAAAGCACTGAGCGCGGACGACGTGGCGCTGCCGGCCGCGCCGCCCGGCCGCCCTGAGCTGGGCACCATCGTCGTGCTGGGCTCCTCGATGAACGCCGGCAAGACGACCTCGACGTCGGCGATCGTGCGCGGCCTGTCCCGGGCCGGACTACGGGTCGGCGCCGGCAAGGTGACCGGCTCCGGCAGCGGCAAGGACCACTGGGCCTACGTCGACGCGGGTGCCGCCACCGTCGCGGACTTCCTGGACTTCGGGATGGCATCGACCTTCGGCTACCCCACCGAGCGCCTGGTGAGCACGATGTTCGCCATCCGCGACCGGTTGGTGGAGGAAGGCTCCGACGTCGTGGTCCTGGAGGTCGCGGACGGCGTGCTGCAGGAGGAGACCAGGGCGCTGGCCGCCGAGCTCCCGGGATTTGCCGACCACGTGGTGCTCTGCGTCGGTGACGCGCTGGGCGCGGTCGCCGGGATCAACGTGCTCGCCGAGCTCAACGTGGCTGTGCGGGTGGTCAGCGGCGTGGTGACCGCGAGCCCGCTGGCCACCCGGGAGGCGGCCGCCGCCACCGGGCTGCCGGTGCTCTCGCCGACCGACCTGGCCAAGGGTGCCGCGGTGGGCCTGCTCGCCGATGCGGGCGTGCTCTCGGCGGAGTCCTTCGGCGACCTGGTGGACCTGGGCGGTAGATCGGCGTGACGCTCTGCTCGGCCTACCTGCCGGACGACCGACCAGGTCCAGGCCGGCTGTCCGAGGTCCCGCTCGAGGTGCTCGCCGCGGGTCCGGCGGAGCTGGTGCTGCCCGAGGCGACCATCCGCGACGACCGCGGCGGCGAGCTGCTGGACCGCGGCCTGCTCACCGACCCGTCCGGCGGCGGCGGCCCGTTGAGCAGTGCCGAGCAGGATCGCGCGGCCCGGGCGTTCGGGCTGGTCAACGTCGCCTTCCACACCCAGCGGGCGCTGCGCCTGGTCACCGGGCTGCTGGGCCGGCCGCTGCCGCACCTGGTGGTCCGGATCGGCATGCACGACGACGGTCGGCGCTGGGGCGGCGGCCACTATCGGCTGCCGGCCCGCACCTACGACACCGTCGAGCCGACCGACATCCAGGCCCACGGCGAGGTGCATCTCGGCGGGGGCAGCGGTTTCCTGCCGGCGGGTACCGGCGAGACCTACTTCGCCGCGCCCTCGCACAACCTCGCGATCATCTATCACGAGATCGGCCACCACGTCTGCCGGCACACCGCGGACTTCCGGCTCAACCGGCTGCGCCGGTCGCACGCGCAGACCAACAAGAAGGTCGCCGTCGACGAGGGCACCTGTGACCTGTTGACCGCTGTCCTGCTCAACTCGTCGGACATCTACAGCTGGCACCGGGGTTCGGTCCCGACCTGGGACCGGCGTCGCCGCCTGCTCGACGGACGCTGGACGATGACGAACTTCCGGGGCGGACGCAGCGACCCGCACGCGGACGGCACCATCTGGGCCTCGGCCTGCTGGACAGCCCGCGAGCGGGTGGCCGAGGCCGGCTACGACCGGTCGCGGTTCGACCGGATGCTGGTGCGTGGGCTGTCCCTGTCCGCCGTCGAGGCGGGGGTGGGTCTCGGGGTCAGCGCGAGGACCGGTGTCCGGCCGGACGCCGACGTCACCGAGCAGACCCTGCGCCGCCGCCGGCATTTCGGTGTGCTGCTGGAGGCCATGCTGCGCGCGGACCCGGGGCTCCGTGACCCGGTGCTCGTCGGCATGGCCGAGCACGGCATCGCACCGGGGTCGACGAACGCTGAGCTGCGGGAGGCAGCCAGGGCTCACCTGCTGGTCGCGGTGGGCGGATGACCGGCACGCACACCGCTCCCGCGCAGCTCGATCCCGCGCAGCCGGATATCGGCATGCTGAAACAGCTCTGGCGGTTCCGCTCGTACGGGCGGCGCGAGCTGCGGCCACTGCTGGCCGGGGTCGGGATGCGGATCGGTGAGCTGGTCGCCGACCTGGCTACGCCGTGGCCGCTCGCGCTGGTGATCGACAACGTGCTCAAGGGCCACCAGCCGCGCGGCGGGCTCGGCCACCTGGCGCGCCTGTTCGGACCCTCCGCTGTAGGCATGCTCGCGGTGGCCGCCCTGGCGGTACTGGTCATTACCGCGGCGTCCGGTGCGTTCGACTACCTGGGCGACCGGATCATGAACAGCTCCGGGGAGCGGATCACCTCGCACATCCGGTCGGACGTGTTCGGGCACCTGCAGCGGCTGCCGATGGGCTACCACGACCAGATGTCCGTCGGCGAGCTGACCAGCCGGGTCGGCACCGACACCGCGCGCATCGAGGACAGCCTGGTCGACCTGTTCTCCACCCTGGTGCCCGGCATCCTGTCCCTCGCCGGCTTCGCCACCGTGCTGCTCTCGGTGAACTGGCGGTTGGGCCTCATCGCGCTGTGTGCGGCGCCGCTGGTGTTCTTCACGGCGGCTCGGTACACCCGCCTGACCCGCAAGTCCGCCCGCAACCGGCGCGCCGCCGAAGGCAAGCTGTCCGGATTCGTGGCCGAGTCGCTGCAGGGCATCCGCACCATCCAGGCGTTCGGCCGCCAGGACCTGCACGACCGGCGGTTCGGCGCCTCGAACGACAAGGTGCTCAGGACCGGCCTGCGGGCGGTCGAGCTGCGGGCCCGGTTCACCCCGCTGCTGGAGGCCGTGACAGCGTTCGGTACCGCCGCGCTGTTGTTCATCGGCGGCTACGGGGTGCTGCACAGCTGGTGGACCATCGGCGTGCTGGTGGTGGTCACCAGCTACCTGCGCGACATGCTCAAGCCGATGCGCTCGCTGTCGCGGCTGTCCATGACGTTCACGCAGGGTGCCGCCTCGGCCGAACGAATCGCCGCGATCGTCGACCAGAAACCGGCGATCAGCGAGACCGACCGACCGTTGCCGAACCGCGTCATCGGGGCGATCGAACTGCGCGGTGTCGGGCTGGACTACGGCCGGGGCAAAGTGCTGGACGGGCTGAACCTGTCCATCCGGCCCGGCGAGCGGATCGCGTTGCTCGGGCACAACGGCGCGGGCAAGTCCACCGTGCTGTCACTGATCGCCGGCCTCTACCCCCCGACCGAGGGCGAGGTCCGGCTGGACGGCCTGCCGCTGTCCGAGCTGCCGGACTGGTGGATCCACCGGCAGATCTCGGTCGTGCTGCAGGACACCTTCCTGTTCTCCGGCTCGGTGGCCGACAACATCCGCTACGGCCGCCCGGACGCCACCGACGCCGAGGTCACCGCCGCGGCCGCCGCCGCGCTGGTCACCGAGTTCGCCGACCGGCTGCCGGACGGGCTACGGACCGAGCTTCAGGACGGCGGCGTCGGGCTGTCCGGCGGCCAGCGCCAGCGGGTCGGCATCGCGCGGGCCCTGCTGCTGGATGCCCCGGTGGTACTGCTCGACGAGCCGACCACAGGGCTCGACGTGCAGGCCGAGGAGCTGGTGGTCCGCGCGCTGACCCGGCTGGCGGACGGCCGGACCGTCGTGATGACCACCCATCGCCCGGCGCTGACCAGGCTGGCGACCCGCACCGTGCACCTGAGCAACGGCAGCGTCGCCGCGATGCCGGTGGCCGCGCCGCCGAACCGGTTGCACTCGGTGCAACGGGTGTTCCCGGAGCCCCGACTCAGCCGGCCCAACCGGATCGGTGCGTTCGACGACGCCCTAGCGGCGCCCCGCCCGACCGGCCCAGGGCGGCACCGGGTCGACCGACAGCGCCCCGCGCCCCGGCGCTGACCGGGGCGGGGGACGCTCTAGCCCTGTTCGGCGGGCGACTTCTGCTCGGCGAGGTACTTGTCCGACCAGGCCTGGATCGCGGCGCCGTTCTTGGCGTCCAGCTCGCCGTGTCGGGACCGGGCCCACTGCTCGGCCGCGAGCAGCCGCCGCTGGGAGGGCTGGAAGGCCGGCATCACGTGCCGCGCGAACAGTTCGTAGTGCCGCTGGGTCGCCTCCCAGTTGGCCCAGTCGTGCTGCATCATCATGTAGCAGCCGAACCCGCCGGCGGACTGCTCGACGAGACGCTGGATCTGCGCGATCGCCTCGTCCGGGGTGCCGATCACGCCGAGACCGGTCTCGTTGATCCAGGCCACCCGCTCCTCGAAGGTGTCGCCCTGGGCGCGGAAGGTGGGCAGTGCCAGCGTCCGCTGGGTGTAGTCGCAGAACTGGTCGAAGCCGTAGCGGACGTCCTCGATGGCCTGCTTCTTGGTCTCCGCGATGTGCATCGGGCCGACGAGGCGCCAGGCGGAGCGGTCGGTGCCCCGGTCGTGTTTGCCCGCCTCGGCCTCCACCACGTTCCAGTGGTGGGCGAGCACGTCGAAGCCCTCCCGGGTGGTGGCGCCCAGGGAGAGCAGGCCGAGACCGTGGGTGCCGGCCAGGATGGGCCCGGCGGGGGAGGCGGTGGCCGCGACCACGACCTCGAAGCACGGGTCGGAGTACGGGGCGAGCTGGGTGCGCGCGTCGACGAGCCGGTAGCGGTCGGTCTGGGCGTTGACCCGCTCGTCGGAGAGCAGCAGCCGCAGCAGTACCTCCAGGTCCTCGGCCAGCGCGGGGCGCAGCTGGGCCGGCTCCAGGCCGATCATCTCCGCATCGGTGGGCAGCGAACCGGGGCCCACGCCGAGCATCAGCCGGCCGCGGATCAGGTGGTCGACCAGGATCGCGCGATCCGCGATCCAGAGCGGGTTGTGGTACGGCAGCGACACCACCCCGGTGCCCAGCTTGATGTTCCTGGTCAGCGCGCCGGCGTGCGCGATGAACGTGAGTGGATCGGCGATGATCTCGGTACCCGCCGAGTGGTGCTCACCGATCCAGGCCTCGTCGTAGCCCAGCCGGTCCATCAGCTGCAGTGTCTCCAGGTTGCGCTGCAGCGAGGTGGTCGCGTTCTGGGTCGGCGGACTGTTGAACGGCGGCATGAAGATGCCGAACCGCATCTTGTTCAAGGAGACTCCTAGGTCGTCGGCAGTGGCCCCGATGGCAGTGCCGGTGAGATCGGCGTCGATCCCGGATTATGATGCCGCGCATCCCGCCCGGTCGCGCGGCAGCGGTGCGACCGCGGCCCCGCGCCGGCCCTCGGGCCGCAGCCGCTCGGACAGCCCGGTCGCGGCCGGTTGTCGCAGTTCGCGACGCGTGGTACGGCCAGCCGGGGGCTCCGGCTTGACAGGATTTTGCCCGGGATTCACGCTCTGTGCCGGTAGTGATCGCGCGGGTGGGCGCCCCGGTCGGCCGGGATACCCCCCCGGGGCTCCCCGGACGAGCAACGGAGGTCGTCGAATGTCGGCAGAGGCCAACGCTCCGGGCAAAGGCGCGATACGCAGCCTGATTCCCGCCAGGATCGACCGATTGCCCTGGTCGCCGTTCCACTCCAGGCTGGTCGCCGCTCTGGGTGTGGCGTGGATCCTGGACGGTCTGGAGATCACCGTCGCCAGCGGCGTTGGGGATCTGCTCACCCATCCGGACACCCTGGCGCTGAGCTCGGCCGAGGTCGGCGCGATTGCGTCCGTCTACCTGGTCGGCGAGGTCGCCGGTGCGCTCTTCTTCGGACGGCTGTCGGACAAGCTGGGTCGCCGCAACCTGTTCATCCTCACCCTGGCCGTGTACCTCATCGGTAGCGGTCTCACCGCGTTCACCCTGGGCTCCGGCCCCGGGTGGGTCGCGTTCCTCTATCTCACCCGGTTCATCGCGGGCGCCGGCATCGGCGGCGAGTATGCGGCGATCAACTCCGCGATCGACGAGCTCATCCCGTCGCGATATCGCGGCCGGGTGGATATCGGGGTGAACGGCACCTATTGGGCCGGCGCGATCATCGGCACCCTCGGCACCTACATCATCCTGCACAGTTTCCAGCCCAGCCTGGCCTGGCGCCTCGGCTTCCTACTCGGCCCGGTGCTCGGACTAGTGATCATCTTCGTTCGGCGGAACCTGCCGGAGAGCCCGCGTTGGCAGGTGATGAACGGCCGCACCGAGGAGGCCGAAAAATCGATCACCTTCATCGAGCACGAGGTCGAGGCCAGCGGCAAGAAGCTGCCGCCGGTGGATCAGAGCAAGATGATGGAGCTGACACCGGCCGACGACATCGGCTACCTGGCGCTGACCCGGGTGCTGTTCCGGGACTACCCGACGCGGTCCATCTACGCGGCGACGCTGATGATCACGCAGTCGTTCCTGTACAACGCGATCTTCTTCACCTACTCGCTGGTGCTCGGTAAGATTTACGGCGTCCCGTCCGAGAACCAGGCGCTGTACTTGATCGGGTTCTGCGTCGGGAACCTTCTCGGCCCGCTCCTGCTCGGCCATTTCTTCGACACCATCGGCCGCAAGAAGATGATTTCCGGGACGTACATCCTGTCCGGGGCGTTGTTGGCGTTGAGCGCGGTGCTGTTCAACGCGGGCGCGCTGACCGCCTTCACCCAGACGCTCACCTGGTGCGTGATCTTCTTCTTCGCTTCGGCAGGCGCCAGTGCCGGTTACCTCACAGTGAGCGAGATCTTCCCGCTCGAGGTTCGGGCCAAAGCGATCGCGGTGTTCTTCGCCATCGCGCAGTGCTTCGGTGCGCTGGGTCCGGTCATCTACGGTGCGCTGATCGGGGACGGTTCGAACCCGTTCAACCTGTTCATCGGGTACCTGGTCGGCGCGGCCGTGATGATCATCGGCGGGTTGGTCACCATCGCATTCGGGGTCGCCGCCGAGGGCAAGTCGCTGGAGGACATCGCCGCGCCACTGGCCGCAAAGGGCCGTCCGGGCACCACCCGGGCGGAAGGGGCCGCCAGCCCAACGGTCTGAGTCCGACAAGAGACAGATCGGCGCCGGGACGGCGGCGGTGTCGTTGCCGCCGCCGTCCCACTTTGTGCAGTCCACCGTGTCCGGCGGCGCTGAGCGGACGACGGTGGTAGGCGGGATGAGGCAGCCGCTGTTGCCCCGAGCGGCGGTACCCGCGTTGGTGCTTGTCACCGGTCCAACCGGGGCATGGCAGCCTGGCCAGCCCATCCCCGCGGAGAGCTGGTCACGTGACGCTCGCTTCCCCTGGCCGAGGCTCCGGCCGAGTCATCCCGCCGTCGGTCTTCCCCGTCGTACCCGCGCAGCGAGCCCGGCTCGGGCTGCGCAAGCCGACTGGGCACGCCCCTGGGCCCCGGACGATCGATGCGCTGTTCCGGGTCGAGCCGCCCGTCGCCCGGGCCCCGGACGCCCGGCCGGTCCCCGTCGAGAAGGCGCCCGGGGACCGGCCCGAGCAGGCCCCTCCGTCATCGGTACCCCAGCCGGGCGCACTGCGGCCGGTGCTCGCGGAACCGCCGGTCGCGCGCCCGGTGCGGATCTGGTGGCGGCCGTGGCGCCAGTCACGCTGAGTTAGTTCGCCTACTCGGTCTACGGCTGTCCCATGCGTCTCATCGGAACCGGTGGTAACAGCCGTCCGCTGCTAGTGTGAGCCCGGTCGCACCCGCGTGTTTGGCCCCCTGTCACAATGCGGTCACTGCTCGTCGTACCTCCGACACAGTGACCGGGCTCGCGCTCGGTGACACCGTCATCGTGGAGCACCGTGACAGGCGGGCCGATCGTGTCGACGACGAGGTCGAGAGGGAGGAACGTGCCGTGTCGGTAACTGTTCTCCAACCCGGGTCCAGCATGCTGGTTCGTGGCCTGGCCACCCGGGTGGACGTGTCGGCGCGGGCCGACTCGGTGAGCGGCGCGATCCTGAGCACGGTGTTCCCGGAACGGGCGAACGACGCCACCTTCGTGGCCACCCTGAGCCGCTGCTCGCAGGAGAACGTCGCCAGCGTGGTGGAGATCCTCGCCGGCCGGCTGGCGATGCACGACATCGACGCGCAGTGCGCCTGCGAGTTCGCCGCTCTGGTGGCTCGCCTCGGCATCCCGCTGGCCGAGCTCGAGCGGTCCTACTGGGTCGGGGTCGAGCGGCTCTGGCAGGACTGGTTCGACCTGTGCCGCAGCTCGACGGTGGAGGGCAAGGGCGACCTGCCGGACCTGCTCGGCGGATCCACCTCGCTGCTGTTCGGCTATGTCGACCGGGTGCTCTCGCAGGTGGTGCGGCGCTACAACGCGGTCAGCGAAGAGATGTCGGCGACCTGTGAGGACCGTCGCCGCGATGTGGTGCTGCGGCTTCTCGACGGCTCGGTCACCGACGCCGGTGAGGCTGTCGACGCGCTGCTCGGCTACCGGATGCGGGCCACCCACGTCGGGCTGCTGTTCGACTCGGACCGGCGCCGTGAGGTGACCCGCGCGCTGGTCACCCTGCGCACCGAGTCCGGCGCGCGCTCCGCGCTACTGGTCCAACCCGACGCCGGGACCTGGTTCGGCTGGCTCGGCTACCAGGACGGGATGGACGCCGCCCGGCTGGACGCGCTGCGGCGCACCGCGATCTCGATCGGCGAGCCGGTGGCGATCGGCGACCCGGCCCGAGGGCTGGACGGGTTCCGCCGCTCGCACCAGAGTGCCCGGCGCACAGCCGAGCTGAGGGACACCCTGCGCCGCGCGCCCAGCTGTCTCTGTGCGCGGGACCTGCGGCTGGAGACGTTCCTGCTGGAGAACCCGGACTCGGCGCGGCGGTTCGTGCGCGACGAGCTCGGCGAGCTGGCCGCCGGGACCGAGCGCGCGCAGCGGATCCGGGACACCCTGCTGGCCTGGCTGGCGGTCGGCTCGCAGGCCAGGGCCGCGACCGATCTCGGGGTGCACGAGAACACGGTCCGCCTGCGCATCCGGGTCGCCGCCGAAGAGCTCGGCACCGCGCTGTCCGAGCGCCGCACCGAGCTCCTGGTAGCGCTGCGCCTCTGCGAGGCGCTCGGCCCGGAGGCCGACCCCGCCGAGCAGTGACGTCGGGGCAAACGTCACCGCCCGGCGAGGCCGGATCGCGGCGTCACACCAGCGACGCCGACATCCCACCGTCGACCACATAGGTCGAGCCGTTGGAGAACCGGGACCGGTCCGAGGCGAGGAACACCGCGAGCGGGGCCACGTCGCCCACCTCGCCGAGCCGGCCCTGGGCCCCGTCGATCACCGCGCCGAAGTCGTCGATGCCGAGGCCCTGCTCGAACTGTGACGCCCGGTCCAGCACCAGGTCGGTACCGATGAACCCGGGTGCGATCGCGTTCACCCGAACCCCGTGCCCACGCCACTCGACTGCCGCCGTCTGGGTCAGCGAGATGACCGCCGCCTTGGCCGCCGCGTAGTGCGAGATCAGCGGTGAGCCGGCGAGGCCGGTGATCGAGGCCATGGTGATGATCGAGCCGCCGCCGGTGGCAGCCATCGCCTTGCCGGCGTAGCGGACCGAGGAGAACACCCCGTCCAGGTTGACCGACATCACCGAGCGCCAGATCTCCAAGGTCATCTCGGAGATCGGGGTGACGGTGGCGATGCCGGCGTTGGCCACCATGATGTCCAGCGTGCCGTGCCGGGCCACCACGTCCTCGATCAGCGCGGCGACCGCCGCGTCGTCGCGGACGTCGCACACCGCCGACTCACCGTGGAGGAGGCCCTCGGCGGTCTTGCGGGCGCCGTCGCCGTCGACGTCGGTCACCACCACGTGGGCGCCCTCGGACGCCAGCTCGACCGCGATGGCCGCACCGAGCCCCTTGGCTCCACCGGTGACGATCGCGATCTTGTCCTTCAGTAGGTCAGCCATCAGAACAAGCTCCCGGTCAGTCCGCTGTCCAGTACGTAGTGCGAGCCGGTGACGAACTTCGCGTCGTCCGAGGCGAGGAACGCCACCATCTCGGCGACCTCCTCGGGAGTGCCGAGACGCTGCTGCTTCACCGCTACCAGATCGTCGAACTTCGCGCCGGTGGCCCCCTCGAACGGGTTGACCAGCCGGTCGACCATCTGCGTGCTGATGAAGGACGGGCACACCGCGGTCACCCGGATGCCGGCCGCCCGCAGCTCGATCGCGGCGGTCTCGGTCAGCCGCAGCACGGCGGCCTTGGAGGCGCAGTAGGAGCCGAGCAGCGGGACCCCGCCGAGCCCGGCCACCGACGACATGTTCACGATGACGCCGCCGCCGGCCGCCACCAGCGCCGGTGTCTGGTGCTTGATGCCGAAGAAGACGCCCTTGACGTTGATCGCCATGAGCCGGTCGAACTCTTCCTCGGTCTGCTCGACCAGCGGCTTGGCGATCTCGATACCGGCGTTGTTCACCGCGATGTCCAGCCCGCCGAGGGCATCCACGGTCGCCTGGACCGAGGCCGCGACCTGGTCCTCCTTGGTTACGTCGCAGACCACCGCGTGCGCCGCGTCGCCGAGGTCGGCAACGGCCTTCTCGAGCAGGTCCCCGTCAATGTCAGTGAGCACGACACGGGCGCCGCGCTCGACGAACAGCTCGGCGACAGCGCGGCCCAATCCTTGGGCGGCGCCGGTCACCAGCGCTCGTTTGTCCTTGAGGTCAGAGAGCATGGCGCGAGGCTAGGGGCGGTGGAGGTGCGGCCGGTATGTCGAAATCCCACTGTCGCACCCCACCGGTAGGTGGTGTCTCCACATTGGCGGCGGAGCGCGGTGCGGCCAGGATCTCCGGGGAAGGCCCGCCCAGCTCCAGCAAGGCTCGCCCAGCCAGGACGGAAGGACCGAATACATGTTGGTGCACAGTGCCGGTGCGCTGCTCGAGCGTTGCGGGCTCGCGTACGGGCCGCAGACCGCCGTGGTCTACGGCGACCGGCGGATCACGTACACGGAGCAGATCGCGCGGATCCGGCAGACCGGCCGGGCGTTGCTCAGCCTGGGCCTGGAGAAGGGCGACCGGGTCGCGGTGCTCATGGCCGACCGCCCGGAGCTGCTCGACATCTATTACGGCGCGCTGTGGGCCGGGCTGGCGATCGTGCCGCTGAACGCGAAGGCCAGCGCCTCCGACCACGCCTACATCATCGGTGACTGCGGCGCCCGGGCCGTGGTGCACGACGCCAGCAAGGCGGACCGGGTCGACGGGGCGCGCGCCGAGACCGACATCGAGCACGTGTTCAGCGTCGAAGAGGAGGCGGTGCTGGACGGCGGCGGCTACCTGCCGCACCTGGTGGCCAAGCAGTCCGACGCGCCCGGCCGGCCCGAGGTCACCCCGGACGACCGGTACGGCATCTTCTACACCGGCGGGACCACCGGCCGGCCCAAGGGCGTCGAGCACAACCACCGGGCGTTCGTCGCGGCGATCATGAGCGAGATGCTGGAGCTGGGCCTCGGCGAGCGGGACCGGTTCGCGCACGTCGCGCCGCTGACCCACGCCGGCGGCATGTTCGTGCTCCCGGTCTGGCTGCGCGGCGGCACCAACGTGATTCTCGGTGGCTTCAACCCGGACCAGTTCAAGGCCACGGTCGCGGCGGAGAAGATCACGTCGTCGATGATGGTGCCGACGATGCTGTACGTGCTGATGGACAGCCTCAAGAACGGCAGCGAGGGCCTGGAGTCGCTGTCCACGGTGATCTACGGGGCGTCGCCGATCGGCAAGGAACGGCTGCTGCAGGCGATCGACACGTTCGGCCCGATCTTCTCCCAGCTCTACGGCCAGACCGAGGCGCCGAACCAGCTCACCGTGCTGCGCAAGAGCGACCACGCCCAGGCCGTCGAGAGCGGCGACCTGACCCCGCTGTCCTCCTGCGGGCGGCCGGTGGGCATCGCCGACGTGCGGCTGGTGGACGACGACCTCAAGGACGTCGCGGACGGCGACCCCGGCGAGATCGTGGCCCAGGGCCCGCACATCATGCGCGGCTACTGGAACAGGCCGGAGGAGACCGCCGCCGCGCTGCGCGACGGTTGGCTGTGCACCGGTGACGTGGCCAAGGTCGACGAGCGGGGCTTCCTCTACATCGTGGACCGCAAGAAGGACATGATCATTTCGGGTGGCTTCAACGTCTACCCGAAGGAGGTCGAGGCCACCCTGTTCGGCCACCCGGCGGTCAAGGACGTCTGCGTCATCGGGGTGCCGGACGACAAGTGGGGCGAGAGCGTCAAGGCGGTCGTGGTCCTGGACCCGGACGTGTCGGTCGAGGCCGGCGAGCTGATCGCCTATGTGCGGGAGCGCAAGGGCCCGGTGCTCACCCCCAAGACGGTGGACTTCGTCGACGCCATCCCACTGACTGCCGTGGGCAAGCACGACAAGCCGGCGCTGCGCTCCGCGCACTGGGGCGGCCGCGACCGAGGCGTCAACTGACCATTTCGAACCAAAGAACCTGTGAGTGGTATTGGTCATCCCTAGCGACCAATACCACTCACAGCCTCTGAGCTGGGAGAACGTGGAATGAGCACTGCCAAGCCCGTCGTCATCTACGGCGCGAGCGGCTACACCGGCCGGTTGGTCGCGGAGTACCTCCGCGAGTTCAACCTGCCGTTCATCGCCGCCGGCCGGGATGCCAAGCGCATCGCGGAAGCCATCGACAACGTGCCCGGCATCGACACCATCGAGTACGAGATCGTCGAGGTCGAGCACACCGTCGAGGCGCTGACCGAGCTGTTCACCGGTGCCAAGGTCATCTGCAACACGGTCGGGCCGTTCGCCAGCTTCGGCGACGAGGTCGTGCAGGCTGCGTTGGCCGCGGGGTGCCACTACCTGGACACCACCGGCGAGCAGAACTGGGTGCTGCACGCCCGGGACGCCTACGGCCAGAAGTTCGCCGACGAGGGCCTGCTGCTCGCCCCGTCCACCGCGTACATGCACTCGGTCAGCGACATCGCGGCGAACGTCGTGCTGGAGACCGAGGGCATCGACAGCCTGGAGCTGCTGACGCTGTTCTCCGGAACCCCGACGTTCGCCTCCACCCAGAGCATCTTCACCATCCTGGCCGCCGACCACTTCTACCTCGAGCAGGACAAGCTCGTGCAGTGGCCGGGCGCGGCCGCGTACAAGGTGCAGGTCCCCGGGCAGCACGAAATCTTCACCGCGCTGCCCTGGGGCGGCAGCGCGCACCCGGTGTGGTGGCAGGACGACCCGCGGGTGGCCAACGCCCGCGCCCTGTCGGGCGTCTTCGACCAGGCCCTGATGGACGGCGTGGCCGCGATGGCCAAGCACTTCGAGGACAACATCAAGCCGCTGCCGCCCCAGGAGCAGAAGAAGGCGCTGGAGGAGCAGGCCTCCGGCGTGCAGGGTGGCATGCCGCCGAGGGAGAACCGGCGGATCCACCGCACCCTGGACTCGGTGATCGGACGGGGGCCCAACAAGCTGGTGCACTGCGTCATCCACGGCAATGCCACCTACCTGCAGACCGGTGCGATCCAGGCCTTCGCCGCCCGCCAGCTGATCGTGTCCGGGCCGCGCAAGGCCGGCTTCGCCTCCGCCTGCCAGGCGTTCGGCCACCGGGAGCTGCTCGGGATGCTGCAGGGCTTCGGCTTCCTGGGCGACCCGATCGTCACGGGACACGTCGGCTGACGCTGTTCCCTGACCACGGACTCGGCCCGGCCTGCCCCCCTCAGGCCGGGCCGTTCTAGCTCCGGCCCCGGGCGTGCGGCGAGCTGACCTGCCCCGGGATCAGATCGACCCGGGAGCGCCGCTGCACCAGGAGGTGAGCTGGCGGTCCAGGTCGCGGTACCACTGCCGGCGCCGGGTCGAGTCCTGGGTGCCCGGCTCGGGGCCCAGTGGCCAGCCCGGGTCGGTGACGGCGTAGCTGAGCCGGTAGGCGAGCAGTTGGACGGCGAGCTCGCGCCACCCGGCCGCATTGGCACTCGGTGGCACGCCGAGCGACTCGACCAGCCAGTTCGGCAACGGCTCGCCGCGTTCGACGGCCGCCGAGGTCCGGATCCGCAGCCGCGTGGTGAGCCTGGCCCAGGCCCGGTGGCCCTCGGCGATCTCGTGGCCGTACCGCTCGCGGACGCCCTGGTCGTGGGCCAGCTGCCTGCGGGCGTTGTGCGCGGTGTTCAGGGTGCGCCGCCGCCTGGGCAGCAGGACGGCCAGCTCGGCGCGCGCGGCCTCGAACACCTGCGCGGCCTCGCGGTGGCGTTCCTGGTCGGCCCGGGTGGTGGCGATGGTGCGGGAGGCCGCGACGGCGGTGTCCCTGGCGTAGTCGTAGCGCTGCTGCCACTGCCGGCACGCCTCGATCGTCTGCTCGCAGGCGGCCCGCAGCCGCGGTGTCACCAGCATCCGGCTCAGCGTCTGGGCGTACTCCGCGGCGACGGCCAGCTCCACAAGCTCAGGATCGGCGAGGTCGAGCTCGGTGAGGTCGTTCCCGTCGGTGCCCCAGGCCAGCTGCTCGAGCCGGTGCAGCCGTCGCTCCAACGCGGCGAGCAGGTGATCGGCCGGCCTCCGGTCGGTCCGCTCGGCGAGACCCTCGTCGCCGGGCACGCGGGGCTCCGGCAGGTGGGCCAGCTCGGTGCGCGGCTGGGGCGCGGTGGCCGGTTCGCTGTTCGGCACCGGGCTGTTCGGCACCGGGCTGTCGCGGGGGAGGTCGAGGTCGCGGTCGAGAAGGTCCAACCGGCGTTCCAGGTCGGTGCCGGCGGGTGCTGTGCCGGGTGGCGCCGTCGGTCGTGTGCCGTAGTCGTCCACCGGGTGACCAGCTCCCCTCAGTCCCGGGCCGGCTCGAGTACGGGGCCGGTCGCGGTGCCGCTGGCCGACCTGAGCGACACCGCCGGGATCACGTTGCGGCTGCGGCCGCTGGCGACGCGGTCCGGGGCGTTGCGGCGGCGCACAGCGAGCGTCCCGACGGACACCACGACCACGGCCAGCAGGACCGAACCGGCGGCCACCCGGGAGACGAACAGACCGAGAACGGGCACGGCCAGTGCGAGACCGGCCGCGCCGAGCAGGAGTACCCCCGCGATGCCGAACCCGATACGCCCGGCCCGCCGCCGGGCAGCACGCTTGATCTCGCTGACCTCGGCCTCTACGCGGAGCAGCTCGGCGGTCAGGTCCAGCAGTTCGGCGGTGGCCTCGTCGTAGCGGTCGTGACCCTGGTCCATGGTCTGCAGGAGCACGTGCCGCTGCCAGAGTTCCCCGCGCAGCGCGACCAACTGCCCGGCGGGCGCGACTCCTGGCGCACTCGCCACAACAGCCTCCGCTGTGTGGTCCATAACCATATGATGACGGAAATTCTCACTCGATTGAATGATTAATTTCCCCGAGAGAGCGCTTCTGTGTCACCAACAGTAGTTATATCAACGCACGTGTGGCGTTCAGGTGATCATGAGTATCGCTGGGAAGAGCGAATTCACGCAGCTCATCGGGCGCGCGCGGCGCGACCCATGCGTCGACCGGTGGTGTGACAAGATCCACACAGCCCGGCGGCGGAAAGTTGGCCCTCGGCACCGTCCACGGCGCCGCGGCGGCCCGGTGACGGGGGCGGGGGAGTGCGCACCCCCTCGGTCGGTGCATGCTAGAGGCATGGGTCTCGGGGTTCAGTTCGCCATCTACTACGTGCTGTTCTTCTTCTGGCTGGCACTGGTCGCCCGGCTGGTGGTCGAGGTCGTGAAGAGCTTCGCCCGCCAGTGGCGCGGGCCGCACTCGGCGATCGCGGCCGGCACCCTGGAGATCGCCTTCGTGGTCACCGACCCGCCGATCCGGCTGCTGCGCAGGCTGATCCCGCCGGTACGGCTCGGCGCGGTCAACCTGGACCTCTCGATCACCGTGCTGTTCTTCGTGGTGTTCATCGCGATGAGCGTCGCGCACCCCTGAGCGCCGGTGGGCCTCAGCAGTCCGCGCGGTGCCGGCCGACGTAGTCGCGGTCCGACGAGTCCCACTGTGCCGATTCCCCGCGTGCCGATTCCCCGCGTGCCGACTCCCCGGGTGACGAGACCCCGTGCGACCGCGGTCCGCTGTCCCGCCACTGCTGGGCGGCCTGGAACGGGTTGCTGACCCGCCGCCCCCAGTGGGACCCGTCCTGAGCGTCCCGACCCCGCCAGCGGTCGGTGTGTCCGGACCAGTGCCGACTGGTCCGCCCGGCGAAGTCCCGGGCGTCCTCGTCGTCGCTGGTGTGGTAGTCGGAGTCCGCGGAGTCGGAATCGTCGTAGTCGCTGTCGTCGGAGTCGCTGTCAGCGGCGTCCTCGATCTGGTGCAGGGCCACCGTGACGGTGCGCTTCGGCAGCGGCCCGGCAGCCAGGTCCACCAGATCCCTGGCGTTGAGCGGCGCGCGCTCGTCGGAGTTCGTCCGCGCCGTGGAACCGTCCTTCGGCGTCGGGAGCATGCGGACCCGCGCCGGCACCTCCGGGGCCTTCGTCGTCGCCGGGGTGGCCGGGACGGGAGTCAGTGCCAGCGGGGAACCGGGGGTGGTGCCGAGCGGAGCGGGAGCGGATTCGAGATGGACCGCACTCACGGTGCCGACCGATCCCAGGGCCAATACTGAGCCGGCCAGCACGATCCGGGTTGGCATCGAATGCATCGGGGTTGCTCCGTTCGCCGTAATCAGTACCGCTGTCTGGAGCATCGGTGGCGAGGCGGAGCCCGTTATCGTGATCACACCATCGAGCTACCGATCACTGTCGGTGCGGATACCGGTCAGTGCGCGGCGGATGCCGCGTCGA
>DASYLM010000167.1:0-19432 GCA_036009565.1 Pseudonocardia sp. | reverse complement strand
CGCATCTTCGCCCCTGGCGGCAGCGGGCCCTTGGGCATCGCCGCGGCGCGGGAGCCCAGGGCGGTCAGCCGGCCCTCGACGACGTCCATCTGCTTGGCGGTGATGTTGCGCGGGAGCTTGGCCAGGTGCGTCTGCAGCTTGCGCAGCGGGACCTGGCCCTCCTCGTTGCCGACCACGATGTCGTAGATCGGGATAGTGCCGATCAGGCGGGCAGTGCGCTTCTTCTCCTGGGCGAGCAAGTTCTTGGTGCGGTGCGGGGCACCCTCGGCGACCAACACCACGCCGGCCCGGCCGATGACCCGGTGGACCGCGTCGAGCTGGGTGGTGCCGGCGATGCCCTGGGTGACCCGCCACTGGCCGCGCATCTGGTCCAGCGCCCAGCCGGCCGCGCCGGGCTGGCCGTCGGCCTGTCCGTACACGGTGCGCTGCATCCGGCGGCCGAACAGGAAGATCGCGGCCAGCACGCCGAGCGCGACGCCCAGCGGCAGCACCGCCCACTGCATGTGGAAGATCAGGCCGATCCCGAAGACCACCACCGTGCACAGCACGATCGCCCCGACCATGAGCGGGATCAGCAGCTTGTCCTGCTTGCGCTGCATGTTGAACGCTTGGAAGATCTGCTTGCGGCGCTGCTTGGACTCGGCGCGCTTGACGCGTTTTGCTTCCGCGCGCGCGGCCTTGTCCGGCTTCGCTTTCGCTTTTGACGATGAGGACTGGGCGGCCATCTGCCCAGGATAAGGCCGCGGCAAGATCAGCGGGCGAGCAGGGAACCCGCTTCTTGCGCGGCGGGCCCTTCAGCGGCCAGATGAGCCAGTGCCTCGGGCAGTTCCTGGCCCCGGTGGCGCAGCGCCTGGGCGTAGAGCCGACCGGCCCGGTAGGAGGAGCGGACCAGCGGGCCGGCCATGACACCGGAGAAGCCGATCTGTTCCGCGTCGGCGGCGTGCGCCACGAACTCCTCGGGCTTGACCCAGCGCTCCACCGGGTGGTGCCGCTTGGAGGGCCGCAGGTACTGGGTGATCGTGATGATCTCGCAGCCGGCCTCGTGCAGATCGCGCAGCGCGGCGGTGACCTCGGCCGGTGTCTCGCCCATGCCCAGGATCAGGTTGGACTTGGTGACCAGGCCGGCGGCGCGGGCCTTGCTGAGCACGTCCAGCGAGCGCTGGTACCGGAAGGCGGGCCGGATCCGCTTGAAGATCCGCGGCACCGTCTCCAGGTTGTGCGCGAGCACCTGCGGGCGGGACGCGAACACCTCGCCGAGCTGCTCGTCGATGGAGTTGAAGTCCGGGATCAGCAGCTCGACGCCGGTGCCGGGGTTCAGCGCGTGGATCTGGTTGACGGTCTCGGCGTAGAGCCAGGCGCCGCCGTCCGGCAGGTCGTCGCGGGCCACCCCGGTGATCGTGGAGTAGCGCAGCCCCATGGTCCGCACCGACTCGGCGACCCGGCGCGGCTCGTCGCGGTCCAGCGGGTCGGGCTTGCCGGTGTCGATCTGGCAGAAGTCACACCGGCGGGTGCACTGCTCGCCGCCGATGAGGAAGGTGGCCTCGCGGTCCTCCCAGCACTCGTAGATGTTGGGGCAGCCGGCCTCTTCGCACACGGTGTGCAGGCCGCCGGTGCGGACCAGGGCCTTCAGCTCGGTGAACTGCGGTCCCATCCGGGCCCTGGTGCGGATCCACGGCGGCTTGGACTCGATCGGCGTCTCCGCGTTGCGGACCTCGAGCCGAAGCAGCTTGCGTCCCGCTGAATTCACTCCGGCTGGCGTCGTGGTCACGTGGCCACTCTACGCGCCGGCGGATACCCCGTCGGTGTTGCCGAGCTCCACAGCGGCCGGTCGGGCGGCCTGCCCACCTGCCTGGCGTGGAGCTCGGCAACGACACGCTCAGCTGGCGCGTGCCAGCTCAGGGGCGCGCTCGACGTGGTCGGTCCGGATGAGCTCGCGGAACTCGCGGCCCACCCGGGCGGCCTCGTCCACGGGGGTCCCCACACCGGCGAGGCCGGCCGCCATCGCCAGCATCCGGTACTCGACGCGCAGCGAGTGCGTCAGCTCGGGCGAGTCGGCCTCGTGCGCGTCGAGCACTCCGCGCAGGGTGTCGAGGTCGGTGGCCAGCGTCCGCCACGCGGCGGCGACCGCCTGGACCTCCTGCCCGAGCTGGGTGAACTCGATGGCTTCGTCCAACCGCGCGGAGAGCGCGGTGGCCCAGCGGTGCTGCAGACCGAGCAGCTGGGCGTCGGTGACCGGGGCCGGGTGTGCGGAAGGGCGCCGGGCCTGATCGAGGACCGCGTTGAGCTCCGCATAGCTCGTGCCCGCCTTGGTGAAGGTCATGGTTCTTACCCCCTTCGAACTCTTCGGTCCGGCCGGTTCTCTCGGAGGCGAGGGGACCCGTACCGGATGTCACTAACATACCACCGGTACGTACCGACGGTACGTAATATGATCCGCATCATGTCGACGACGAAGTCGCGGCGCCCGATGGCTCGGCGCTCCCGCCGCGAGGAGTACTCCGAGACCACCCGTGCCGCCCTGGTGACCAGCGCCCTGGAGATGTTCGCGGAGAACGGCTACGCCGAAACGTCACTGGATGCGATCGCCTCGGCGGCGAGGGTGACCAAGGGGGCGCTCTACCACCACTTTCCCGGCGGGAAGAAAGCGCTGTTCGCGGCCGCGTTCGACGCGGTCGAGCAACAGGTGCACGTGCGGTTGGTCACGGCCGCGAAGGAACACGACGGGGAGCCCTGGGAGGCGGCGAGGGCGGGGCTGCGCGCGTTCCTGGACATCTGTCTGGAGCCGACCTACCGGCGGGTGGTCTGGCAGGAAGGGCCGCACGTGATGGGCTTCGGGACCTGGTGGGAGTGCGAGGAGCGCTACTCGCTCGGGATGATCGGCGCCGTCCTGGCCAAGCTGATGGACGCCGGCCAGATCGAGCGGCTGCCGATCGACCCGCTGGCCCGCACGCTGTCCGGCGCACTCGCCGGGGCCGCGACCGCGATGAGCATCGCCGACGACCCGCAACGGGTGCGCGCCGAGTTCGAAACGGTGATCGCCCGGTTGCTCGCCGGGCTGCGTCCATTGACCTGAGAAGCCGCCCGGTTGCTGGCCGGGTCGTGGCCAGTAGGCTGAGGAAGCGTGGACCTCAGGATCTTCACCGAGCCCCAGCAAGGGGCCAGCTATGACGACCTACTCCGTGTCGCGCGCTGCGCCGAGGACGCCGGCTACGACGCCTTCTTCCGCTCCGACCACTATCTGAAGATGGGCGAGGTGTCCGGCGAGCCCGGGCCCACCGACGCCTGGATCACCCTGGCCGGCCTGGCCAGGGACACCAGCACCATCCGGCTCGGCACCCTGGTCACCGCCGCCACCTTCCGCCTGCCCGGCCCGCTGGCGATCGCGGTCGCCCAGGTGGACCAGATGTCCGGCGGCCGGGTCGAGCTCGGCCTCGGCAGTGGCTGGTACGCCGAGGAGCACACGGCCTACGGCATCCCGTTCCCCTCCCTGGCCGAGCGGTTCGAGCGTTACGCGGAGCAGGTGGAGATCGTCACCGGGCTGTGGCGGACGCTGCCGGGGGAGCTGTACAACTTCGCCGGCAAGCACTACCAGCTGACCGACTCGCCGGCGCTGCCGAAGCCGGTGCAGCAGCCGAGCCCGCCGCTGCTGATCGGCGGCATGGGGGCCAAGCGCACCCCGGCGCTGGCGGCCCGGTTCGCCGACGAGTTCAACACGCCTTTCGCGGGGATCGACGCGGCCGCGGCGCAGTTCGGCCGGGTGGACGCGGCGTGCGCGGAGATCGGCAGGGACCCGAAGGACCTGCGCCGCTCCGCCGCGCTGACGGTGGCGGTCGGCCGCAACGACGCCGAGCTCTCCCAGCGGGCCGCCGCGACCGGCCAGCCGCTGGCGGAGCTGCGCGAGAAGGGTGCCGCCGGCTCCCCGGCGGAGATCGTCGACCTGATCGGCACCTGGCGTGAGCGGACCGGGATCAGCCGCATGTACCTGCAGTTGCTCGACCTGGCCGACCTCGACCAGATCGAGCTGATCGCCGCCGAGATCCAGCCCCAGGTGCGGTAACAGTCAGTGCGGTAACCGTCAGTCCGGTAACCGTCAGTGCGGGAGCCGTCAGCGCAGGGCGGGGTGCAGGTGCAGGGCCAGGCCGGGGGCGGTGTTCCCGGGTGCCGGGGCGAGCAGGTGCTGGCTGACCGGGAGCACCCCGTCCAGCGCGTCGAGCACCGCCGCCGTGACCTGGTCGATCACCTCGGCCACCCGGACCGGGCGGCCCAGCTCGACGGTCAGCGAGGTGACCCCGGCGTCGGTGATGCCGCACGGCACGATCCGGTCGAACCCGGTCAGGTCCGGATCGCAGTTCAGCGAGAAGCCGTGCAGGGTGACCCCGCGCTGCACCCGCACCCCGATCGCGGCGACCTTCCGCTCCGGGCGGCCGCCCTCCGCCGGCAGCCACACCCCGGTCCGCCCGTCGACCCGCCCGCCGGACACGCCGAGCCGGGCGCACACCGCGATCAGGGCCTCCTCCAGCCGGCGCACGTAGTCGACCACGTCGATCGGGTCGGCGAGGCCGATGATCGGGTAGCCGACCAGCTGCCCCGGCCCGTGCCAGGTGATCTTGCCGCCGCGGTCGACGTCGACCACCGGCGTGCCGTCGGTGGGCTTCTCGTGGTCCCGGGTGCGCCGCCCGGCGGTGTACACCGAGGGGTGCTCGAGCAGCATCAGCACGTCGGGACCGGCGCCGTCGGCGCGGGCGGCGGCGTGGGAGCGTTGCTCGTCCCAGGCGGCCCGGTAGTCGATGAGACCTCGCCGCAGCGGGGTGATCGGTTCGGTCTGGGCGCGGCAGGACACGGCGACGGTCACCCGGATCACGTTACGCCGGCCGTCGCTGCCCCGGCGCGTCCTGGCGACCACCCGCCGGCGGGCGTGGTCAGAGGCTGGTCAGAGGCTGGTGGCGGAGGCCAGCGCCTCGATCACGGTGGCGTGCCGGAACTGGTACCCGTTGTTCTCCAGGACGGCGGGCACCGCGCGGGGGCCGGTCAGCACCAGCTCCTCGGCGGCCTCGCCCATCACCGCCTTGAGCGCGACGGCCGGCACCGGGAACGGTGTCGGCCGGCCCAGTGTGCGGCCCAGCGCCTCGGTGAACTGGGCGTTCGTCACCGGCTCCGGCCCGACCAGGTTGACCGGCCCGCGAACCTCGGTGTGCTCCAGCAGGAACGCGATCGCGCCCACCTCGTCGTCCAGGGAGATCCACGGCAGGTACTGGCGCCCGGTGCCGATCCGGCCGCCGAGCATCAGCCGGAACAGCGGGCGGAGCCGGCCCAGGATGCCACCGGAAGGGGAGAGCACCGCCCCGGTGCGCAGCCGCACGACCCGGCTGGTCGACTGCGCGGCGGCGGTCGCGGCCTCCCAGTCCTCGCACACCTCGGCCAGGAAACCGGTGCCCACCGGCGCGGTCTCGTCCACCTGGCGGTCGCCGGTGTCGCCGTAGTAGTTGATCCCGGACGCGTTGATCAGGGTGGGTACCTGGTGCGCCGCCGCCGCGGCGGCCAGCACCTCGGTCGGCTCCACCCGGCTGTCCTTGATGGCCTGCTTGCGGGCGCCACTCCAGCGGCGGTCGCCGATCCCGACCCCGCACAGGTTGATCAGGGCGTCGACCCCGGCCAGTGCGCCGTCCTGCAACTTGCCGGCCGGTGGGTCCCAGCCGCGCTCATCGGGCGCCCTGGGCTCCCGGCGCACCAGCCGGAGTACCTCGTGGCCGTTGTGCCTCAGGTGCGGGACCAGGCTGGTGCCGATGAGGCCAGAGGAGCCGGCGATCATGACGCGCATGCGGGAATGGTTGCGTACCGGGGTCACCCGCGCGACCTGAGGGTGCGTGCGTACCCGGGTAGGCTGAACTGATCATGACCGGTGCGTTGCCTGACCAGGCTGAGGTTGACCACAACGCGGCCCTGCTGCGGTCGGCGGCCGAGCTGCTCGACCTCGGTGCGGCGCGGGTGTACGCCATCCCGTTGAAGACCCGGTTCCGGGGGATCCTGCTGCGTGAGGGCGTGGTGTTCCCCGGCCCGGCCGGGTGGGGCGAGTTCTGCCCGTTCGCCGAGTACGACGACACGGAGTCGGCCGGCTGGCTGGCCACCGCCGTCGAGCAGGCCGCGCTGGGCTGGCCGGCGCCGCTGCGCGACCGGATACCGGTGAACGTCACGGTGCCCGCGGTCGACCCGGAGCGGGCCCGCCGGATCGTCGAGCACTCCGGCTGTGCCACCGCGAAGGTCAAGGTCGCCGACCACGTCGACTCGCTGGCCGAGGACCTGGCCAGGGTGGCGGCGGTGCGTGCGGCGCTCGGCCCCGGCGGGGCGATCCGGGTGGACGCGAACGCGGTGTGGGACGTGCCGACGGCGGTGCGACACATCGCGGCGCTGGACCGGGCCGCCGGCGGCCTGCAGTACGTCGAGCAGCCGTGCGCCGAGATCGCCGAGCTGGCCGCCGTGCGCCGGCAGGTGGGCGTACCGGTCGCCGCCGACGAGTCGATCCGCCGCGCGGAGGACCCGACCCGGGTCGCGCTGGCCGGCGCCGCCGACATCGCTGTGATCAAGTGCACCCCGCTGGGTGGCGTACGGCGGGCGCTGCGGGTGGCCGGCGAGGCCGGCCTGCCGTGCGTGGTCTCCTCCGCGCTGGAGACCGGCGTCGGGCTGGCCGCGCAGCTGGCGCTGGCCGGTGCGCTGCCGAACCTCGAGCTGGCCTGCGGGCTGGGCACGCTGTCCCTGCTGACCGGTGACCTGCTCGCGGACTCGCCCCGGGTGGTGGACGGATACCTCCCGGTGCCCCGGCGCGCGCCGGTGCCCGACCCGGAGCTGCTGGCGCGCTACGCCCACCCGGACCCGGAACGCACCCGGTGGTGGCTGGCCCGGCTGGACCGCGTCCGCGCCCTGCTCTAAAGCCGTGAGTGGCGATGGTCGCTATAGCCACCATCGCCACTCACGGCTGTCCTAGAGGCCGACCTCGGCCTCGAAGGCGCCGGTCTCGATCCGCCGCTTGACCGCGGTGAGGAACCGACCGGCGTCCGCGCCGTCGACCAGCCGGTGGTCATAGGTCAGCACCAGCGAGGCGATGGACCGGATGGCGATGCTGTCCTGGCCGAGCTCGTCGGTGATCACCACCGGTCGCTTCACCACCGCGCCGGTGCCGAGGATGCCCACCTGCGGCTGGTTGATGATCGGCGTATCGATCAGCGAGCCGAACGAGCCGATGTTGCTGATCGTGAAGGTGCCACCGGACAGCTCGTCGGGCTTGATCTTGTTGGTCCGGGTGCGCTGCGCGAGGTCGGCGATGCCCCTGGCCAGGCCGGCCAGGTTCAGGTCGCCGGCGTTGTGCAGCACCGGGACGATCAGGCCCTTCTCGGTGTCCACCGCGATGCCGATGTGCTCGGCGTCGTGGTACTTGACCTGCTTGGCCTCGACGTCGACGGACGCGTTGAGCTGCGGGTACAGCTTCAGCGCGTCGACGGTCGCCTTGACGAAGAAGGGCAGGAAGGTCAGCTTCGCGCCCTCGCGCGCCTGGAACGCGGCCTTGGCCCGCTGGCGCAGCTGGGCCACCCGCGTGACGTCCACCTCGACCACGGCGGTGAGCTGGGCGGACACCTGCAGCGACTCCACCATCCGCTCCGCGATGACGCCGCGCAGCCGGGACAGCTTCTGGGTGGTGCCGCGCAGCTGGGCGGCCGCCTCGGCGGACGGCTCACCGGCGGCGGGTGCCGCGCTCGCCGCGGCGACCCCGGCGGGGGCCGCGACCGGTGCGGCGGGCTGGGCTGCCGGCGCCTCGGGCTCCGCCGGCTTCGCCGCCGCCAGGACGTCCTGCTTGCGGATCCGGCCACCGACGCCGGTGCCGTGCACCGAGGTGAGGTCGACGCCGTGCTCGGAGGCCAGCTTGCGCACCAGCGGGGTGACGTACGGGCTGCCGCCGGGGTCGCCCTCCGGGCCCGAGCCGTTGGTGTCGGCGGGTGCCTCGCTCTGTTTCGGTGCCGCCTGTTTCGGTGCCGCCTCGGCGGCGGGTGCCGGTGCCGACGCGGCCGGGGCGCGCTGCTCCGGCTCGCGCCACGGCGAGCCGCTGCCCGGCTCGGACTTGGGCTCGGACCTGGGCTCGGGCTCGGGTTCCGGCTTCGCCTCCGCCGCCGGGGCCTGGCTGGGCGCGCCGCCCGAACCGGAGCCGGCTTCGCTGTCGCCGATCAACGCCAGCTGGCCGCCGACCTCCACCGTCTCGTCCTCACCCGCGGAGATCTCCAGCAGCGTGCCGGCGACCGGCGACGGGATCTCGGTGTCGACCTTGTCGGTGGACACCTCGAGAAGCGGCTCGTCGACGTCGACGTGGTCGCCGACCTGCTTGAGCCAGCGGGTGACCACGCCCTCGGTGACGCTCTCGCCCAGCGCCGGCATGCTCACCGCGGTGCCGGTGCCGGTGCCGGAGCCCGCGTCGGTGGACCCGCTGCTCCGGGCCGAGGCCGGTTCGGGCTCAGCGGCCGGTTCGGGCTCGGGCTCACTGGCCTCGGAGCTGTCCTCGGCGGGTGCCGGCCCGTCGGTGTGCTCCTCGGCGGACTGTGCCGGCTGCTCGCCGCCGTTGTTAGCAGCGCTGTCACCAGCGCTCGCGCCGTCGCCGATCACCGCCAGCTCCGCGCCGACCTCGACGGTCTCGTCCTCGGCCACCACGATGCGCTCGAGTGTGCCGGCGGCCGGGGACGGGATCTCGGTGTCGACCTTGTCGGTGGATACCTCGAGAAGCGGCTCGTCGACGTCGACGTGGTCGCCCTCCTGCTTGAGCCACCGGGTCACGGTGCCCTCGGTGACGCTCTCGCCGAGCGCGGGCATCTGGACGGAGAAGGCCATGGTTGCTTCTGACTCCTCGTTGGTCTGTGCCGCTGTGCGCGGATGCCGGGGACGGCGGGATGCCGGCTGCGGCGGCCTAGCCGTGGGTGTGTAGGGGCTTGCCGGCGAGCGCGAGGTGCGCCTCGCCGAGTGCTTCGGTCTGGGTGGGGTGGGCGTGGATCAGCGGTGCTACGTCCTCGGCGTGGGCGTCCCAGTTGTAGATCAGCTGGGCCTCGCCGATCAGCTCGCCGACGCGCGCGCCGACCATGTGCACCCCGACCACCGGGCCGGGGGTACCTGCCGCGCCCGCCTTGACCAGCTTCACCGCGCCGGCGGTGCGCAGGATCTGGCTCTTGCCGTTGCCGGCCAGGTCGTAGACCAGGGTCTGCACCTCGCCGAAGCGTTCCTTGGCCTGCGCTTCGGTGAGCCCGACCGAGGCGACCTCGGGCTCGCAGTAGGTGACCCTCGGGATGCCGGCGTCCTCGAAGACCACCGGGTTGAGTCCCGCGATGTCCTCGGCGACGAAGATGCCCTGCTGGAAGCCGCGATGGGCGAGCTGCAGGCCGGGCACGATGTCGCCGACCGCGTACACCCCTTCGAGGTTCGTGCGCAGCCGCTCGTCGGTGATCACGAAGCCCCGGTCCATGGTGACCCCGGCCTCCTCGTAGCCGTGACCCGCCGTGTTGGGCCCCCGGCCTACGGCGACCAGCAGCAGGTCCGCCTCCAGCGACTCGCCGGACTCGAGGGTCACCGTCACGCCGTCGTCGGTCTGCTTGGCGCCGGTGAACTTGACGCCGGTCTTCGCGGTGATCTTGCGGCGGCGGAACGCCCGCTCCAACTGCTTGGAGGCGAACTCGTCCTCGTTCGGCACCAGCCTCGGGAGTGCCTCGACGACGGTGACCTGGGCGCCGAAGCTGCGCCACACACTGGCGAACTCCACGCCGATCACCCCGCCGCCGAGCACCACGACCCGGTCCGGCACGACGTCCAGGGTGAGCGCCTGGTCGCTGGTGATGACCCGACCGCCGATCTCCAGGCCGGGCAGGCTCTTCGCGTAGCTGCCGGTGGCCAGCACGACGTTGCGGCCGGTGTAGCGCTGCCCGTCGACCTCGACCACGTTCGGGCCGACAAAGGTGCCGCTGCCCTCCACATAGGTGATCCCGCGCGAGCTGACCAGCCCCTGCAAGCCCTTGTAGAGCCGGCCGATCACGCCGTCCTTGTAGCTGTTGACACCGGCCATGTCGATCCCGGCCAGGGAGCTCTTGACACCGATCTGGTCGCCGTCACGGGCCGCGTCGGCGACCTCGGCGGCATGCAGCAGCGCCTTCGTGGGGATGCAGCCCCGGTGCAGGCAGGTACCCCCGAGCTTGTCCTTCTCGACCAGGACCACGGAGAGGCCGAGTTCGGCCGCGCGCAGCGCGAAGGCGTACCCGCCCGATCCGCCTCCGAGGATCACCAGGTCGACGGTGCTGTCGGCCACTTCGCACTCCCTGAATCGCGGGCAGGTTCTCAGTCATCTTGTCACCAATGGGGCGCCGGGAGAAAACGGCGCGTCCGGAACGTTGAACCAACATCAGCTCTGGCGGAACAAGATCGCGGATGGTGCGCGGATGGGCCTGTGGGATCGAATGCGGGGAGGCGCCGCCGGCAGCGGAGTGCGACGGCGGGCGAGCACCGGTGACAGCGACCATCTCCGGGCCTGGGCGGGCGCCCGGATCGGGGTCGAGGCGTTCGTCGAGCCGAGGACCATGGTGACCGAGACCACGGTGGTGCTGGTGGCCAAGGACGGGGAGTGGACCCGACGGCGGGTGAGCGGGCCGGCCGCCGCCCGCAAGCTGGCCCGCTCGCTGGGCATCCCGATCTACGACGTGCAACTGCTCGGGTACCCGAAGCGGATGCGCGACTACGACGCCCGGCAGCGGGTGTTGCGCGACCGGGAGCGGCGCCGCGAGTTCGACCGCTGAGCAGGTCGTCGGGCGGGGGGAGCCGGCAGGGGTGGCCGGGGTGCGCGACGGACGGGGCGAGCTAGTGTGCGGCGCTGGTGCTCGGCTGGTGGTGTACCGGAAAGTTCACCGAGCGGGCGATGAAGCACATCCGGTGCGCCCGTTCGTGCAGGCCGGCCACGGCGTCGACCATGCCCGGCTCGGCAACCGTCACCGCCGGCCGCAGGACGACCTCGGTGAATTCGCCGGCACCGTCGGCGTGCTCGGTCATGGTGCCCTCGGGACGGTCGGTGTACCCGGTCACCACCACGCCGGCGGTGGCCGCCAGGTGTAGGAACCACAGCAGGTGGCACTGCGACAGGGCGGCGACCAGCAGCTCCTCCGGGTTGTACCGGCCCGGGTCGCCCCGGAACGCCGGGTCCGAGGAACCCGGCAGTACCGGCTTGCCGTCGCCGCGCACCTCATGGTCGCGGCTGAAGTCGCGGTAGCCGGACGTGCCGGTGCCGGTGTTGCCGGTCCAGGTGACCTCGACGGTGTAGCGGTGGGCGCGCGCCATGGGGCGACGCTACGGTGCGCCGCCCCGTCCGCTCAGCCGATTTCCGCTCAGCCGTTCTCCGCTCAGCCGTTCTCCGCTCAGCCGTTTTCCGCGATGTCGGTCAGCACGGCGGCCAGGGTGCGGACCGGCACCCCGGTGCCGCCCTTGCCCGTGTAGCCCCACGGTCCGCCGCTGTTGAAGGACGGCCCGGCGATGTCGATGTGCGCCCAGGGCAGCCCGTCCGCCACGAACTCGCGGAGGAACAGCCCGGCCGCGAGCATGCCGCCCCAGCGGTGACCGGTGACGTTGGCCAGGTCGGCCAGCCGGGAGTCGAGGTCGCCGCGCAGTTCCTCGGGCAGTGGCATCGCCCAGCCGCCCTCCCCGGTGGCCTTGGCGTGCGCGGCCACCCGGTCGCGGAACTCGTCGCTGCCCATCACGCCGGCCGTCCGGTTGCCCAACGCGACCATCTGGGCGCCGGTCAGCGTGGAGGTCTCGATCAGGTAGTCGGGGGAGTCCTCGGCGGCCCGGACGATGGCGTCGGCCAGGACCAGCCGGCCCTCGGCGTCGGTGTTGAGCACCTCGACGGTCTTGCCGCCGTACATGGTCAGCACGTCACCCGGGCGGTACGCCGTGGCGGACGGCATGTTCTCGGCCATCGGCACGGTCGCGGTCACCGTGATCGGCAGCCGCAGCTCGGCGGCCAGCGCAACCGTGGCGATCACCGCGGCGGCCCCGGACATGTCCGAGGTCATGTGGTCCATGTTGGCGGCCGGCTTGATCGAGATACCGCCGGTGTCGAACGTGATGCCCTTGCCGACCAGTGCCACCGAGGCACGCGGCGAGTCGCCGCCGGACCAGCGCAGCCGGACCAGCCGGGGTGGCCGCGACGAGCCGATGCCCACACCGAGCACACCGCCGTAGCCGCCGTCGGCGAGCTCGCGCTCGTCGAGCACCTCGACCTCCAGCCCGGCACCCGCGCCGATGTCGGCGGCCCGGTCGGCGAAGCTGGCCGGGAACAGGTCGTTGGGCGGCGTGTTGATCAGGTTGCGGGCGGTGCGGACCGCCCCGGCGATGGCGACCGCGCGTGTCAGGGCGTCGGTCGACTCGTCGTCCGACTTCTCGACGAGCAGCCCGAAGGCGCCCACCGGCTCCTTGCCGCCGCCGTTGCTCTTGTACGTGGTGAACGTGTACGCGCCGAGCAGGCTGCCTTCGACGGTCGCCGCGAGGTCCAGCCGGGCCAGCGTGCTGGCCACCTGGCCGGTGCCGGCCAGCGCCCGTGCGGCCGCGCCGGACGCCCGCCGCACCTGTTCGGCGGTGGCGGCGGCGTCCTGGCCCTCCTTGGCGGCACCCAGCCCGACCCCGACCACCAGCGCGGCGCTCACCGCACCCCGGGACGGCAGCTTGACGACCTCGTCGGCCTTGCCGGAGGCGCCGGCCAGCGTCAGCAGCTCGAGCAGACCACCTGCCTCGCTGAAGGCGGCCGCCACGTCCTCGGCGCCGCCGGCCAGTACCGGCCCGTCGTCGCCGGTGCGTAGGCCGACGATCAGCGCGTCGGCCTCGGCGGTCGCGGCGGATCCGGTGACCAAGCTGAATTCGGGGGCGCTCACGTGACTCCTCTGGGTGCGGCTGCGGCGGGCTGCGGTGCCGCAACGAGACGGTCCGGGAGCCGATCCGGCCGGACAATGCGGATCGACTCCTGTTTGAAATGCTAATGACACCGGCGTGCGTCCGAACGGGCGATGTCCGATGCGAGGCTGATGAAATGCCCGTAGAGCCGCGACGACGACACGGATCGGCCGACGCCGTCGTGCTCGGACTCGCCGCGATGCTGGGCACCGGCGTGTTCATCGTGTTCGCCCCCGCGGCGCGGTCGGCGGGCGCATGGCTGCCGCTGGCCGTCCTGCTGGCCGCCGCCGTCGCGGCTGCCAGTGCGTTCGCCGAGGCCGACCTGGCGGCCGAGGACCCGGGTCCCGGCGGGGGTTACCGCTACGGTCGGGAGCGGCTCGCACCGTGGGTCGGGCGGCTGGCTGGCGTCGCTGCGCTGCTGGCCAGCTCGGCGGCGGCGGCCGCCGCCGGCCTGGTCTTCGCCAACTACGTGCTGCCCGGCCACCCGAGGCTGGTGGCGGTGCCGCTGATCGTCGTGGTCTGCGCGCTGAACGTGTCCGGGCTGCGCTGGACGGTGCGCGGCGCGTGGGTGCTGGTGCCCAGCGTGTTCGTCGTGCTCGTCGTGGTGGTGCTGATCGGACTGACCCGGCACGTACCGGCGGACTGGTCGGTGACCGGGATGGCGGAGGGCGCGGCCGGCGACTCGGTGATGCCCGGCGGGGGGCCCGGGGCCGGCGGCCTGCCGCTGTCCGCCGAGGACGCGGTGCGGGCGGCGTACCCGGTCAACCTGTTGGGTGTACTCACCGCGGCCGGGCTGGTCTTCTTCGGGTTCGCCGGATTCGGCTCGGCCTTCCAGTCCGGCCAGCCACCGAGCCAGCTACCGGGCCAGCCATCGGGTCAGCCGTCGGGTCGGCGCTCGCCGTCGGTGCGGCTCTCGGTTCCGCTGCCGAGGCCGCCGTTCGTCCGGCCGGGCGAGCGAGGCGCGCGGTGGGCGCTCCCGGCGTTGCTGCTCCTCGCACTGGTCAGCTATCTCGCGGTGGCGGCCGCGCTCGTGCACACCCTGGACATTCCCCGGCTGGCCATCGAGACGGCCCCGCTGGCCGCCGCTGTCGGGGGCAGCGACACCCCGGCCGTCGGCGTGCTGGTCCGGGCCGGAGCCGCGGCCGCCACGGCGTGCGCGCTGTTCCGGCTGTTGGCGGGGGCGGGTGGGACCGCGGCGGCGATGTCCCGGCACCGCGACCTGCCCCGTCGGCTCGGCCCGCTCGGCGCACGCGGCGTCCCGTGGATCGCGGAGCTGGTCGCGGCGGCCGGCGCGGTGCTGGTCGTGATGCTGAGCGGTCCCGTCATGGCGGTGGCGTTGGCCGCCTGCGCCGCGCTGGTCTACTTCGCGCTGGTCAACCTCGCCGCGCTGCGGCTGCCCTCGGGCACCCGGCGCTGGCCGGCCTGGACCTCGGTGCTCGGCGCGCCGCTCTGCCTCGGGCTGGCCGTGCTGCTGCCGCGTACCCAGGTCGTGATCACGGCGGCGGTGCTGGTGGCCGGCTGTCTGCTCAGCACCGCGCTGGCCCGGCGGGCCGCCCGGCCCACGCCGTCCGACGGGGTGCTCCCGCCGGGCGTCGGTGGCGGACTGCTCTCCTCGGGCGCCGGTGGTGACAGCGGGTTGGCACTGGCCGGTGGCACCGGCGGGGCAGAGCCGGCCGGCGAGGGTGTCGTGGCGCCGGACGGCGGTGTCGGCGGCCTGGCACCGGAAGGTGGTACCGCCGGGTTGGCACCGGACGGCACCACCGGCGGGTAGCGTGCCGCCGGTGACTTCCTCCGACGGTGACCTCCGGCGCAGCCCGCTCCACACCCGGCACGTCGAGCTGGACGCGGTGCTCGGACCGTTCGGCGGCTGGACGATGCCCATCTCGTACCCCGACGGCGGGGTGATCGCCGAGCACACCGCGGTGCGGGAGGCGGTCGGCGTGTTCGACGTCAGCCACCTGGGCACCGCGTCGATCAGCGGCCCGGGCGCGGCCGCGTTCGTCAACCGCTGCTTCACCAACGATCTGGAGCGGATCGGCGACGGCCAGGCGCAGTACACGCTGTGCTGCGCCGAGGACGGCGGAGTGCTCGACGACCTGATCACCTACCGGGTGCGCGACGACGAACTGCTGGTGATGCCGAACGCGGCCAACGCGGCGACGGTGCTCGAGCGGCTGACCGCCGCCGCCCCGGACGGGGTGCGGGTCACCGACCGGCATTCCGAACTGGCGGTGCTCGCGGTGCAGGGCCCGCACTCGGCGGACGTGCTGGACGCGGTCGGGCTGCCCACCGAGCTGGACTACATGGCATTCCGGGACGTCAGCATCGAGTCGGCCGGGCTGACGAGCCCGGTATCGGCCGGTGGCGGTCCGGTGCGGGTCTGCCGGACCGGTTACACCGGTGAGCACGGTTACGAGCTGGTACTCGATGCGGACGCGGCGCCGCCGCTCTGGGACCGGTTGCTGGTGGCGGCACAGGCACGCGGCGGCCGGGCCTGCGGGCTGGGCGCCAGGGACACCCTGCGCACCGAGCTGGGCTACCCGCTGCACGGCCAGGACCTGAGCCCGGAGATCACCCCGGTACAGGCCCGATGCGGCTGGGCGGTCGGTTGGGACAAGCCTGAGTTCTGGGGGCGGGACGCACTGCTCGCCCAGCGGCGGGACGGCCCGGGGCGCCGGCTGACCGGGCTGCGGGCGACCGGACGGGGGGTGCCGCGGCCGGGGATGACGGTGTTGGCCGGCGGCGCGCCGGTGGGCTCGACCACCTCGGGCACGTTCTCCCCGACGCTGCGGGCCGGCATCGCGCTTGCGCTGCTGGACACCTCGGCCGGGTTGAAGAAGGGTGACGTGGTCAGCGTGGACGTGCGTGGCCGGGCGCTCGAGTGCGTCGTGCAGCCGCCGCCGTTCGTGCCGTCCCACGTCCGGTGAGCCGTCCCGCGTCCGGTGACCGCCCCGGGCGTTGGCGCCGGTGACTCAGGTCGCGGGGTCCCGGTCGGGATCGTCGCCGGCTGGTTGGGCCGGGCCCTCGGTGCCCCTGGCCCGCGCGGCGCGCACCTGGGCGACCGTGCGGTAGGCGGCGTGCAGGTCGCCGCTGAACGCCTGCGGTTGGGCCGCGGTGAGCCCCTCGTGCAGGGTCACCGCCTCCTCGGCCGCGGCCAGCGCCTCGGTCAGGTCGAGCCCACAGGCCGCGCGGACCTGCGCGAACGCACACAGCGCCCGACCGAGTTGCTGGCGGTGGCCCACCGGGTCGGCCGGCGCCAGGAACCGGTGCAGGTAGACGGACTCCTGGGTGGCGGCCAGCGCGGTGTCGAGCCGGCCGACCTCAGCCGCGGCCAGCCCCAGGTTGTGCAGGGCGCGGGCCAGCTCGGACTCGAACACCACCGGGGCGAGGCCGGCCAGGCGGCGGTAGCTGTCCGTGGTCTCCTGGGCGAGCTCACACGCCTGGTCCAGATCGCCGCGGGCGGCGAGCACCAGGCCGAAGTTGTTCAGCGCGGCGGCCAGGCAGTGTTCGAAGCCGACCGGGTTGCTCCTGGACAGCATCCGGTACAGCGCGTTGTGCGCGTGCAGCCGGCGCAGCGTCAGGATGGACTCCTCGGCCGCCGCGGTGGCCGCGTCGTGCTCGCCGAGCTCGGAGCGGGCCAGGCCGAGGTTGCTCAGTGCAACGGCCATCCCGACCCGCAGCCGGATCCGGTGCATCACCCGCAGCCTGCTGTGCCGGGCAACGAGCTCGCGGTACAGCTCGACCGCGCCGGACAGTGCGGCCGCGGCCTCCTCGCGGCGGGCCAGCCGGGACGACCACAGCCCCCAGGCGGTCAGCGCCAGCGCGAGCTCGGGGTGGTAGCGGGCCGGTTCGGACTTGGAAAGCCGGCGGTAGATCCGCACGACGCCCGAGACGCTGTCGCAGGCCTCCTCGAGGGAGCCGCCGCGGGCCTGCTGCACCGCCAGCGTCTGCTTCAGCCGCGCGGCCCTGGCCAGGTCGGACGTCGAGCCGGCCCATCCCTTGGGAGCCTGGTCGGAGCCGAGGTCTTCCAGCAGCGCGGCCATGCCGATGCTGAAACCCCGAACCGAGCCGTCCTCCAGCACCGCGCCGACCTCCACCCACCAAAGTTGCCTTGACAACGTCCATTCTCCGTGACGTATGGGTGATTCGGCAGGTCCATGTTGCGGAAATCGCTAGACCATCCGGCATTACTGCCTGGTAGGGGGTGGTGGCCGGGCCGTTCTGGTCTGTTTGCCGGCCGTATACCACCGAAGTGTCCATGAAGTGGGAGGTCCAACCATCGGAGTTGCAACTCCGACTACCGTGCACGTATGAGCACCAGCCCGCTGCCCACGTTCACCCGCACGCTGAACCCCGCGCCCGCGACCGCGCAGCGGCGCGCGGAGATTCTGGCCGACCCCGGCTTCGGCCGGTACTTCACCGATCACATGGTGACCATTCGGTGGAGCGAGGGCCAGGGCTGGCACGACGCGAAGGTGGTGCCGTACGGGCCGCTGACTCTCGACCCGGCCGCGATGGTGTTCCACTACGGCCAGGAGATCTTCGAGGGGCTGAAGGCGTACCGGCAACCGGACGGTTCGGTGGCCTCGTTCCGGGCCGACGCCAACGCGGCGCGGTTCCAGGTCTCGGCCAACCGACTGGCCATGCCGCCGTTGCCCGAGGAGCTGTTCCTGCAGTCGCTGGCCGAGCTGATGAGCGTCGACGAGGCGTGGGTGCCGGCGGCCGGCGGCGAGGACTCGCTGTACCTGCGGCCGTTCCTCATCGCCACCGAGGTGGGGCTGGGGGTGCGGCCGGCGGCGGAGTATCTGTACCTGCTGATCGCCTCGCCGGCCGGGCCGTACTTCACCGGCGGGATCAAGCCGGTCGACGTGTGGCTGGCCACCGACTACACGCGGGCCTCGCCGGGCGGCACCGGCGGCGCGAAGGCGGGCGGCAACTACGCGGCTTCGCTGCTGCCGCAGAAGCAGGCCGCCGCGAACGGGTGCGCCCAGGTCGCGTACCTGGATGCGGCCGAGCGCCGCTGGATCGAGGAGATGGGGAGCAACAACCTGTTCTTCGTCTTCGGCTCCGGCGACGAGGCCGAGCTGGTCACCCCTGAGCTGTCCGGCAGCATCCTGGCCGGGATCACCCGGGACTCGTTGCTGGTGTTGGCCCGGGAGCTGGGTCTGCGGGTCAGCGAGCGGCAGGTGTCCGGTCAGGAGTGGCTGGAGGGCGCGGCCGACGGCCGTATCACTGAGGTGTTCGGGTCCGGTACCGCCGTGGTGATCAGCCCGATAGGTGCGGTCAAGCACAACGGCGGCACCGTGCGGATCGGCGACGGCACGCCCGGCCCGGTCACCACCCGGCTCCGCGCGCTGCTCACCGAGATCCAGCTCGGCACCGGCCCGGACCCGCACCACTGGATGCAGCCGCTGACCCAGGCCCGCGTCAGCGCCTAGCGGCCCGAGCCGCCCGCCCCCGCCCGGGGCCGCCGCGTGTGGCTGGCACAGACCGCGTGCGGGCCGCACAGACCTTGCATGGTCTGTGTGGCCATGACCAGGTCTGTGCCGGCCCCAGGCACGGGCGCCGGTGCGGACCCACGGACGCGTACCTGGGGTGCGGCTAGGCCGTGGCGGTGACCACGAGGACGACGGTGGTGGCGAGTTCGGCCGCGGCGCCGAGAACGTCCCCCGTGACACCGCCGAACCGGCGCCGGGTGTGCGCGGACAGCCCGACCACCAGGGCGGCGGCGAGCAACACCGCCAGCGGCCCCTGCCAAGGTCGGGTCGGTACGGCGGTGACCGCGGCGGCGGCAAGCGCGAGCATGGCCAGCGCCCCGACCGGCCACGGCTGGGTACCGGCGACCAGTGCGCCCAGTCCGTCCGGCCGGGCCGGCGGCACCCCGCGCCGGCAGCACCAGGCGAACGCGCAGCGGCCGGCGACCACGGCGAGCAGCACCGCCGGCCAGCGGCCCGCCTCAGCCGCCAGCCGGGCCAGCGCACCGGCCTGCAGGCCTAGCGCCAGCAGGAGCGTGACCACCGCGAACGGTCCCGCTCCGCCGTCCCGCATCACAGTGAGCGCGCGCTCCGGCGGCCCGTAGCAGCCCAGCCCGTCGGCGGTGTCGGCCAGCCCGTCCAGGTGCATGCCCCGGGTAGCCAGCGCCAAGGCCGCCAGCACCAGCAACGCGGCCACCATGGCCGGCACGCCCAGCCAGCTGAGCCCGTACAGCAGGCCGGTCGCGGACCCGCCCAGCAGCACGCCCGCTGCCGGCGCCCAGCGGATCGCCGACGCGGCCACCCGCCGGTCCACGGTGGCGGTGCCCGGCACCGGCAGCACGGTGAGCCAGCTCAGAGCCAGCCGCAAACCGCCCACCGGTCAGCCGGAGACCTGCTCGGCGGGGCCGGTGGGGTCCGGCGCGGCCCGATCCCGCGGCTCGGTGGCACCGGGTTCGGTGGCAACGGGCTCGGCGGTACTGGGCTCGACGGGACTGGGCTCGACGGGACTG
>DASYLM010000166.1:0-3711 GCA_036009565.1 Pseudonocardia sp. | reverse complement strand
GATGCTGGTGCTGGTGCGCGAGGCGGTCGCGTTCCTGGTCGAGCGCAACGCGGACGAGCATGCCGCCACCGTCAGTGGCAGCCGGGAGGTCACCGCCAGGGCGCTGGCCAAGGCGGCGCTGGCCGAGTCCAACGGGTCGAGACAGGCCGCGCTCGGTTTCATCGCCTGCTCGGTCAACGCCCGCGTCGCCGCGCTTCAGGCCGCGCCACCGCGGCCGGATCGCCTCCTACCGGGTGGTTTCTTGATCCTTGGGCTGGGTACCGCCACCGCGGCGGTGCAGGCCACTCTGGCGTTCTATCACCTGGTCCACTGGCTCTGGCTCTGCTGAGCGCTCTGCTGAGCGCTCTGCTGACGGTTCTGCTGACGGTTCTGCTGATGTCCCGCGGCCGCCATTGCTGAGCGTTAGCGGAGCCCGGTGTGAGATCAGACCATGGTGTCAGCGCCCGGGACTCGGATTCGGCTAAGCTCTTACAAGCTGTAGGAGTTCAGCCGCTCATTACCGAACCAGGGAGTCGAGGACCGATGGGTCGATCGACGGCACGTGTAACGCCGCGGGTTCTGGTCATCTCCGGCAGCGTGGGTGCCGGACACGACGGCGCCGCTGACGAACTGATCGCACGGCTGCGCGGACTCGGCGTGCGCGCCGATCGCAGGGACTATCTCGATGCGGTGCCCTGGTTCGCCAGGATCGTGCTGCGCGAGGGTTACACGCTGAGCGTCGGCCACGCGCCGAGGTTCTTCGACTGGCTGTTCAACAAGCTGGAAACCGCCGGCTGGGTACAGCGGATCACCCTGGGGCTGTGCTTCGCGGCCCGGAGGCGGGTGCGGCGCTGGGCGCGGGGCTACCCCGTGGTGGTGTCGACCTACCCGCTGGCCAGCCAGACCCTGGGGCAGCTGCGCACCGCCGGCACACTCGACGCGGTGACCGCCACGTACCTCACCGATCCCGCGGTGCACCGGATGTGGGTGCATCCCGGTGTGGACCACCACTTCACGGTGACCGAGGCGACCTCCCGGATGGGTCGACTGGTCTACCGGACGCCGATGCGACCGGTCGGCGGCCTGGTCTCCGCCCGGTTCAGCGAGCGGATGGCACCGGAGCGGCGGCGGGCGCTGCGCGACGAGCTCGGGCTGCGTCAGGACCAACCCGTCGCGCTGGTGGTGACCGGTTCGCTCGGGATGGGCGACGTACCCGGCGCGGTGCGGGAGATCGCCGGCACCGGGGCCGCCCAGGTGCTCGTGCTCTGCGGGCGCAACACCAAGCTCCGCGAGGAGCTCGACGAGCAGCCGGGTGTGGTGGCACTGGGGTGGCGGGACGACGTGCACGAGCTGATGGCCATCTCGGACGTGCTGGTGCACAACGCCGGCGGGCTCAGCGTCACCGAGGCGCTGACCGCCGGACTACCCACCGTGACCTACCGCCCGATCCCCGGCCACGGCACCGCGAACGCGGCGACCCTGGCCGAGGCCGGGCTGGCGCCGTGGCCGAAGACACCGGCGGAGCTGGCCGAGGCGGTGCGCGAGCGCGCCAGCCTGCGCAGCGACCCGAGCTCGGTGATCCGCGAGCAGGACGCGGCCGCCGCGGTGCTCGGGCTGCTCGCGGACGCGAACCCTGCCGACGACACCACCCGGCGGACCGCCTGAGTCTCAGGAGGCGGAGAATAGGCTGGGAGTGATATGACCCTCACGATCACACTCGCGCTGCTGGCGGCGGTGTGCTTCGGGGTGGCGTCGGTTCTGCAGCACGACGGCGCACTCCGGGCCCGCCGGCGCTCGCCGCTGCATCCCGGGCTGATGGTCGAGCTGGCCCGCAAGCGCATCTGGCTGCTCGGGGTCGGGTCCCAGGCCGCCGGCGTGGCACTGCACCTGTTCGCGGTCAACCTCGGGCCGCTGTCCGTGGTCCAGCCGGTGCTGACGGTCGGTTTGGTGGTCGCACTGGGACTGCAGCGGCTGTCCGGCCGCCCGGTGACCCCGCCGGCGTTGCTGTCCGCCGGTCTGGTGGTGTTCGGGCTGGCGGTCTTCCTGGTGGTGACGCCGGGGGAGCAGGTCAGCGTGCCGGTGGACGCCGAGGGCTGGGCACCCGGCCTGCTGTTCGCCGGTGGCGCGCTGGCCGTCGCGCTGTCCGGTGGGCTGCTGCTGCGCGGGACCGCCCGGTGCGTCAGCCTCGGCGCCTCGGCCGGCGTGCTGATGGCCACCTCGGCCGCACTGGGCAAGGCGTGGGGCGGGGTGCTCGGGGCGGACGGGCTCGTCGGGTTGGCGGGTAGCTGGCAGCTCTGGGCCGCACTGGCCTGTGGCGCCGGTGGCACCCTGCTCAGCCAGGCGGCGTTCCAGGCCGGCCCGCTCGGTGGTTCGCTGGGCACGATGATGGCGATCGACCCGGTGGTCGGGGTGGGCCTCGGCATGGTGGTGTTCGGTGAGCCGTTCGCCACCGAGGACACCGCGCCGGTCCGCCTGGTCGGCCTGGCGCTGACCCTGACCGGGGTCTGGCTGTTGGCGATGGTGCAGCGCGGTGGCGCGGAGGGTGTGGCGGGCCGCCCGCCGGTGCGTGGCGCGAGGACCAGCCAGGGCGTGTGACCCCGGCGTGTCGTAACCACCGCGGGCTGGTGCCCGTCGGAGCGGTGAACGTGGTCTGAACGCCGCTAGTCTTCCGGGATGGATGGGGTGGAGTCGCTCCCGAGGCTGGCATGTTCTGGCCGATGCGGTCCGCTCACGAGGGGCCCGACGGTCGGCGGAGCTGCTCGGGGGTGTCGGCGAGCGCGGCGAGCGCATCCTCGACGATCCGCGCCGGCGGGTCGGCCAGGTCGACCGTGATGCCTGGCTCGTCGGGCTCCAACGGCTCGAGGTCGGCGAGCTGCGAGTCCAGCAGGGCGACCTTCATGAAGTGCCCGCTGCGCGCCTGAAGCCGTTCGGCCAGCAGCTCCCGGTCGCCGGCCAGGTGCAGGAACCTGGTGTCCCCGCCGGCCCGCAGCCGGTCGCGGTAGCGGCGCTTGAGTGCCGAGGCGCCGAGCACCCCGCCGGTCGCGGTGTGCGCACCGATCCAGTCGGCCATCGCGTCCAGCCAGCTCCACCGGTCGTCGTCGGTCAGTGGGGTCCCGGCGCTCATCTTGGCGATGTTGGCCGGCGGGTGGAAGGTGTCCCCGTCGACGTAGTCGACGCCCAGCCGCTCGGCCAGCGCCGAGCCGACCGTGGTCTTGCCCGAACCCGAGACGCCCATCACCACGATGACCGCCATCCTCCACCTCCGACGCCGGCGACGTTGTCCGACGGCCCGTCATCCACCTCCGGTCGCCGCGACGAACCCTACTGGCCGGGTTGCTGATTCCCGGTGCAACCGGCGTTGCCCGCCCCGCTGATCAGGGGCAGGCTGCGGGGCGGGTGTCGGCTGATCGGGGAGGGTGGTGTGACCGCACAATTGAGCGTGGAGCCCGGGCGCGACGGGCGTCCGGCGTCGATGTCGGAGGCCGAGTGGGACGCCAGGGTCGCGCCCGGAACCGGATGATCCCGACCCTGGCGCGTGGCCCTGAGGCGTGCTTACATACAGGCAATGCTGTACGTAACTGTGGTGCACTTGACCGCGCTGTACGTCACTGCGCTGTACGTCACTGCGCTGTACGTCACTGCGGGAGAAGGCGGGGTACGCGATGACCGGGGACCGCGGCACGGTGCTGGACCTGGTCGACCGCAGCGCCGCCGAACACCCCGAGGTGACCG
>DASYLM010000165.1:0-10906 GCA_036009565.1 Pseudonocardia sp. | reverse complement strand
GGGGCGTCGAGTGCTACGTCAGCGGTGTTTGATCATGCTCGCGACCCCGCTGACGTAGCACTCGGCACCGTGTTTCCTATGCCGACGCAGAGCAGAGCGGGCCGGGTGTTGCGTATGCCTACGCAGAGCAAAGCGCGCGCGAGCGGGCAGTCCGGGGCGGGGTGACGGGCCTTTACTAGGCTGGCCGACCGTGGCGGAGACCCCCGAGCAGCGGACGCCCCGGCGTCGGCTGGGCCCGCGTGACCCGGCGGTGACCAGCCGCATGATGGCCAGGGTCCGCAACAAGGACTCCAAGGCCGAGCTAGCGCTGCGCCGCGCACTGCACGCCGCCGGGGTGCGCTACCGACTGCACGCTCCCGATGTCACCGGACGGCCCGATCTGGTGATCCGGTCGCGGCGGCTGGCAGTGTTCGTGGACGGCGATCTCTGGCACGGCAACCCCGAGGAGATCCGCCGGCGGGGCCGGGACTCGCTGGCCGACCTCTTCCCGACCCGTACCGACTGGTGGGTCGCCAAGATCGAGCGGACGGTGGCCAGGGACCGCGAGGTCACCGAGGCGCTGGAGGGCAGCGGTTGGACCGTGATCCGGCTCTGGGAGCACGACGTGCTGCGTGACCCGACCGGCAGCGCCGAGACGGTGCGCCAGGCAGTGCCGAAACCACTGCCGAAAACCACCGCCGAAACCACCGCCGAACCACGCCCGAAACCACCGCCGACACCACGCCCGAAACCACTGCGGCAACCGCGCCCGAAACCAGTGCCGTAACTGCCTAGGCACACGGTCGCTGATCGGAGCAGCCGGGTGGCCGGTCGGGCGCGCCGCCGTGCGCCCAGCGGTACCCCAGCCGCGCTAACCAGAGAGTAACCCCCAGTTACCAACCGTAAGCGGAAATGTAACGCGTTCAGCGCGCTGTACTGGTCGTTTGTCGAGCCAGCATGACTCGCGCCGCCCAACATGCAACCCTTCGCGAAGGACGGGGCGACGGTGCCACCCGGAGGTTGGGGGAGCGACTTTGCATTCGGAACAGAACGGCCTCGGCGAGGACGAAACGAATCCACTCGCCCTGGTGTTGGCCGGCATGCCCGAGGTATGGGCCCGGCTGCTCGAGGAGCACGTCCCGGACAGCTACGGTCGCTGCCTGGCCTGCCGCAATTCCAGCACCGCCGGGGTGCCGTGGCCGTGCACGTTGCAGGTTGCCGCGTCGGATGCCCGGTCGATCACCCTCGGTCCCGGTGAGTTACCGGACGAGCTGTCGGACCCAGAAGTTCACGTCGCCTGCTGAGTGCCGCGTCGCCAGCTGAACCCGAGGGCCGCCGGCCTGCTGCTCGGCGCGGCGGCCGATGCGGTGTTCGCCGACCCGGCCCGGTGGCACCCGGTTGCCGGGTTCGGGCGGTTCGCCGCGCGGTTGGAGCGACGCTGCTACGCCGACTCCCGAGCCGCCGGGGTCTGTTACACGGGGTCGACCGCCGGGGCGGCCGTCGCGCTGGGTGCGGTGCTGGCCCGACTGTCCCGGGGCCGGCCGGTGTTGGAGACGGTCACCGTGGCGGCGGCCACCTGGGCGGTGCTCGGCGGCGCGTCGCTGGCCGGTGAGGCCGCTGCCCTGGCTTCGGCGTTGGACACGGCACTGGACACCGGTGACCTCGCCGCCGCGCGGGCCCGGATCCCCAACCTCTGCGGCCGGGACCCCGAGGCGCTGGACGCCGCCGGATTGGCCAGGGCCGGTTGCGAGTCGGTCGCCGAGAACACCTCGGACGCCGTGGTCGGCCCGTTGTTCTGGGGCGGGCTGGCCGGTGTGCCCGGGCTGCTCGGATACCGAGCGGTGAACACCCTGGACGCGATGGTGGGCTACCGGTCGCCGCGCTACCTGCGGTTCGGCTGGGCCGCCGCGCGCACCGACGACCTGCTCAACCTCCTGCCGGCCCGGCTGACCGCGGTGCTCACGGTGGTCGCGGCACCGCTGCTCGGTGGCTCGCCGGCCGCCGCCGCCCGGGCCTGGCGGCGTGATGCGGGCGGTCACCCCAGTCCGAATGCCGGCCCGGTCGAAGCGAGCGCCGCCGGCGCGCTCGGCATCCAGCTCGGTGGGCTGACCAGGTACCCGCACGGTGTCGAGCTGCGCCCGGTGCTCGGTGACGGCGCCCCGCCCACCCCGGCCGACCTGCGGCGGATGGCGCGGCTGTCCCGGCTGCTCGGCTGGGCGGCCGCCGGGTTGGCCGCGCTGGCCGCGGCGTCGCTCGGCCGGCGGCGGTGAGTCAGACCGTCAGAACCGCGCCTTGCCGTAGCGGTCGATCAGCCGGTCCCGGTCCGGCTCGGCGGGCGCGTCGGCCGTCCGGGCCGGCACCCGCGCGGCGGCCCGGCCCGGCCCGGTGCCCCGCAGCGCGTCCCGCAGGCTGACCTTCGCGGGCCCGTCGACGTTGGCACCGCCGACGCGCTGGCCGTCGGGACCGTCGGGGTCGAGGTCGAGGTCCTCGTCGTCCTCCGGTTCGCGGCGCTGCAGCAGCTCGAGGCGGATGAAGTAGACGAGGCCGAAGATCGCCATCGCGCCGAAGGACAGCCACTGCCAGGCGTAGGACAGGAACGGTCCGCTGTCACTGTCCGGCAGTGGCAGCACGCCCAGGCCGCCGGGCTGGCCGTCGATCAGCTGCAGGTAGCCGGCCGCAACCGGCGCCCCGATGGCCTGGGCCAGCAGCTGGCTGTCCGCCGCGTAGAGCTGGCGGTGCCCACCGGACTCGAGCGAGGCGCGGTGGTCCGGGTCGGACTCGTCGAGCCTGATCCGGCCGGTCAGCGCAATCGTGCCGGTCGGGGCCGGCGGGAACACCGACACGTGCCGGTCCTCCCCGGGACGGACGTACCCCCGGTCCACCGCGACGGTCCGGCCGTCGTCGGTACGGAACGCGGTGAGCACCTCGAACGCCGGGCGACCCAGTACCGTGCGCAGCCGCACCACCGCCTCGTCGGCCGGCAGGTACTGCCCGCGCACCACCGCCTGCCGCCACTCCACTCCCGGCCCCGGTGCGCTCCCTGTCGGGACCAACTCCTGCAGCGGCCGCGGCGGGTTGGCGAAGGACGCGGCGATCTGACGGTTCTGCTCGGCCTGCTCGGCGTTGCGCCGGAACTGCCAGGGGGCCAGCAGTGTGTAGCAGGCCACCACGAAGGCGATGACGACCAGGACGAACGCTATCCAGCCTGGTTTGAACAGGAACCGCACCCCTCTACGGTATGCCGTCGGCCAGCCGCAGTGTGGAGCGGGCGGCGCCGACCGCCTGATCGGCATAGTCCCGGCCGAACAGCACCACGTGCACCAGCAGCGGGAACAGCTGGTGCAGCCCGACCCGCGCCGGCCAGCCCGGTGCCAGCGGGCTGACCTGCTGATAACCGGCGAGCACCGCCTCCAGGTGCCGGCAGCCGAACAGCGCGAGCATGGCCAGATCGGTCTCCGGGTGACCGCCGTGCGCCGCCGGGTCGATCAGCCAGCCCTCGGTCCGGGCGGAGCTGGGTTCACCGGGGCGGGCAGGGCCGGGGCTCCAGCGGACGTTGCCGGACCAGAGGTCGCCGTGCAGCCGGGCCGGCGCGACCGGTGGGCCCGCCACCTCGGGCAGCACCTGACAGGCGGCCTCGATGACGTCGGCCTCGTCGTCGGTCAGGTGGCCTGCGTCGCGGGCCGAGGCGAGGTAGGGCAGCACCCGGTGCTCGACGTACCAGTCCGGCCAGTGCTCGCCGGTCACGTTGTGCATCGGGGCCAGCCCGATCCAGGCCCTGGTCGGTCCGCCCGGTGGCGGGGCACCGAACGCGGGAGCACCCGCCGCGTGCAGCCGGGCCAGGGCGGCGCCGAAGCGGGTGGCGGTGGACTCGTCCGGTCTGGCCGCCGGCAGGTACTCGATCAGCAGCCAGTCCGCGTCGTGACCCAGAACCGCCGTCACCCCGACCTCGTTCGGCTCGGCCAGCCAGTGCAGCCCGGCGACCTCGGCGGCCACCTGACCGGGTTGGCGGTGTGCCGCCTTCAGCACCGCGAGCCGGCCGTCCGCGAGCTCGACCCGGACCGCAGGCCCGTCGGTGGCGCCGGTCCCGCGCACCGACCTCGGCGCGGCGCCGGTCAGCCGCCGCACCACGGACGGGACGTCGTCCCCGGACCTCACGCCAGTTGGCCCCGGGTCCAGTCGAGCAGGCCGGGCATGGTCGCCTCGACCATCTCGAGCACCTCGTCGAACCCCCGGCCGCCGCCGTAGTAGGGATCGGGCACCTCGGCGCCGGCCGGCGCGGCCGGGTCGAACGAACGGAGCAGCCGGACCCGCTGCCCGGCGTCCTCGCGGCCCAGCGCCCTGGTGAGCGCGGCGACGTGCTCGGCGGAGGCGGCGAGCAGCAGGTCCGCCTCCAGGTGGTTCGGGTTGATCTGCCTGGCCACGTGCTCGGCCGGGTAACCGTGCCGGCGCAGCACCTCGGCGGCCCGCTCGTCGGCGGGTTCACCGGCGTGCCAGGGACCGGTGCCGGCACTGGTCACCAGGACCTGGCCGGCCAGCCCCTCGCGGTCCAGCACGGTGGTGTAGACCTTCTCGGCCATCGGCGAGCGGCAGATGTTGCCCGAGCAGACGAAGCAGACCTGAAGCTGTTGTTGATTCCCCACCGGGTCAGTTTGACGTATCGCCGAGCCGGGAAGCGCGCCGCGCCAGGGCTTCCTACAGCGACAGCTGGACGCCGGGCCGGTCGGACGCCGGCCTGCCGCGCTGCCCCCGGCGAGCTGTGGGCTGGGCGACCCGCCCGGCGGTCCTGACGGTCCTGGCGGCGGTCCGGCGCGCGATGTCGAGCCGTTCGACGAGGTCGTCGGAGTTGTCGAGGAGCCGGTAGCGGTGCAGTGAGGGTGCGGTGGAGCCGAGGTCCTCGTGCCGGGTCAGCCCGGCGAGGTAGTCGGCGACCCGGTCGGGGGCGGGCACCAGGTCGCCCGTGAAGTAGCGCCGGCCGGTGCCGCGCCGGTCCGCCGGCTCGGCCCACCACCCCAGTTCCTCGTGCCAGCCGACCCGGATCCGCTCCCGGGGTGCCGGCACACCGTCGCCGACCCCAGCTGACCCGGCCACCTCGGCGCCCTCCGGTTGGCCGCCGGCGGCCAGCTCGAGACTCAGCCCCAGGGCCTGCTGCGGCATCGGCTGGTGCACCCACGCGGCGGTGACCACGACGTGCCGCTCGGCCAGTTGTTGGCGGACGGCGCTCAGGTAGTCGGTGAGGAAGTCCAGGCACGTGCTCACGGTCATCGGTTCGCCTCGCGGGTCAGCGGGTGCCCGCCGGCAGGGACGACGAGCAGATTCGGGACCAGGCTGACTGCGTAACCGTGGTTCCCGCAGCATAGCTCCGTGCCGGCACCGGCGGGTAGCCTCGCGTCGGTCGACCGCCCCGGGTGAGGAGCCATGACGCACGTGAGTACCGATCTGCAGACGCTGGCACAGGAGCTGACCGAGATCACCAGGCTGGTCGAGGACGACGACCTCGACTCCACCCTGCGGCGTTACGTGGACCGGGTGGTGCGCACGGTCGACGGCTGCGACCACGCCTCGATCACGGTCGACACGAAAACCGGCCCGGAGACGGTGACCGGCGGGGCCGAGCCGCTGCTGAGCTACCTCACCGGGAACTCACCGGGCGACGTCAGCCCGATAGTCGAGGTGCTGCGCTACCGGGAGCCGCGCCGGCTCCCCGACGTCGACTCGGACCAGCGGTGGCCGGAGTTCGGCGCCCGGATGGTCAAGGCCGGCTACCACAGCGCGCTCTGCCTCCCGCTGGACACGAAGGCCGAGCCGGCGGCCGCGTTCACCCTGTTCTCCCGCAAGCCCAACGAGTTCGCGGACACCTCCTACGACATGGTGCTGTTGTTCGCCCTGCACGCCGGCGTGGCGTTCGACAACGTCAGCCTCTACTCCGACTGCCAGACCCTGGTGAAGCACCTGCGCGACGCATTGGGCACCCGGTCGGTGATCGGGCAGGCGCAGGGGCTGCTGATGCACTGCCACGGCTACGGCACGGAGGAGGCGTTCGGTGCGCTGCGCACCGCGTCGCAACACCACAACACCAAGCTGCGCGAGGTGGCCCGGATCCTGGTCGAGGCCCAGCAGAGCGATCAGCTGGACGCCACTCTCCGCCGGTTCGGCCTGGAGCAGGGGACCTGACCGGAGCGGGACGGCCCCGGTCGGGACGGCTCCCGACCAGGTTCAGGCGCCCGGCGCGCGCAGGGTGAGCACCGTGATCTCGCTCGGCGCGAAGACCCGCAGCGGCGGACCCCAGAACCCGCTGCCCCGACTGGTGTAGAGCTGGGTGCGCTCGCCGTGCCGGCTCAACCCGGCCACCACCGGCTGGTCGAGTCGCACCAGGTAGCGGAACGGCCAGATCTGGCCGCCGTGGGTGTGCCCGGAGATCTGCAGGTCAACGCCGGCCGCCACGGCTTCGGCGACCTGTTTGGGCTGGTGGGCGAGCAGTACCACCGGCAGCTCCGGGTCCGCCCCGGACAGTGCGCCCGCCAGGTCGGGACCGTGCCCGAGGAGGAGGCCGACGCCGGTCGGATCGTCGACGCCCGCGATCACCAGCCGGTCACCGCCCCGGCACACCACCTCGTGCAGGTTGTGCAGTGGCTGCCAGCCGATCGAGGCCATGTGGTCGATCCAGCCCGCCGCGTCGCCGAAGTACTCGTGGTTGCCGGTGATGTAGAACTTGCCCAGCTCGGCGTGCACCTTGGCCAGCGGGTCGACCTGGTGGCGGCGCTTCTCGACCGGCCCGTCCGCGAGGTCACCGGCGTGGCAGGCGATGTCCGGGTGCAGCGCGTTGACCGTCTCGGCGACCTTCGTCGACCAGTCCGCGCGGTCGATCGGGCCGAAATGCGTGTCGGTGACGACCACCAGGCGCAGCCCGTCCAGGCCGGCGCCCAACCGGGGAAGCACCACGTCCAGTGCGCGCACCCGGGGTACCCGGCGCGCCTCGAACAGGCCCCAGCCGAGCAGGACCACGACGGCGACCAGCACCGACACGGCGACGATCCGGGACCGGGCCGGATCCGGCACGCCGGCCGCCAGCAGCACCAGCCCGCCCAGGTTGCCCAGCACGGACCAGCTGAACAGCAGCCAGGCGGTTCCCAGCATCGTGTCGCCCGCCGCGGCCGCCGCGTCGCGCTGCGCCGGCCCGTGCCCGAGGGCCATCAGCACGGGCAGCGCCAGGAAGGCCGCCGTGAGCACCGCGGTGCCCACCAGCAGCAGCGGGTCCGGCCAGGACAGCGGACTGCCGAGCAGCGTCCACCAGGGCACGGAGAACAACAGCAGCAGCACCAGGGAGACCAGGAGCCGGCGGGGGATGTGGTGCAACAGCCGCATCTGCGGATGCCGTCCTTTGCGCGTCGGATTCAGCGCACGGTGCCGACCGGGCCTCGGAGTGCGCGCCGCGCTGCGCGTGCCGGGAGGTCGCCACCGTGCCCGGCACCGGGGAGGTCCGGTACCGGAGGAGCTTGTCCCGAGCTTAACAGAACGACGGTCTGTTAAGTCTGGGTCAGTGCCGCGCCGCTCGAGCGGGAGCAGGGACCGGAGCCGGTGTCGAGTGCCGGCCCCGGCCGAGCCGGCTAACCACCCAGCGCACCGCGTAGACCAGCAACGACCCGGCGAACATCGCGGCGCACAGCAGCAGCCAGCGGGCCAGGAACGGCTCCTGGGTCAGCCCGGTGGCGGCCCGGTAGGCGCCCGCGCCCTGGCGGATGATGCCCGGGAAGAACAGCAGGAACGTCAGGGCGACGCCGAGCAGCGGCACCCGCAGATAGTTGACCCCGGGGCCCGGCCGCACCCGGTTCAGCACCCGGTCGGCGGCCGCGTAGAGCGGGAACACCACCAGGTCGTGCGCCACGATCGCGGCGCCGAACCAGATCAGCATCCTCAGCCACACCGGGTTGGCCAGCACCCCCAGCGCCGCGTACCCGGCCAGCGCCAGGCAGGCCAGCACCGCCAACAGGTGCAGCGGGTGGTCGCCGTAGAAGGCCTTCCAACGGGTGATCACGGTGCCCTCCGGAACTCGATGGACCCGACCCACTTGGTGCAGTGCACCCCGGGCACCGCGGGAGCGATGACCCGGCACGGCGCGCCGTGGTCGCGGCTCAGCGGCGCACCGTTCACCGAGGTGGCGAGCAGGGAGTCCGGGTTGAGCACCTGGCCGGCGGTGAGCGAGGCGGTGGCGAACGCGCCCATCGGCTCCACCGACCGCACCACCGCCGACGTCGGCGCGGCCACCCCGGCCAGTGCGGCCAGGTCGCGCAGCCGCACCCCGGTCCAGGTCTGGGTGCTCGACCAGCCCTCGACGCAGGCCAGCGGCAGCTCGACGCTGTGCTGCTGCAGCGACGACAGCGCCGCCCGGTCCAGGGTCAGCGGCAGCGGGCCGCCGGTCAGGCCCAGCCGCCAGCTCGGCCCGACCAGTTCGTCGGTGATGCCGGCGGCCACCGCGGTGCGGTTGATCTGGAAGTCGTTCGGGCCGTCGCCGTAGGAGCGCCCGCGCGGCAGCAGGATGGCGGCGTGGCGCAGTGGGCCGCCGATGGTCTGGCCGGCGGTCAGCAGCCCGACCAGCAGGGAGCCGCCGCCGACCACGCCCAACAGCCCGCGCCGGGACAGCGTCGGCGGTGCGGGGTCCAGCGCGACCAGGCTGTCCGGGTCCTCCGGGTGGGCCGGCTCCGGCCGGGTCCCGGCCAGCGGGGTGCGCAGCTCGGTACGCAGCGAGCGGGACCGCAGGCCAGTGACCAGGTGTGGAAACTTGATCCCGACGTGCACCACGATGCCGCCGATGAACACCCAGGCGCCGTAGTAGTGCGCGGTGTAGAAGTCGAAACCGAACACGTAGTCGTACTGGATGTTCAGCACGCCGGTGGCGATCTCGAACAGGATCCCGCCGACCACCGCGACCAGCGAGACCCGCTCCAGCACCTGCGCGAGCGAACGGGCCGGCGGCCACGCGAACAGCCGGGGCACCACCGACCACAGCTTGGCCAGCACCACCGGGATAAGCACCAGACCCAGCCCCACGTGCAGGCCCTGGGTCAGCCGGAACAGCCACGACGGCCGGCTCGGCCAGTCGAAGTAGGGCAGGTGCAGCCATCCCACGTCGAACGGGAAGGCCTGGTTGAACTGGGGTCCGTACGCGATGTAGTCCAGGAGCCCGGTGACGATCACGATCGGCAGGGCGACCAGCAGGACGGCGCCGAACACCGAGGTCAGCCACGGGCCGCGCAGCGGGCTGCGCCAGAACCGGGTCCGGCCGAGGCCCGGCGGGCGGAGTCGCTCGACGGTCCGCCAGAGCACGGCGGGGAACCCGTAGCGTGCCGGCGGCGGCTCGGCGGGGGTCGGGACATGGCGTGGTGGCGCCTGTCTCGACGTCGTTCGTGGCATGGTCGTGACGCTAGCGATCAACGGTTGCGCAGAGCGACGATCAGGACGGTTCGTAAGCACTCGGTAACCGCCGTCCGCCGTGGGACAGCTGCCCTGGCGTTAGCCTCGTGCCGTGCACATCCTGATCACCGGCGGGGCCGGGTTCATCGGGTCCCACGTCGCGGACCTGCTCGCCGACTCGGGCCACCGGGTACTGCTGCTGGACGCGCTGCTGCCGCAGGCGCACGGGTCGGGCGGGGCGCCGCCGTGGACCGACCGGCACGAGCTGGTGGTCGGCGACGTGCGGGACGGCGAGCTGCTGCGCCGGCTGCTGCCCGGGATGGACGCGGTGTGTCACCAGGCCGCGATGGTCGGGCACGGGCTGGACCCCTCCGACGCGCCGGACTACGCCTCGCACAACGACTACGGCACCGCGGTGCTGCTGGCCGCCATGCACGCCACCCGGGTGGACCGGCTGGTGCTCGCCGGCTCGATGGTCGTCTACGGCGAGGGCCGCTACGACTGCGCGACCCACGGCACCGTGCGGCCCGGCCCGCGCCGACCGGCGGAACTGGACGCCGGCCGGTTCGAGCCGCCCTGCCCGCAGTGCGGCGCGGCCCTGGTCGGCGGCCTGGTCGGGGAGGACGCCCCGCTGGACCCGCGCAGTACGTACGCCGCGAGCAAGCTCGCCCAGGAGCACCTGTCCGCCGCATGGGCGCGGCAGACCGGCGGCTCGGTGTGGTCGTTGCGCTACCACAACGTGTACGGCCCCCGAATGCCCCGGGACACCCCGTACGCCGGGGTGGCGTCGATCTTCCGCTCCGCGCTGGCCAGGGGGGAGGCGCCCACGGTGCTCGAGGACGGGGCACAGCGGCGGGACTTCGTGCACGTCACCGACGTGGCCGAGGCGAACGCGCTGGCGCTGGCCGCCGACCCGGCGCGCACGGCCGGCCGGCTGGAGGCGGTGAACGTGTGCTCCGGTGAGCCGCACACCGTGGGCGAGCTGGCCGCCACGCTGGCCGCGGCGATGGAGGGCCCGGCGCCGGTGACCGTCGGCGGGGCGCGGGCGGCCGACGTCCGGCACGTGGTGGCCGACCCCGCCAAGGCGCGTGCGGTCCTCGGCTTCCGGGCCGGGGTGCGCTTCGCCGACGGGGTGGCCGCATTCGCCACCGACCCGCTCCGGGACCCGGCCGGAGTCACCGGCACCCCGGCAGTCTCCACGCCCGGTGTCACCACTCCGTAACCGGGTGGGCGCAGGTACCGGCCTCCGGTTCTTCCAGTGTCCCGAGTCGGAGGTCCTGTGCCGAATTCGGTGATCCAGGCGGCGGCTGGCAAGCCCGCCGATCGGTGTGCAGAGAACTTCCGACTCACGAGACTAGGGTGCGCAGCGTGACAGCAGGTACTAGCGGTGCGGACGTGGTGCTGCCCTGCCTCAACGAGGCCGAGTCGCTGCCGGGGGTGCTGGCCCGGCTGCCCGCCGGCTACCGGGCGATCGTGGTGGACAACGGCAGCACGGACGACACGGTGGCGGTGGCCACGG
>DASYLM010000164.1:0-12277 GCA_036009565.1 Pseudonocardia sp. | reverse complement strand
CGCTTCGCTCGGTCGTGTCCCGGACTGCTTTCCGGTGCCCCCGTCGCCAACAGTTGGCGGCGGGGGCACCGCCATGCCGTAGCTGTGCGTAGCTGACGAAGCCTCAGGCTTGGGTGTGGGTTGAGAGTCTTAGGCCCACCGGACACGCCCGGAGAATGATTTGTACCGGACACGCCGGGGCAATTTCGGGTGACTTGTCCCCATCGACCGTAACGTGCCTGACGTGCGCAAACGGTTGATATAGCGCAATCCGTCCCCAGGTTGTACACATCGGGCCCGCTTTCTGTGCGGGAGCTGTCCGAGTTGTCCCCAAGTGATCAACAGACTTGTCAACAGAGCGTTTTGGTTACTCAGCCCGCACACCCCTAGCCTGCCTTCTCGGGCTGGACCCGGCTGGACTCGCCGACTGGATGAAGGGCGACCACCGGTCCGCCGGAAGCCTTTCAGTTCTGTCGGGGACGACCGGTAGAACGATCACGGGGGAGGAAGGCAGCGCGATGGCGGTACCCGACGAACGGCCGGCAGGTCGGCCTCGTCATGTCCGGTCGGCGGATGAGCCGCCGCCGGAGTTCGATCGCCAGCCGCCTCAGGATCTGATGGCCGAGCAGTCCGTGCTGGGCGGCATGCTGCTCAGCAAGGACGCGATCGCCGACGTCGTGGAGGTGCTGAGCCCGGACGACTTCTACCGGCCGGCGCACCAGACGGTCTACGACTGCATCCTCGATCTGTACACCCGGGGTGAGCCGGCCGACCCGGTCACCATCTCCGCCGAGCTGGAGCGGCGCGGCGACCTGGTCCGCCTCGGCGGCGCGCCGTACCTGCACACGCTGATCGCAACCGTGCCCACGGCGGCCAATGCCTCCTACTACGCCGAGATCGTGGCGGAGAAGGCGATCCTGCGCCGCCTGGTGGAGGCCGGCACCCGAATCGTGCAGCTGGGTTACCACGGCGCGGACGGCGCCCAGGTGGACGAGGTGGTAGACCGCGCGCAGGCCGCCATCTACGACGTCACCGAGCGGCGCACCAGCGAGGACTACGTAGCCCTCGAAGAGCTGCTGCAGCCCACCATGGACGAGATCGACGCGATCGCGTCCCGCGGCGGGGTCTCCCTCGGCGTGCCCACCGGCTTCGTCGACCTGGACGCCTGCACCAACGGCCTGCACCCGGGTCAGATGATCGTCGTCGCGGCCCGGCCCGGTCTCGGCAAGTCCACCCTCGGGCTGGACTTCGCCCGCTCCTGTTCGGTGAAGCACGGCATGACCAGCGCCTTCATGTCCCTGGAAATGGGACGCAACGAGATCGTGATGCGGCTGCTGTCCGCCGAGGCCCGGATCAGGCTGACCGACATGCGCGCCGGGCGGATGAGCGACGACGACTGGACCAGGATGGCCCGGCGGATGAGCGAGATCAGCGAGGCGCCGCTGTTCATCGACGACTCGCCGAACCTGACGATGATGGAGATCCGGGCCAAGGCGCGGCGGCTCAAGCAGCGCCACAACCTCAAGCTGTTGGTGGTCGACTACCTGCAGCTGATGACGTCGGGGCGGCGCGTGGAGTCCCGCCAGCAGGAGGTCTCCGAGTTCTCCCGGCAGATCAAGCTGCTGGCCAAGGAGCTCGAGATACCGGTGGTGGCGATCAGCCAGCTGAACCGTGGTCCCGAGCAGCGCACCGACAAGCGGCCGATGCTGTCCGACCTGCGTGAGTCCGGCTCGATCGAGCAGGACGCCGACATGGTGATCCTGCTGCACCGCCCGGACGCCTTCGAGCGTGACGACCCCCGGGCCGGCGAGGCGGACCTGATCCTGGCCAAGCACCGAAACGGCCCCACCAACACCATCACGGTGGCGCACCAGCTGCACTACAGCCGCTTCGCCGACCTCGCCCAGAGCTAGCACCGCACGCCCCGTGTGGCTGGCACAGACCTGGTGCCGCCGGCACAGGGTCTGCAGGGTCTGTGCGGCCGGTAGCCGGTCTTTGTGACCGGTACAGGGACGGCGCGTCAGCGGCGGCGGGTGGCGCGCGGGTGCCAGACGGTCACCGAGGCGAGCGTGGCCCGCCCGCGCAGGACGAACTGGGTGGGCAGCACCGGGTCGGGCTCCCGGCCGCCGCCGGGCAGCAGTCGGCGCAGCCGCCCCCGGGCCCGGTCCGGGCGACCACTCGGGCCGCGGTGGCGTACCGAGCCGGCGACCAGCTCGAGCCCGTCGGTGTCCACCTCGGCGACGGCCGGCAGTACCACCCGGGTGGCGCTCATGTTGGCCGCCACCTCGATGATCACTTCGGGGCGCCGGATCACCGCGTCGGTGAAGTCGAGCATGGTGCGCTGGCCGAGGCCGGTGATCCGGACCAGCTCCGGTACCGCCCAGCGGCCGGTCCGCCGGATCTGGCCGAAGGCCACGTCGAGGACCAGCGGTGCCAGCTCCGGAGGTGGGCCGCCGGGCAGGTCGGACAGCACCGCGAGCAGCTCGGCCCGGGTGCGCGCCGCCCAGGACGCCTCGCAGCGGTCGCTGAACTCGACCGGGGAGATCCGCCCCTGCTCCATGGCGGTGGCCAGCAGCGCGCAGGCCCGTTCCCGGTCCAGGTCGGAGATCCGCAGTTCGCTCGGACCCAGCTCGTCGGACACGGGGCCACGGTAGCTCAGCCCCCGAAGTGCGCGGTGAGCAGCGCGTTCACCTCGCCGGGCCGCTCCATGCTGAGCAGGTGCGCGGCCCGCACCAGCTCGAAGCGCACCCCGGGGATACCGGCGGCGATGGTGGCGCCGTGCGGCTGCTCCGGGGTGGACGGGTCGTCGGTGCCGCAGATCATCAGGCTCGGCGCGGTGATCTCGCCGAGGCGCGCCACGTGGTCCCAGTCCCGGATCGCCTGACAGCAGCCGAGGTATCCCAGGTCCGGCGTCTTGCGCACCGCGTCACGCGCCCAGTCCACCGTGTCCGGGTGCGCGGCGGCGAAATCGGCGGTGAACCAGTTCTTCACCACGGCGTCGGCGATCCCGTCGGTGCCGCCGTTGGCCACCGCCTCGATCCGGGCCTCCCACGGAGCCTTGTCCGGGTAACCGGCGGAGGTGGCCATCAGTGCGAGCCGGTCGATCCGCTCCGGTGCCTCGGCAGCCAGGTACATGCCGACCATGCCGCCGAGCGAAAGGCCGGCGAAGTGCACCCGGTCCAGCTCGAGCCGGTCCAGCAGCGCGAGGACGTCACCGGCCAGCTCAGCGATCGTGTACGGGCCGGCGGGGACCGGCGAGCCGCCGTGGCCCCGGTGGTCGACCTGGATCACCCGCCAGTTCGGGGTCAGCGCCGGGAGCTGCGGATGCCACATGTCCAGTGCGCTGCCCAGCGAGCCGAGCAGTACCAGCGGCGGTGCGTCCGCCGGGCCGTCGATCACATGGTGCAGCGCCACCGGGCCGCGGTCTCCCATCGCCATGGTTACTGCCCCACCGTTCGCAGCGAGCGGAGTACCTCGAGCTCGCGGACGGTCGGTGCCGGCGTGGGCACCAGCGGCTCCGAGCTGATCGCGAGCGGCCAGCCGGTCTCGGCGCGCACCTGCTCGACGGTGATCCCCGGGTGCAGCCCGGTGAGGGTCAGCTCGCGGGTCTCCGGGTCCGGCTCCAGCACGCCGAGGTCGGTGATCACCCGCAGCGGGCCGGCGCCGGTCAGGCCGAGCCGTTCCCGGTCACCCGGACCACTGCCGTGCCCCAGCGAGGTGATGAAGTCAACCCCGGACACGAACGCGCGCAGCCGGTGCCGCATCACGATCATCACCTCGCGGCAGGAGGCGGCGATCTCCGGCGCCCCACCGGACCCGGGCAGCCGCACCGACGGCTCGTCGTACTCGCCGATCACGGTGGTGTTGATGTTGCCGTAGCGGTCCAGCTGGGCGCCGGACAGGAAGCCGACGTCGATCCGCCCCGGCTGCAGCCAGTAGTTGAACACCTCGGGCACGCTGACCACGGTCAGCGCGGACTCGGCCAGGATGCCGTCGCCGATGGACAGCGGCAACAGCTCCGGGCGGGTGTCCAGGGTGCCCGACTCGTAGATCAGTACCAGGTTGGGCGCATGCAGCCGGCGCGCCAGGTTGGCGGCCGTGGACGGCAGCCCGATGCCGACGAACAGGACCGCGCCGTCGCGCAGTGCGCGGGCGGCGGCCACCGTCATCATCTCGTCGGCGGTGTAGGTCGGTGCCGGCTCGGTGCCGGCCATCGGGTGCACGGTGTCCGTCTGCGTCTCGGTCAGCACCGATGATTCGCTCGTCGCCTCACTCAGCACTGATGGTTCGCTCGTCGCCTCGCTCACGGTGCCACCAACTCCTCGAGCCACGCGGAGAACCTCGCCCGGTCCCGGCTCACCACGTCCCAGGCCTTGTACGCGGCGTTGTCCCGCTCGTAGTAGCCGAACGCGTAGGACGGCTTCGCACCGCCGGGGGCCACCGACACCGCGTCGATCACCCAGGACGGCAGCAGCACCGCGCCGGGCACCGGCTCGAGCGTGTCCACGATCTCTTCGACTGTGACCAGCGATCGCTTCGCGGCCAGCACCGCCTCCTTCTGCACCCCGGTGATGCCCCACAGCTGCACGTTGCCGTCCCGGTCCGCCCGCTGCGCGTGGATCACCGCGACATCGGGGTTCAAGGCCTTCACCGCGGCCAGCTGCTCGCCGGTGAACGGGCAGGTCACGGTGCTGATCGTGTCGGTGTGCGCGGGCAGGTCGGTGCCGGCGTAACCGCGCAGCACCCCGAACGGCAACCCGGAGGCGCCGGCCACGTAGCGGTTGGCCATGCCCGCGTGGCTGTGCTCCTCGATCTGCAGCGGCACCGGCCAGTTGTGGCTCAGCGCGTCGCGCATCCGGTGCAGCGAGCCGACGCCGGGGTTACCGCCCCAGGAGAACACCAGCTTCGACGCGCAGCCGGCGCCGATCATCCGGTCGTAGATCAGGTCCGGGGTCATCCGGATCAACGTCAGGTTGCGCTTGCGCTGCCGGATGATCTCGTGGCCGGCGGCGAACGGGATCAGGTGGGTGAACCCCTCCAGGGCCACCGAGTCACCGTCGTGTACCAGCTCCGCGACCGCGTCGGTCAGCGTCTTGATCTCGGCCATGGCTCCGTCCGTGCTCAGCGGCCACCCGTCCTGTCGTGACAGGGGTGGCCGGTCTGGCCGAACGTTAACCGTCCTGGCCGGGTGCCGCCAACGGGCGACTACCGCTGAGCGGAAGTGGTATCCGCCACCGGGTTCGGTCTACCCGAGCGCGGCCACGGTGTCGGCCTCGGCGTCGGTCAGCGTCCACGAGGCGGCGGCGACGTTGGCCGCGACCTGTTCCGGCTTGGTCGCGCCGGCGATCACGGACGTCACCGACGGCTGCGCCAACAGCCAGCCGATGGCCAGCTCGGTGACGGTGTGCCCGCGCTCGGTGGCGACCGCGGTGTACGCGTCCACCTTGGCAAAGTTCTCGTCGGTGGCGAAGCGGGCCAGCCCAGCGGCGCCGGCCTTCTCGGCGAACCCGAGGCGGCTGTCCTCGGGGTACGGCTCGCCCTTGCGGTACTTGCCGGTCAGCATCCCGGAGGCGAGCGGGAAGAACGGCACCACGCCGAGGCCGGTCGCGGTGGCGGCCGGCACGATTGACTCCTCGACGCCCCGGGACAGCAGGCTCCACTCGATCTGGGTGCCGGTGAACCGCGCCAACCCCCGGTCGGCGGCGACCTCACCGGCCCTGGCGATCTGCGCCGCCGAGACGTTCGAGTTTGCCAGGCACAGCACCTTGCCGGCCTCGACCAGCTCGTTCAACGTCTCCAGGGCCTCCTCGACTGGCCCGTCGGCGTCCGGATAGTGCTGGTAGTACACGTCGATGTAGTCGGTGCCGAGGCGGCGCAGGCTTCCCTCGACGGCGGTTCGGATGCGATCCGCGAGCACACCCGGCCGGTACGGCTCGTCCTTGGGTCGCGGCGTGAACTTGGTGGCGATGGCCACCTCGCTCCGGCGGGTGCCCAGCGCGGCACCGAGGAACTCCTCGGAGTGCCCGCCGCCGTACATCTCGGCGGTGTCGAAGTGGGTGATGCCGGCGTCCAGCGCCGCGTGCACCACGGCCGCCGAAGCCTCGGCATCGATGCGCATGCCGAAGTTGTTGCAGCCGAGTCCGATCACCGACAGCTTCGGCCCGCCGTCACCGAGTGCACGTTGCTCCATGGGTCGAACGTAAAACCGACCGTGCGGTTCGGCAACCTCCGCCCGGCGATGGTGACGATCTCCACCTCCACGCGGCGGCCCGGAAGAACAAGCCTGTTTGTATGTTTACTTTCGGCCCGCGCGGGTGACAACCATTGGGTACACCACATGTCGGACTCGTCACGAACGCGAGCGGCCTACGCATGTCGCCTGCAACGCTTGGGGCCTTCCGACCAGCGACATTCTCGGGGGCGAGATACGTGAGCAGTACCACCTCTACCGGAATCGGCACCGGCCGGCCGGCCGCCGAGAGTGGGCAGATCCAGCTCGGCGACACGATCCAGGTGACCCGGCTGGGCTTCGGCGCCATGCAACTCCCCGGACCGGGAGTCTGGGGCCCGCCGGCTGACCACGACGAGGCGATCCGGGTGCTTCGCCGGGCGGTTGAGCTCGGCGTCGATCTGATCGACACCGCCGACGCCTACGGCCCGAACGTCAGCGACGAGCTGATCCGCGAGGCCCTGCACCCCTACGACGAGAACCTCGTCATCGCCACCAAGGCGGGCTTCCTGCGCACCGGGCCGGGCAAGTGGTTCCCGTGCGGTCGCCCGGAGTACCTGCGCCAGCAGTGCGAGCTGAGCCTGCGCCGCCTCGGCGTCGACCGGATCGACCTGTTCCAGCTGCACCGGATCGACCCGACCGTGCCGGCCGAGGACCAGTTCGGCCTGCTCGCCGACCTGCAGTCCGAGGGCAAGATCAGGCTTGTCGGCCTGTCCGAGGTGTCTGTGGACGAGATCGCGGCCGCCTCGAACATCGTCGACATCGCCAGCGTGCAGAACCGGTACAACCTGACCGACCGCGCCTCGGACGAGGAGCTGCGGTACTGCACCGAGCGGGGCATCGGCTTCATCCCGTGGTTCCCGCTCGCGGCGGGCGAGCTGGCCAAGCCGGGCGGCGTGGTGCATGAGGCCGCCGAGCGGCTGGGTGCGACGCCGAGCCAGGTGGCACTGGCCTGGCTGCTGCAGCGCTCGTCGATCATGCTGCCGATCCCTGGCACATCCTCCGTGGCGCACCTGGAGGAGAACCTCGCGGGCGCCAGCCTGAAGCTCGACCTGGCCACCGTGAACGCACTGGACGACGCCGCCTCCTAAGGCACAACGGTTCGGAAGGGCCCGCTGTACCGAACCTGGTCGGCGGGCCCTGCCGCGGCCGTTGTGCGGCGCCGGCTCCCCTCAGCGCGCGGTGGTCCGGCTCCAGTTGTTGATCTTCGCGACAACCCGGAGCAACCGACGGCGCTCCTTGGCCTCGGACGGGCCGGCCTTGGCATGCAGCGGGTCCAGCGGGTCGATGTCCTCCGGTCGTGGCTCGTCCGGGGAGAGCAGCGAGCGCACGATCGCGGAGAGCACCGCGATGGTGGGCACCGCGAGCAGTGCCCCGGCGATGCCCGCGACCACCACGCCGGCGGCCACTCCCAGCACGACCGCCAGCGGGTGCAGCTGGACCGCCCGGCCGAGCAGGATCGGCTGCAGTACGTGGCTCTCGAGCTGCATCACCGCGATGACAACGCCGAGCGCGATGGCCGCCGGCACCGGGCCGTTCGCGACCAGCGCGATCAGCACCGCCACCGAACCGGACAGCACCGCGCCGACCACCGGGACGAACGCGCTGAGGAACACCAGCGCGGCCAGCGGCACCACCAGCGGCACCCCGATGGCCCACAGGCCGATGCCGATACCGACGGCGTCCACCACCGCCACCACGATGGTGGCTCTGGTGTATCCGACCAGCGAGGCGAACGCGCGCTGGCCGGCGATGTCCACCCGGGGCCGCTGGGCCAGCGGGATGACCCGGATCAGGAACTTCCAGATGTTGCCGCCGTCGTGCAGGAAGAAGATCAGCACGAACAGTCCGAGCAACATGCCGGAGGCAGCCTCGCCGACGGTGGCCGCGGTGCTCAGCGCGCCCGAGGTGATCACGTCGATGTTGGACGTGATGGAGCGCTGCAGCTCACCGGACAGGTCGTCGAGCCGGGCCATCGGAATGCGCAGCGGCGGGCCGGCCAGCAGCGGCCGGAAGGTGACCTGGTAGCTCTGCACGAGTCGGTTCACCAGGTCGGGCAGGCCGGCGATGAAGGCGTTGACCACGAACGACATCACCGTGGCGAACAGCGCGATGCTGGCGATCAGCACCAGCCCGGTCGCCACCCCCTTGGGTAGCCGCAGCCGGTCCACCGCCGTGGTGACCACCGGCGCGAGCAACGCGGAGAGCAGCAGTGCGATGGCCACCGGGATGACTACTATTCGCAGCTGGAACAGCAGGAACAGCAGGACGCCGAGCGCGGCGGCGATCAGCAGGAAGCGCGCGGACAGTTCGGAGGCCACCCGCAGCGGCGCCGGTACCGGGGATCGCGACAGGACCGAGTCCGGAGCCGGTGCCGCCCTGACCTCGTCCCGGCGAGCTTGCGGTTGAACGCTGGGCGGCCCGTTCGGTGACTCGGCGCGGTCGGGGTGCACAAATCCGACACTAGCGGCTACCTGGAAATACTTTCCGCCGTCGCGGCCACTCGTCCCCCGTTTGGTGATGACCGGTCTGGATCGAGCCTGAGCGGTGGAGGGCGCCGCCCGGACACGGGTTCGGATACGGCTCGGAGGCAGCCGCGGATACCGGGGAAGCCCAATAAGGCCACTCTATCGAGGCCTCATTCGTTTGTTCGGCTTACAACTCGGTAACTCCCGCAACCTCCGGTGGCGGCAGCCGTTGTCGCAGTGCAGACCCCGGAAGGCCCGACCGGCGCGGCGCGGCGCCGCGGGCCCGGGCGCGCAATTGAATGAGATCGTGGTGGAGGTAAGCGCACAGGTGTACGAGCCCGCAACTGACACGGACAGACTCAACAACGACGAGTGCGAGTCCACCCCGATATTTCATGCATTGGCCCGCCGCGCGGGTGATCCGGTTGAACATTTCCGGCGGGATCCGCTCCGCGCACCGCTGCCGTCGACCGGTCCGGCGGCGCCCGCGATGACCCGCATGCTGCTGCATGCGGTGCCGCCGACCGAGCGCGGGCGGGTAGCCGGGCACGCCAGGTCGAGCCGAACCGATGCCACCGCGCACCGGGCCGAGGAGGCCGCCCCGACCGAGGCCGCCCACCCGGAGCCCAGGGGGGACACCGAGGCCACCGGCGGGCGGGGTGGGCGGCACCGCGCGCTCCGTTCGATCGGGCACACCTAGAGGACCGGCACGGCTCACAGCGCGGTGACCGGCGCTCGGCACTGTCGGGTGAGGTGCATGTTCCATACGGGTCCAGTGGGGCGAGTTCGCAACAGAGCGTGACGGCTCGGTTCGCCGCCGGTGCCGTGACGTGCGGAGATCAGCGGAATATAACGAAGCGTGACCAAATCGCCGGTCTGCCTCACTCGCGTGAGGCAGTTACCCGGAACCCATCCCCGCGTTGAACCTTCTGAAGAACGTCCCGCCGTCGCTGGTGGCACCGAGACACCGATCGAGCATTCGATTGACCACGGTGGCCATGCCGCGCCGGACGTCGAAGGAGGACCGGATGGACACCTGGGGTAGGCGTGGTTTCGCCGCCGCTGTCATCACCGGAGGCATGATCGGACTGAGCGGCACGGGCGCCGTCGCCGCCGTGCCATCGGCTCAGTGGGGCGGCAGCCCCGAACCGGAACCGAGGACGCCGCAACGGCCGCCGGCCGGCCCGTCGACGACCCGGTACGGAGCACCGGAGTACCAGATGGAGCCGCGCGCGGCCGAGTACCGGCTCGCGGAGTCCGCCGAGCAGACCGTGGCGACCCAGGCGCAGCCCGAGCAGGCGCCCCGGCACGCCAACCCGGCCTACCCGGCCGCTCCGGTCGCCGCCGACTACGCGGTCGACTACCCCACCGGTGGGATGGACCGGGTACCTGCCACCGCCGGTGCGCACGGTTCGGACGGGTTCCTGGCCGGGGACCTCGCGGCCCTGGCCGACCCGCGGTCGACGTCGTACAGCGGCACCCCGATCGGCGCGCTCGGCCCGGCCGAAGCCAGCATGGGCACCGGGTTCACCTCGTACGGGACCAGCGCGCCGGAGTTCGGGCGGATGGAGAGCCGGCACGCCCGGCCGGAGCAGCCCGAGCAGTACGGGGAGCGCCCGGCCGAGTCGTACGCCGAGCGTCCCGCCGACCTGTATGCGGACCACTCGGCCGAGCTGTACGGCGAGCGTCCCGCGCAGAGCTACGGCGAGCGCCCCGCCGACCTGTACTCGGACCGGCCCGCCGAGCTCTACGGCGAGCGCCCCGCGCAGAGCTACGGTGAGCGTCCCGCCGAGCTGTACGGCGACCGTCCGGCCGAGCTGTACGGGGACCGTCCGGCCGACCTCTACGGGGAGCGCCCGGCCGAGTTCTACGGCGACCGTCCGGCCGACCTCTACGGTGAGCGCCCGGCCGAGCTGTACGCGGACCGTTCGCCCGGTGTGGAGATGCACCCGTCGACCATGTCGCCGAGGTCTCCGGTCGGCTCGATGGGTCAGCCGGCGGTCCCGCTGAGTCAGCAGGAGTACCAGCAGGCGTACCCGGGATACCCCCAGCCTGCGGGCTACCAGATGGGCCACCAGCCGATGCAGCCGCCGGTCGCGCCCGCGCACCAACAGATGGGCCTGCCGATGAGCTACCCGGCCGAGCGGTCGGTGCGCGCCGTCGAACTGGTCGGCGCGGCGTACCCGCAGGGTGCGCACCGGGGTCCGGAGCGGCACGGCGAGCCGGGTCCCCTCGACGCGGACACCTCGGCGCTGGGCAGTCTGGACAGCAGCGCGATGTTCGGTTCGCTGTCCCGGCCGCCCAGGTAGCCGATCACCCCAGAGACGTGCGGGTCGCGGGGACCCGCCAGCGACAAACCCGGATGGCACACGCCGTCCGGGTTTGTCGTGTCCGGGGCTCGGCCGGATAGGCTCGCACCGCATGTGGACGAACTGGTCGGGCGGGCTGCAGTGCCGCCCCAGCGCCACCGTCCGGCCGCTGGATGAGACAGGGGTACGGGCGGCGGTCCGGCGTGCCGCCCGACGTGGGGTCCGGGTCCGCCCGGTCGGGGCGGGGCTCTCGTTCAGCCCGCTCGCGGTGACCGACGACGTACTGCTCGACCTGTCCGCGATGACCGGCCTGGTGCGGGTCAGCGGCGATCGGGTGCGGGTCCGCGCCGGCACCACGCTGGCGGCCCTGAACGTGGCGTTGGCCGGGCGCGGGCTGGCGCTGGCCACCCTGGCCGACGTGGACGCCCCGACTGTGGCGGGCGCGGTCGCCACCGGAACCCACGGCAGTACCGGCCGCACCGGCTCCCTGTCCGCCCAGGTCACCGCGTTGCGGCTGGTGCAGGGCGCTGGTGAGGTGGTCGAGGTCGGCGGCGTCGACCTGGATGCCGCCCGGACCGGGCTCGGCGCACTCGGCGTGGTCACCGAGGTCGAACTGGCGGTGGTGCCGGAGATCGTGCTGCGCGCATCGCAGGCGAGGCTCCCACTGGCCGAGGTGCTCACCCCGGACTACCTGGACGTACACCGCTGGGCCGAGTTCTCGGTGTTCCCCTATGCCCGCCCCGACTCCGCGATTGCACTGGCCCGGTGGGCGGACGAGGTCACCGACCAGCCCGACCCGCGATCCAGGGCCAACACCGTGCGCACCTTCGTCGAGCGCCGGCTGGTCCGGGCGGCCGCGGTGGGCGGCGGGGTGGCGCTCGGGCGGACGGTGCCCCGGCTGGTGCCGACCATCAACCGGGTGGCCACCGTGCTCACCGGCTCCGGCTCGGTCACCGACCTGGCGCACCGGGTGCTGGTGGCCCAGCCGGTGGTGCGGTGGGAGGAGAGCGAATGGGCGCTGCCCAGGGAGGCGCTGGCCGACGGGGTGTGTGAGCTGCTCGCCGCGATCAAGGAGCGGGAGCTCGACGTCGGCTTCCCGCTCGAGGTCCGGGTGGGTCCGGCGGAGAGCGGGTGGCTGCACCCGGCGTACGGCCGCGACACCGGATGGGTGGCGGTACACACCGCGACCGGTACCGACCCGGAGCCGCTGTTCACGCTGACCGCCGAGGTACTGGGCGCACACGGTGGCCGCCCGCACTGGGGCAAGCGGCACCCGTGGACGTACGCGCAGG
>DASYLM010000163.1:0-4870 GCA_036009565.1 Pseudonocardia sp. | reverse complement strand
CCGTGAACCACGGTTCGCACAGACCCACCGCGGCTCGCACAGCCCGTGCAGCGCCTGTGCGGCCTGCACGGGGTCTGTGTCGGCTGGGCGGGCCGCACGCGGGTCTGCGTCGGCACAGGCACGGACGCACCCCGCTACGCGGCCGCCCGTGAACCGCGCCGGCACAGACCCACCGCGGCTCGCACAGCCCGTGCAGCGCCTGTGCGGCTTGCACGGGGTCTGTGTCGGCTGCGCCAGCCGCGCGGCCGGAACGGCGAGCGAGCAGGGACCACGTCACCCAGCCGGCGCGCGCACCAGCGAGCTGTCGCGCGGCGAGCGATACCGCGAGCGCGGGACGGGACGGGTCGGGGCGCGCTGGCAACCGGGTGTCAGGAGGCCAGGGCGCGGAGCAGGGTACGGGCGAAGTCGCCGTACCGCTCGGGCGTGAACTCCGTCGGCTCGGTCAGCACCAGCCGGACGGCCTGCTCGCCGACCGCCAGTAGCGCCCGGGCGGCCAGCTCCAGATCGAAGCCACCCAGCCCACCCCGCCGGTCGCTCCCCCACACCAGCAGGGCGCGCAGTTGCTCGAGCGCGAACCGCCGACCGGCCGAGACGTGCTCCCGGACCTCCGGCGGCGTGTCGTCGGCCGGCAGCATCAGCAGCCGCCAGGACACCGGGTACTCGGACACCGCGCGCAGCAGGTTGACCGCGGCGGCGGTCAGGGTCTCGGCGAAGTCGGCGTCCTCGGTGAACGGTGGCATCGCCTCCGCCAGCGTGGCCACCACCCGCCGCTCCTCGCGCTCCAACAGCGCGCGCAGCAGCGGTCCGCGCCCCGGATAGGCGCTGTACACCCTCGGCTTGGCGAGATCGGCCTCGCGGGCCACCGCCTCCATGGTGGCCGCCGCGTACCCCTTCTCGACGATCAGCTCCAGCGCGACGTCCAACACCTGTTCGCGGCGCACCTCGATGGGCATCCGGGGCTGACGGGTCCGCCTCGGGTCGGCCGGCGTGCTGGTCGCACTCATCGGGGGCAATGTATACCGCTCCAGCACCCCGTCGGGGTGCCCTACGCGACCTGGCCCCGCGCCCCGTGGCGCCCCGGGCGGCAGGGCGCCGGGGCCGTCCGCCGGCCACGCCCCGGCCAGCCAGAACACCGGTGTCACCCGGGCCGCGACACACTCAGTCGACGTTGGTCGGACCCTACCGTTCGTCGCGTCAAGCCGTCCGCTGAGAGCCGAACGGTCAACCCGGACAGAGCGTTCCGAGGCCCCGTTGTGATAGCTTTCAGCACGTTGCAGTCGTGTTTTCCTCGATCGTTGCGAAGCGTCCGTGGAGCGTGACAGACCGGGCTTCGTGGCTCTGGGGAACCTCTCAGATAAGCGCGGGCTCAGCGCAACACCGGCCGGCGCGGTGTCGGTCGTTACGCACATCAGGAGAGACATGGCTCAGGGCACTGTGAAGTGGTTCAACGCGGAGAAGGGCTTCGGCTTCATCTCCACCGACGACAATGGCCCGGACGTTTTCGTGCACTACTCGGCCATCCAGGGATCCGGCTTCCGCAGCCTCGAGGAGAACCAGCGTGTCTCCTTCGAGGTCAGCCAGGGCGCCAAGGGCCCGCAGGCCGACTCGGTGCAGGTCATCTGAAGTCGACCACTAGACCAAGCGACCCCGGGTGGCAACTCCGCCCGGGGTCGTTTGCTGTCCGGGCCCGCTCGTCCACCCCGCCCGCCGAGCGGCCAGGCGCCACCCCGTCGCGGACCGGCACCCAGCGCGGTCCGGCCGGGCCGAACGCATACCCGGGCTCCGGCGCCACCCACAGGCTGATCAGGTTTTGATGCCGTGTTGCTCGACCTCGATGGCCCGCGCCCGTCAGGCAGGGTGAGGACTGGAACCGCGAGAGACAACGACGGTTTTCTCTCAAAATACCTCTGTCATCTGAGAGGAGCTGCCGTGGAGATCCTGGATCTGTCCCAGCGGGTGCACGGGGGCATGCAGGTCTACCCGGGCGACCCACCCGTCTCGATCCGTCCGGCGGCGCAGCTCGCGGCGGACGGGGTGAACGTGCTGAGCATCCACGCCGGCTCGCACACCGGCACCCACGTGGACGCGCCGTTCCATGTACTGGCCGGCGGGGCCCGCCTCGACGAGCTCGACCTCGCCCTGTTCCACGGGCCGGCCGTGGTCGCCGACGTCCGGGGCCGGCCCGCCAGGTCCCCGATCGACTGGGCCGAGCTGGAGCCGTGCGCGGCGGCGCTGCGGCCCGGCGCGGTGCTGGTGCTGCACACCGGCTGGTCCGAGCACTTCGGCACCTCGCGGTACCTGGAGCACCCCTGGCTGACCGCGGCCGCGGCCCGGCGGATCGTGGCCAGCGGGGTGCGCTCGGTCGCCATCGACGCACTGAGCCCGGACCCGACCCCCGCCGGCGGCCAGGAGTCCGGCTCGCTGCCCGCGCACCAGATCCTGCTCGGCGCCGGCGGAGTGATCATGGAGAACCTGACCAACGTGTCCGCGCTGGAGCGGCTGGCCGACCCGGTGCTGAGCTTCTTCCCGCTCGCGCTGACCGGCGCGGACGGTGCACCGGTCCGTGCGGTGGCGATGGCCGGGCGGTGAGCCATCCTGACGGATCGGCCCAGCTCAGCGCCCCGGCTGGCCGTGCAGGCGCGCCCCGTCCGGCAGTGCTGGGCTGATCACCCGGAGCAGCCGGGTGGCGCCCGACTGGGGAGTCGCGTAGCGCGGTGCGGTGCCGGGTCAGTGCTCTAGACTTACCGACATCGTTGACGGTTTCTACTGAGGCCGAGGTGGCACGGGTGACCACGGAAATGCGCGGGCGGCGTACCCAGGAGCAGCGCAGCTCGGAGATGCGCCGCCGGATCCTGGACGCCACCGTGCTGTGTCTGCAGGAGTACGGCTACGGCGGGACGACCACGGTGCGGGTGGTGGAGCTGGCCGGCGTCACCCGCGGCGCGCTGACCCACCACTTCGCCTCCAAGGCCGACATGGTGGCCGCGGCGGTCAGCCACATCGCGGCGATCCGCACCGCCGACGTACTGAGCAAGCTCGAGCAGACGATGGCGGCCGACGATCCGGTGGACGCCGGGCTCGACCTGTTGTGGGCGGTGCACCAGGGCCCGTTGTTCGTCGCGGTGGTGGAGCTGTGGGTGGCCGCGCGGACCGACCGCGACCTGCAGCGGCGGGTGGCGGCGATCGAGCGCGACACCACCTCCATGGTGATGGACATCGCCAAGTCCCTGTTCGGCGCGGACGCCGACAACACCGCCATACCGCGCGCCGTCTACACCGCGATGGACGCGGTGCGCGGCATCCAGCTGACCCGCATCGCGACCCCCGACCTCACCGACGAGCACGAGGCCCGGTGGCGCCGGGCGAAGGCGGACCTGCGGATCGTGTTCGAGAACGCGCTCGCACCGCAGCGCCCGCCGACGCCGTAGCCGGGTAGCTCAGGAACCCCTGATCCGCTGCTCGTAGCCGGCCCGTGCCGTCGCATCGGTGTCCAGGAAGCCGCGGCGGCTGCCGGTCGCCGCCATCAGCGCTTCGATCGCCGCCGTGGGCAACACCGCGGTGAGCCGTGCCAGCACGCCGATCCGCCGGGGAACGAACACCCGAGCCCTCGGCCGCCGCAGCACGCCGGCCACCGCCAGCGCCACCTGTGCCGGCGAGATCTTCGGTACGCCCCGGGTCTCGGGCAGCCCGCTGGTCAGCGCTGTGTCGATCACGCCGGGCAGTACCGAGGTGGCCTGGATGCCGCTGCCCCGGTACTCGAGCCGGACCGCCTCGGTGAGCCCGACCACGGCGTGCTTCGTGCCGCAGTAGGTGGCCACCCCGGGCACCGAGGCGACCCCGGCGCCGGAGGCGATGTTGACCAGGTGGCCCCGGCCTCTGGGCAGCATCCGGGCCAGTGCGAGCTTGCAGCCCAGGATCACCCCGTGCACGTTGATGTCGAACTGGCGCCGGGCGACCTCGTCGGACTCGGTGTGGAACGGCCCGACCGGCATGATCCCGGCGTTGTTCACCAGCACGTCCAATGGCCCGAGCTCGCGCTCCACCAGGTCCAGGAAACCGGCGAACGAGTCCCGGTCCGCGACGTCACAGCGGGCCACGACGACCCCGCCGCCGAGCCGCTCGGCGGCCTCCTTGGCGGCCGCCTCGTCGACGTCCCCGATGGCCACCCGCGCACCCTGGCGCAGCAGCTCGGCGGCGATCTCCAGCCCGATCCCCCGCGCCGCGCCGGTGACCGCGACGACCCGGCCGCCGATCGGACGCGCCCTCACGCCGCACCGCCGGCGGTCGCCGGAGCCGAGTAGAGCTGCTCGATCTCATCGAGGTACCGCTCGGTGACCACCGGCCGCTTGAGCTTCAAGGTGGGGGTGAGCTCCCCTGACGTGCTGTCCCACTCATGGTCCAACAGGGTCCAGCGCTTGACCTGTTCGACCCGGGCCAGCCCCGCGTTGCCGGCCTCGACCGCGCGGGCCGCCTCTTCCCGGACCCTCGGGTCGGCGGCCGCGTCGGCCACCGTGGCCGCCTCGATGCCGCGCGCGGCACACCAGTCCGGCCAGCCCATCGGGTCCAGGGTGAGAAGCGCGACCAGGTACGGCTTGGCGTCGCCGTAGACGAAGACCGGCCCGAGCAGGTCCGACCCGCCGGAGACCGCGAGCTCGATGTTCGCCGGTGAGATGTTCTTGCCGGCGGCGTTGATGATCAGTTCCTTCTTCCGGCCGGTGATCCGCAGGTAGCCGTCCGCGTCGAGCTCGCCGAGGTCCCCGGTGTGCAGCCAGCCGTCGGCGTCGATCGCCTCGGCGGTGGCCTCCGGGCGGTTGAGGTAGCCGGGCGTGATGTTGGGACCTCGGGCCAGGATCTCGCCGTCCCCGGCGAT
>DASYLM010000162.1:0-9223 GCA_036009565.1 Pseudonocardia sp. | reverse complement strand
CTCGTCGAGCAGCGCCACGAACGGGGCGAAGGTCCAGTTCTACGCGCTGAACGTCGCCCACGGTGGCTGACCGGCTAGACCCGGCCGCCCGAGGCGTCCCCGGACAGCCGCTGGGCGATGTAGATGGGGATGACGGAGGCGATCACCAGCACGGTGGCGACCACGTTGACGACCGGGGCCTGGTTCGGCCGGAACAGGTTGTCCAGGATCCAGATCGGCAATGTGGTGGTGTTCTGGCTGGCGGTGAACCGGGTCACGATGATCTCGTCGAAGCTCAGCGCGAACGCCAGCAGCCCACCGGCCAGCAGCGCGGTCCGCATCAGCGGGAAGGTGATCCGCCAGAACGTGGTGAAGCTGTCCGCACCCAGGTCCATCGACGCCTCTTCGAGGTCGCCGGCCATCCGGCGCAGCCGCGCGATCACGTTGTTGAACACCACCACGATGCAGAAGGTGGCGTGCGCGACGATCGCGGTGAACAGCCCGAGGTTGATGCCCAGGATGGTGCGGAAGGCGTTGTTCAGCGCGATACCGGTGACGATGCCGGGCAGCGCGATCGGCAGGATCAGCAGCAGCGACACCGAGTCCCGCCCGTAGAACCGGTAGCGCTGCAGGGCGAACGCGGCCATCGTGCCGAGCACCAGGGCGATCGCGGTCGCCGCCACGCCGGCCCGCACGCTGGTCCACAACGCGTTCAGCGCCCCCGCGTTGCCGGTCACCCGGGACCACCACTCCAGGGTGAGCGCGGACGGCGGCCAGCCGAACGCGGTGTCGGCGTTGAACGAGTTGAGCAGCACCACCAGCAGCGGGATGTAGATCACCGCGAGGCCCACCGCGAGCGCACCCCAGAGCAGCAGCCTGGTCGTCCTGGAAACAGTCACCTCGCAGCCCTTAGAGGTTGTCCAGCGCGCCGGTGCGGCGCACGGCGGCCAGGTAGACAAGCATGATCACCACGGGCACCAGCGCCACGGTGGCCGCGAACGGCAGGTTGTTCGCCGCGCCGATGTTGCTGTAGACCACGTTGCCGAGCATCTGGCTGGTGCCGCCCACGATGGTCACCGCGATGTAGTCACCGAGCGACAGCGAGAAGGTGAAGATCGAACCGGCCACCACCGCCGGGAACGCCAGCGGCAGCACCACCGACCGGAACGTGCGCAGCGGCTTCGCCCCCAGGTCTCCGGAGGCGGCCAGCAGCGACTCCGGCAGCCGCTCCAGCCCGGCGTAGATCGGCAGGATCATGTACGGCAGCCACAGGTAGGACAGCGTGATCACCGTCGCGGTGACCCCGTAGCCGGGACTGTGCAGCCCGAGCGGGGTCAACGCCCAGTTCAGGAACCCGTTGCCGGAGAACATGGTGCGCCACGCGTACGCCTTGACCAGGTACGACGCCCAGAGCGGGGTCAGCACCGCGATCACCAGCACCCGCTGGGCGGCCGGCGAGGCGAAGCGCGCCATGCAGAACGCCATCGGGAAGGCGATCACCGCGTCGATCACCGTCACCAGCACCGCGATGCCCAGGGTCCGCAGCGTGATCGTCCGGTACACCGCGTCGGTGAACAGCGAGATGAAGTTGTCCAGCGACCAGCTCACCTGGACCTGGCCGGTGAAGCTGTCCACCGACCAGAACGCCGTGATGAAGAGCGCCCCCAGGGCACCCAGGTAGGCCAACCCGAGCCAGAGCAGCGGCGCGGACAGCAGCATGCTCAGGCGCAGCCCGGGGGTGCGGTACAGGAACGCCGCGACGCGACGCCGGACGCCGGCCTGCCCCGGCGCGCCCGCGACAGTGCCCGAAGCAGTCATCTCAGCCCTTGATCTCGGTCCAGGCCTTCGTCCACTCGGCGTAGTCGGTGCACTGGGTGTCGGTGCGCCCGTCCAGGCACTGGGTGATCGGCGTCGTCCAGTAGAAGATCTTGGAGGCGAAGTCCGGGTCGTTCGCGTGGTAGGAGTCGCAGAAGGTCTTGTCGGTGGTCTCCGCACACGCCTTGGCGTTCGCCGGGGCCTCGCCGAAGTACTCCGCGACCTGCGCGTTCGCCGTGGGGCTGACGATGTAGTTCATCCAGTCGTACGCGCAGGTCTTGTGCGCGGACTTGGTGGCCACCATCCAGGTGTCCGACCAGCCGGTGGCGCCCTCGCTGGGCAGCGCGGAGTCGACCGGCCCGCCGTCGTGCTTGACCTGGTTGACCGTCACCTGCCACGCGGTGCCCACCACCGCGTCACCGTTCTTCAGCGACTGCGCCTCCTTGAGGTAGTCCGACCAGTACTCACTGACCAGACCGCGCTGCTGCTTGAGCAGGTCCACCGAGGCCTGGAACTGCTTCTGGTCCAGCGCGTAGGGGTTCTTGATGCCCAGGTCGGGCTGGTGGCGCATCAGGTACAGCGCGGCGTCGGCGATGTAGATCGGCGAGTCGTACGCGATGATCTTGCCCTTGTACGGCGAGCTCGGGTCGAACATCACCGACCAGGACGTCGGCGCCGGGGTGACCAGGTCGGTGCGCCAGGCCAGCAGATTCGCGCCCCAGCCGTGCGGGATGCCGTAGGGCACGCCGTTCACGCTGTTCCACGGCTTGTTCTTGAGGAACAGCTGCACGTCGGCGTAGTTCGGCACCAGCGAGGTGTTCACCGGCTCGACGTCACCGGAGGCGATCAGCCGCAGCGACGCGTCGCCCGAGGCCGACACCACGTCGTACTGGCCGGTCTTCATCAGGCTCAGCGCCTCGTCGGAGGTGCCGAAGGTCTTGACGCTGACCTTGCACCCGGTCTGCTGCTCGAACGGGGCGACCCAGTTGACCTTCGGGTCGTTGGAGCCGTTCTCCGCGTAGCCCGGCCAGGCCAGCACGCTCAGCTGCCCCTCCGGCGTCCCGAGCTTCTCCAGCGCCGGCAGGTTGGGCGGCGTGAAGCCCTGCGGGCTGGGCGCGCCACCACCGCCGCCGCCACCACCGGTGGAGGAGGTCCCGCAGGCGGCCGCCAACAGGCCGGCGCACAGCACGCCGGCGAGCAGCAGTTTCCGATTTCTCATGACAGGCCTTTCGGTGAGGAGCATGGAACTACCGCTCGTCCGGAACCCGGACGTTGTGTTCGTGGCGCCAGCTCAGCCGAACCCGGGCGTCGGTGCGGAACGGCTCGTCGCGCCCGGTGGTCCCAGCCGAGGCGTTCCGCCGGCCCTCGGTGTTCTGCTGGAGCACGGCGAGCTGACCGCCCGCGTCCAACGACACCTCGTAGCGCATCGTGGCGCCCGCGTAGACGACGTTGGTGAGGGTGCCGGTGGCACTGGTCTCGCCGTCGCCCGCCGGCTGCGACAGGTCGCTGTCCACCCGGATCTTCTCCGGCCGGATGCTGAACACCCCGGGCCGGCCGATCACCGCCTCGGCGGCATGCCCACTGATCAGGTTCGAGGTGCCGACGAAGCCGGCGACGAACGCACTGGCCGGGTGCTCGTAGACCTCCACCGGGGTGCCCACCTGCTCGATGCGGCCCTCGTTGAACACCGCGATCCGGTCGCTCATGGTGAGCGCCTCGTCCTGGTCGTGGGTGACGAAGACGAAGGTGATGCCGACCTCGCGCTGCAGCGCCTTGAGCTCGGTCTGCATCGCCAGGCGCAGCTTGAGGTCGAGGGCGCCGAGCGGTTCGTCCAACAGCAGCACCTTCGGGCGGTTGACCAGTGCCCTGGCCAGCGCCACCCGCTGGCGCTGGCCGCCGGAGAGCTGGGACGGCTTGCGCTCGGCATGGTCGCTCAGGTGTACCGAGCGCAGCGCGTCCAGGGCGCGCTCGCGGCGCGGGCCCTTGGGCACCCGCTTGACCCGGAGCCCGTACTCGACGTTCTGCAGCACCGACATGTGCGGGAACAGCGCGTAGTCCTGGAAGACGGTGTTGACGTCCCGGTCGAACGGTGGCAGCCGGCTGACCTCGCGCCCGTCCAGCTCGATCGTCCCGCCGGTGGGCAGCTCGAAACCGGCGATCAGCCGCAGCACCGTGGTCTTGCCCGACCCGGACGGCCCGAGCATGGAGAAGAACTCGCCGGCCGGGATGTCCAGGTCGACCCCGTCCACGGCGCGCACCGGGCCGAACTCCTTGCGCAGCCCACGCAGCCGGATGGCCGGTTCGGCGCCGGCCGACGCGGGCGTGGGGTCCTCGCGGGGCAGCGTGGGCGCCTGGTTGGGCATGTCGGGCCTCTCCGTCCTGGGGAGTATTGATCCACACGCAGCCGAAGTCGAGCTTCGCCGCGGACCGCATCGCCCGTCCGTGGTCGGTGGACCCGCGACAGTGACCTGAGACACCGTCAGGAGGTAAAACATATAAGACCATATTTCATATGACAACGGGGTAACGTGGGTCCGACCCGGCCCTCCACCACTCCGCCGGGTAGGGGAACCAGATGGTCAAGCCGATGTCGCACGGCGCGCGGGCCGCCCTGTTCGCGCCGCTGGACCAGACCGGGCGCGCCGAGGCGGTCACCCGGCGGCTGGTGGACGCGATCACCCTCGGGCTGCTCGACGACGCCGAACAACTGCCCACCGAGACCGAGCTGGCCGCCCAGTTCGGGGTGTCCACGGTGACCGTGCGGGAGGCGCTGGTCGCGCTGCGCCAGCACGGCCTGGTGGAGACCCGCCGGGGCCGCGGCGGTGGCAGCTTCGTCCGGGCGCCGGCCGACTCGCCGGAGTCGCCCTGGCGGGAGCGGCTGCGCGCGGTGTCCCTCGCCGACCTGCGCGACGTCGGCGACCACTACATCGCGGTGGCCGGCGCGGCGGCCAGACTGGCGGCCGAACGCAGCTCCGCCGAGGACCTGGTCCGGCTCGAACTGGCCGCCGGGGACATCCGCGCCGCGACCGGTCCGGCGGCATCCCGCGCCGAGCGGCACTTCCACCTGGAGGTGGCCGCCGCCGCCCAGTCACCGCGGCTGACCCGCCACGAACTGCTGCTGCAGGGCGAGCAGGGCGGGCTGCTCTGGCTGCCGATCGGCCACCGGGACGATCCGGAGGTCGGGTACGCCGTGCACCGCGCGATCGTCGCCGCCATCGCCCGGGGCGACGGGGAGCTGGCCCGCACGCTCACCGAGGAACATATTCTCGACGCCATCGACCGGCTGGCGGTGCTGCACCTGGAGCTGATTGATCCGTAAGCTGCGGCATCCGCCTATCGCGAGGTGATCATCGTGAACGACACGCGGGCGCAGCCCGGGGACGAGGTCGTCGCGCAGGTCTCCGGCATCGTCGAAGGGGTCTTCGCCGGCCTCAAGCCGCTGCTGGCCGCCGCCGAGACACTGCTCGCCGCGCCGGGCGACACCACCGGCGCCGACCTGGACCGGCTGCGCCCGCAGGTGGTCGAACTGCTCGGCGGGCTGGTCGTCGGCGCCGGGTTCATCGCCGCGCCCCGGCTGCTGGCCGACCAGCAGTTCGGCTTCGAGTGGTGGACCAGCGCGCCCAGCGGCACACCCACCCAGCTGTTCATCAGCCTGGACCCGGCGAGTGAGTACTTCCTCGACTACACCCGCCAGTCCTGGTTCACCGTGCCGCGCGACACCGGGCGCCGGCACATCACCGGGCCCTACGTCGACTACCTGTGCACCGACGAGTACACCCTGACCTTCACCCTCCCGGTGCGCGGTGCGGAGGCCTTCGCCGGTGTGGTCGGCGCCGACGTCTTCGTCCGGGAGTTCGAGCACACCACGCTGCCCAAGCTGCACGCGCTCGCGGTGGAGCAGCACAGCCGCGCGGCCCTGGTGAACGCCCAGGGCCGGGTGATCGTGTCCACCTCGGCGCGCCAGGCCACCGGGTCCCTGGTCCGCGAGCTGGACATCCCGGCCTGGTGGACGACCGGCGGGGAGTCCGTCAGCCGGCCCGGCACGACGCTGCGCCGCTGCGGCGATGCCCCGGTCGCCCTGCTGGTCACCGCCCGCTGACCCGGCGCTCGGTCAGAACGGGGAGCGGGCCAGCCAGTTCGCCCAGACCGCCGGGTCCCCGATGATCTCGACTCCCGCACCGCCCGCCGTGCCCTCGGTCCGACGCAGCACGGCGAGCAGCAGATCCACCGCGCGGCCACGGACCGCGGTGGTGCCCTTGCCGTGCCCGTGCTCCCAGGAGACGGCGCCGCCGCCGCTCCGGATCATCCACTCGCCGTCGGGACCGAGGTCGTCGTCGGTGGCGTGCAGGTGCAGCGTGAGCCCGTCCTCCAGCACCGGCGGGGCATCGGACCTCGGCCGCGCGGTGACCAGGTCCAGCCACTCCGACAGCCCGTCCGCCGCCAACTCCGGCGACAGGTCGTAGGCGGCGCCGAGCGCGATCGCCGCGTCCGCCCGGTGCACGGTCGACTCGTGCAGCCTGCGCCGGATCCACCACTCGGCGGGCTTCGGCCCGATGAAGGTCCACACCTTGGTGTCGGCGCCCACCTGCGCCACGGCGTCGACCACTGCACTGGCGCTGCCGTGCAGCCAGTCGAGGGCGCCGTCGGCGTCCTCCGGCGGCTTGCCGTTCGCCACGCTCCGCGGGTCGATCACGGTCTCCGACCGCTCCGCCACGATCGCGGCGGCCCAGCGGTCGCCCCGGCCGACGTGCCTGACCAGCTGCTGGAGCGTCCAGTCCGGACAGGTGGGCACCCGGACCGACTGGTCGGCACGGTGAATGAGCTCGCCGAGCAGTCGGTTCTGCTCGAACAGTGCGGCGGTGTAGTCCACGGCCGGACGATAGCGCTCCGCGCGGACGTCGGCCCGCTGAATACGCCCGGGCGGTTCGGCCGGCCAGTTCGCCCGGCCGGTTCGCTGACGGCGCGCTCAGGCCGGCGTGTTCGCCGGGCGCACCCGACCAGGAAGCCCAGGCCGCCGACCAGGATGATGACCCCTATCGGCATCAGCTGTTTCAGGACGCCCGCTCCCCCGGCATGCCGCGATCATGAGAGCGAGATGAGGACCCGATAGCGTGTGGGCGACGATCGGCCGGGCCGTGGGCATGTTCGCTGTCACCAACGTCGACGACATCTTGATCTTGGCGATCTTCTTCGGCCGGGCCGCCGGGCACCGGCGGTCGACCGCGGACGTGGTGCTCGGCCAGTACCTCGGCTTCACCGCGATCCTGGCTGTCTCGATCCTCGGTGCTCTCGGTGCGCGACTGCTGCCCGAGCCCGTGATCCCCTACCTCGGGTTGCTCCCGCTGGGCCTCGGTCTCCGCGCGGCATGGCACCTCTGGCGCGAACTCCGCCGGGCGGACGACGCGGACGCACCACCGGCCGGGAGCCACGCGGCGGGCGTACTCACGGTCGCGGCGGTCACCCTGGCCAACGGCGGCGACAACGTCGGGGTCTACGTGCCGGTGTTCGCCACCGCCGGGGCAGCCTCACTGGCCGTGTTCGCGGTGGTGTTCCTGATCTTGGTAGCGCTGTGGTGTGGTCTGGGCTGGTTCTTCGCAACCCGCCGGGCGACCGCCCGAGCACTGTCGCGCTGGGGGCATCTGCTGCTACCCGGGGTGCTCATCGTGATCGGGATCATCATCCTGGCCTAGGGTCATCCACGGTCACGGTGAGTGCCCCCGATACCGTGGGCGCGGTGAGGCAGCAAGGACTCCCCAGCAGGCTCTCGGTACTGCGTGAACGCCGATGGCAAGTGATCGCCGTGGCGCTGGTTGTGCTGCTCGGCGGCGGACTGTGGATCGCCCTGGCCAGCTCCGGCACCGGCGGGCCTCAATCGCAGACCGCCGCGCCGGCGACGCCGGCCAGCCCGCCGCCGCTCCCCCCGCCCGGCATCGACCTCAGCGCCTGGAAGCTGAGCATCCCCGAGGAGAACGACGACGGTAACGCCGCGTCGATCGAGCCGGCGACCCTCCGGGAGCCCTGGCTCGCGGCCACTCCCGACGGCGGGTTGATGTTCTGGGCACCCACCTCGGGGGCGACCACCAAGAACTCCGACCACCCTCGCACCGAGCTGCAGAGCCTCACCAACTTCAAAGCCGGCACCGGTCCCCACACCATGACCGCCTCGGTCACGCTGCTGCAGGTACCGCAGGACGGCGGCGGCATCATCCTGGGCCAGATCCACGGAGCCGACGACATCAGCTCGGTGCCCTACGTGATGCTGCGCTTCGAGAAAAACAAGCTCCGGGTCGTGGTCAAGCAGGCCCAGAAGGGCGGGCGGCTCATCAACTACCCGCTGCTGGACAACGTCGGGCTCAACAGCGAGATCGACTACACCCTCGCCGACCTGGGCAACGGCAGCATGACCTTCTCCGCGACCTGCAACGGCCAGACCCGGCAGACCACAGCACCCGTCCCAGCCCTGTTCCGAGGCCAGACAGTGCGTTTCCAGGCCGGCGACTACCAACAGGCCGACGACCCCGGCGGGGCCCAGGACGGCGGCCGGGTCATCTTCCACCGCCTCGCCCAACAACCCACCACCCCGTGACACGACGCACCGGTGCAGCCAGGCCTCGCAGTTGAGGTGACCGCTCCCTCGCACCCACCGTGAGGACGTCCCCATGCCCAGCAACACCCAGCTCCTGCTGACGATCAACGCGCTGGCACGGTCCACACCGTGGCTACAGACGGCCATGTCGAGCTACGCCACCGTGGCTGGCTTCGTGGTCTTCGCCGAGCTCATCCTCGCCGGTTGGTGGTTCGCTCGACAGCGATCGGACCTCCGGGCCGTCGCGGCCGCGCTGTGGACCCCGATCGGCATGCTGCTGGCACTCGCGGTCAACCAACCGATCACGGCCCACTTCGCTGAACGTCGCCCCTACCTGGTCTATCCCGACCTGCTGACCCTCGCCCAGCACAGCCTTGCCCCGGGGTTCCCCAGCGACCACGCCGTCATCGCCGGCGCGGTCACCGCCACCCTGTTCCTGGCCAGCCGCCGGCTCGGCTACTGGACCGCGCTTGCCGCACTGGTCATGGCATTCGCCCGCATCTACATCGCCGCGGCCTACCCCTACGACGTCCTTGCCGGACTGCTGCTGGGCGCGGGAGTCAGCCTCGTCAGCTTCCTGCTGGTCCGTCGTCCCCTCGTTCGCCTGCTCGGCGCGGCGGACCAGACTGTCTTCCGGCCCCTCATCACAGCCACGCCGCGAACCGCGCTCGCGGGGTCGGCCACCGGAGCTTCTTAAGGGCTGAGCTTGGCCGTTGTCCCGGTGCGACGGGCCCCGCCGCCAGAGTCCTGAACTCTCGCGGCGGGATGCGCAGAATGACGTATAGACACGGACCGGCCGGTGCGCTGAGGTCAAGACCTGCATTGCAGCAAGCAGGTGAATCG
>DASYLM010000161.1:0-19367 GCA_036009565.1 Pseudonocardia sp. | reverse complement strand
GGCGGCGACATCCGCGACAGCACCCTCACCACCGGCAACGGCAACGTGGTCGGCGACGGCAACCACGCGGTCACCGGCGACGGCAACACCACCGCCTACGGCTCCGGCGACGCGACCACCGCCGACCTCGGCCACACCAAGGTCGGCGACGGCGGCTCGGTGTCCATCGGCGGCAACGCCTACGGCCACAACGAGGACAACGACACCAGCACCTCGGTGCACAACTCCGGCTCCGGCGACACCTCGGTCAACGCCGCCGGCAGCCACGGCGACGCCGGCCAGTACGCGAACCAGAGCGAGCACGACGACAGCACGCGCTCCAACTACGAGGACCACTCGAGCAACGACAGCCACGACGACGTCAACTCGGGCAACGACCACGACTACAGCGACAGCCACGACGTGAACGTCCACCACTGACGTTCCGCTCGACCAGCTCTACGCGGCGGTCGGTTCCGTAGGCACCCCGCCGGGGTGTGGAGCCGGCCACCGCTCCCGTGTCAGGTCAGAGCACGATCTCGCTGTTGTGCCGGCGGTAGATGTCGGCGAGCAGCTCCGGATCCGGCGGGCCGGCAGCGGGCAGCGCGGCCCCGATCTCGGTCATGAACTCGAGCGCGCCGCCCGGGGTCCAGACACCGAGCACCCGGGCCGGCCGGTCGGTGGGGTTGGCGAAGGTGTGCCGGATGCCGCGCGGCGCCAGGATGAGTCCGCCGGCCGCGATATCCACCGGTTCGTCGCGGTCGCGCACCACGGTGAGCGATCCGGAGAGGACGTAGAGCGCTTCGTCGAAGCCGTGGTGGATGTGCGGCGGCGGCCCGGCGAACCCGGCCGGCACAGTCAGCTCGCCGAACGCGACGCCGTCGCATTCGCCCAGCACCGTGAGCACGTCACCGGCGTAGCGGATGGTGCGGTCAGTGGTCACCCACCGAGCGTGGCCTCCGGTGCCCGCCCGGGCAAGCGCCGTGTCGTCAGCCGTGCCCGCCCGGTGCGGGCAGGATGGTCCGCGGCACCACGGGGGAGTGTTTGCGCCGACGCCACTCGCGGGGATAGCCGAGCGAGACCTCCTCGAAGCGCACGCCGTCCTGCCAGGTAGTCCTCGGGATGTGCAGGTGGCCGTAGACCGACACCGCGGTGCGGAACCGGGTGTGCCAGTCGGCGGTCAGCTCGGTGCCGCACCACTGGGCGAACTCGGGGTGGCGCAGCACCCGGGTGGGCTCGCGGGACAGCGGCCAGTGGTTGACCAGCACCAGCGGCACCGCCGGGTCGCACGCGGCCAGCCGCCGCTCGGTCTCGGCCACCCGGGCCCGGCACCATTCCTCGCGGCTCGGGTACGGGTCGGGGTCCAGCAGGATCTCGTCGCTGCAGACGACCCGGGCGGCCCGCGCGATCTCCAGTGACTGCTCCTTGTCCGCCGCCCCAGGTGCCAGGAACGAGTAGTCGTAGAGCACGAACAGCGCGGCGACGAGCACCGGGCCGCCGGGGCCCTCCCAGCGCGGGTACTCGTCCTCCGGGGTGTGCACGCCGAGGCCGCGGCACAGCTCGACCAGGCGCTCGTAGCGGGCCACCCCGCGCACGGGGTGCCGCTCGGCGCGCGATGTCCACAGCTCGTGGTTGCCCGGCACCCACACCACCCGGGCGAACCGTGCGGCCAGCAGCTCCAGCGCCCAGCCGATGTCGTCCATCCGGTCACCGACATCCCCGGCGACGATCAACCAGTCCTCGTCGGTCGTCGGGCGCAACTGCTCGACGAGGGGCCGGTTGTCCTTGCGGTTGACGTGCAGGTCGCTGGTCGCCAGCAGCTTCGCCGTCACGTGTGCTGAATTCCGCGACTCACCCTGACAGAATCCCCGACTCGCGCGGATTAATTCCCCGACTCGCCGACGGGTGGAGGTGGGGGTGGGCGGTCAGGACTGGAGGCCGTTGGCGGCGAGGAACTTCTGGGCGACGGTGGCCGGGTCCACGTGGTTCAGCTGGATGGCGGCGTTCATCTGCAGGATCGCCTGTTGGGTGAGCAGCGAGTCCACCCAGTTCAGGGTCTGCGCGAACTCCGGCCCCTGCGCGGTCAGCACGGACTGCTTGACCACCGGCGCCACGTGCTGGAAGCCCATGATGTGCTCGGGGTCGTCCAGCACGGTGTACTTGCCGGTGGTCAGCTGCCCGTCGGTGGAGAACGCGTCGGCGGAGTTGACCGTGCCGGTGTCCAGCGCGCTGTAGGTGACGCCGACGTCGACGCCGACGAACGCCACGTTGGTCAGCCCGTACGCCTGCTGCATGCCGACCAGCCCGGCGTAGCGGGTCTTGTCCGGCGGCTGCGCGGCCCAGCTGACGCCCTGCCCGGCGGGGCCGACGTTCTTCAGGTCACCGATCGCCTTCAGGTTGTGCGCGCCGGCGAACTCCGGCTTGACGATCACCACGTCGATGTCCTGGAACGGGGTCTGCGGCAGCAGGGTGGCGCCCCGGTTGGCCTCCTCGAACGCCTTCGCCTTCTGCCAGGTCTCCTCGGCGGAGGTGGTGCGACCCTGGTCACCGGCCACGCTGGAGAGGATCTCGCCGGTGTACTCCGGGTACACGTCGATCTGCCCGGCCTTGAAGGCGCTGTCGATCACCTCCGAGCCGCCCACGTTGGCCTTGAGGTTGACCGTGTATCCCTTGGCCTTCAGCGCCTGCTCGTAGAGGTCGCCGATCAGGAACGCCTCGGAGAAGTCCTTGTCGCCCACGGTCACCGCCGGTTTGCCCTGACCGGGCGTGCCGGCGGGCAGTCCCACCCCGGCGCCGGAGCTGGATGGCGCCGCCGCGCCGCCACCCGATCCGGCCGCGCCGCCGGGTGCCCCGCCGCCGCAGCCGGCCAGCACCAGGGACAACACAGCCAGTCCGGCGACCGCTGGGGCTCGGTGGGTCGGCCGGCGCAGGGCTCCGGGGAGTGGGTTCGACATGGTGGCTCGCTTCCCTCAGGCGGCCGCTGAAGCGGCGGTGGTGGTGGGCGGGGCGTCGGGCGTCGGGTGGTTGTCGTCGCGCAGGTAGCTCAGGCCGCGCGGGGTGAGGGCGCGCTGCGCGACGCCGAGCAGCAGCTCGGCGAGGAAGGCGAGGGCCACCGCCACCACGGACGCGGCCAGCACCCCGGCCAGCTGGTAGCTGCCCGGGTTGGTGATGATGTCGCCCAGCGTCCCCGGGCTGCCGGCGAAGCCGGCCAGGTACGCGGTGGCGATCACGTAGACGGTGGCGGTGCGGATCCCGGCCATGATCAGCGGCACCGCGCTGGGCAGCTCCACCCGGGTGACGATCTGCCAGGCGTTCATGCCCATGCCCGTGGCCGCCTCCACCATCTCGGGGCTGACCCCGTCCACCGCGACGTAGGTGTTGGTCAGGATCAGCGGCAGTGCCAGCACGACCAGGGCCACCCAGATGTTGACGTAGCCGAGCCCGTAGATGCCGATGCCGACCGCCACGATGGCCAGTGTGGGCAGCGCCCGCAGCGCATTCCCACCGCTGATCGCCAGGAACGACCAGCGGTGCAGGTGCCCGACCGTCACCCCGATCGGCAGCGCGATCGCCGTCGCGGTGCACACGGCGAGCAGCGCCAGCACGATCTGGTGGCCGGCCTCGCTGAGCAGCAGTGCGTAGTTGTGCACGAAGAACTGCCCGACCTGCGTCCAGAAGCTCATGTCGTCCTCCCGCGCCGGACGCGGATCCACGGGGTCGCCGCCCGCTGCGCCAGCACCAGCAGCGCGTCGGCGACGAGCGCGAGCAGGATCGCCAGCGCGCCGGCCGCGATCAGCTCGGTGCGGAACACGGTGTGCAACGCGGTGAAGATCAGTTCACCGAGCCCGAGCGGCGTGACGTCGGCGGCGATGGTGGCCAGCGAGATCACCGTGACGGTCGCGACGCGGGCGCCGGCCATGATCGACGGCACGGCCAGCGGCAGGTTGATCCGCAGGAAGATCTCCCTCGGCGTCATGCCCATCCCGGCGGCCGCCGCCATCGCCCCCGGCGGCACCGAGCGCAGCCCGGTCAGTGTGTTGCGGAACAGCAGCAGGAACGTGTAGCCGACCAGCCCGATCTCCACGGTGAGCAGGCTCAGCCCGGTGATCGGCACGAAGAACAGGAAGAACGCCAGCGCCGGGATGGTGTACAGCACGGTGGAGAAGGCCATGAAGCCCTTCTCGAACCAACTCAGCCGGTAGGCGAGCACCGCCGCGGCCAGCGAGATGACCAGCCCGATCACCACCGCGATCGCGGTGATGTAGATGTGCTGCACCAGGTGGGGGACGAGCTGGCTGCCCCAGTTCTCGCGCACCCAGCTCCAGCAGAAGGTGGCGTCGTCGGGGCAGCCGCCACCGCCGAAGTCGGGGATCACCGGGCCCTGCGCCGGCCCTGGCACCTCGGTGGGGAACGGGGCCAGGGAGAAGGGCAGGGCTGCGAGCGGGCCCATCAGGAACCTGGCTCCGCGGCCACCGCGCTGCGCAGCTCCTCGAGCGTGACCGAGCAGAGCGGGGCACCGGCGTCGTCGGTGATGCCCAGGACCGGGGCGTTGGTGGCGAACAGCACCGACAGCCCGATCCGGAACGAGGTGTCCGCGGTGAGCGTCGGCGCGCCGGCCGGGATGGCCCGCCCGTTCACCAGCTCGCCGAGTCGGCGCAGTGACAGGCGCTTGAGGCCCCGGTCGGCGCCCACGAAGTCGGCGACGTAATCGTCGGCCGGGTTGGCCAGCAGGTCGTCCGCGGTGCCGAACTGTGCCAGGACACCGCCCTCGCGCAGCACCGCGATCGAGTCGCCCATCCGGATCGCCTCGTCGATGTCGTGGGTGACGAAGATGACCGTTTTGTTGATCTGTTCCTGGAGCCGCAGGAACTCGTCCTGCACCGCGGCCCTGGTGATCGGGTCGAGCGCGCCGAACGGCTCGTCCATCAGCATCACGGGCGGGTCGACCGCCAGGGCCCTGGCCAGTCCGATGCGCTGCTGCTGACCGCCGGACAGTTGCGCCGGGTACCGCTTGGCCAGGCTCCGGTCCAGCCGGACCAGGTCCAACAGCTCGGCGACCCGGTCGCGGATCCGCTCCTTCGACCAGCCCAGCAGGGTCGGCACCACGCCGATGTTCCCGGCAATGGTCATGTGCGGGAACAGGCCGACCTGCTGGATCACATAGCCGATGTCCCGCCGCAGGGTCGTGACGTCGACCGAGCGGACACTGCGGCCGCCGATCAGGATGTCGCCGTCGCTGAACTCGATCAGGCGGTTGACCAGCTTCATCGCGGTCGTCTTGCCGCCACCGGACGGTCCGACCAGGCAGCAGATGGTGCCGGCGGGGATGGTCAGCGACAGATCGGTGATCGCGGGTTGGTCCTGCCCGGGGTAGCGCTTGGTGACGTTGCGGAACTCGATCTCCAGGCCGGACCGCCGCTCACCGTGGGCGGCCCCGTCGAGCAGGTCGTGCTCCGGGTCGAAACCGGCGGCGGACCGGTCAGCTCCATGATCGCTGCCCGGGAGCTTCGCGTCGCTCCCGGCTGGTCCGGTGAGATGGGGCATCCTGCCTCCTGGTTCGCTGCCGGGCCTTGTCACCGGCCAGTCGACGCGGAAGCTGGCTGACCCATACGGTTGCGTGATACAGAACGGCACTTCTGTTGCGCAACACTGTGCCTCCCCGTTCGGGTGAGCGTCAAGACCCTACGCGCGCCCGGCTCTACGCGGTGGTGGACACCGATCTCGAGGGCGCGCGGCGAGGGCCGTCTGTTTGTGCTGGCCTCGGTTCTGGAACGGACCGTCGGCGGGTTCCGGGCGGCACCGCGGCCACGGGCCCCCCGCGCTATCCGAACTCGTGAGTAATTCGTACGTGTTCGGCGGAACTGACGAGGCTGTCCGGGCGGTTCGCAACGTTGTGGCAATAGGTTCGCGGCGCCATTTCATCACAACGGTCTGAACCACAGGGTGATTCGGATGTCGCAAAGGCCCGGGGCGGGTTTCGCGTGGTTGGCGGGGGAGCGCGCGGCTGCCACGGTGTCGTCCGCGCTGGTGGCATCGCGTACCAGCGGCCGGCCGGCCGGGTTGATCGGCGCATACCGGATCTTGAGGAAAGCACGATGTGCGCCGTACCCGAAGGGCTCCCAGCCGGAGTACGGCGCACATCGCGGGAAATTCTAGGACGGTCTGTCGAAGCACCGATCTTCGGGCTGCATAAACATCCGATCAACGATCAGTTGACGTCCCGGTCGGCGTTCCGCCCGGCGTGTCCACGGCGTGTCGTTATTCGGTTCGGTGAGCGAGACGTCTATTATCGCGGCCTTATCTGGAATGTTCGCGCGCCGCGATCAGTTTATCGCCCGACAAATGGTGCTCCGCCGGACGGGTTGAACCGGGAGTACTCGGGTTCGCTCCAACTCAGTGGACTGCCCAGCTCGGTGCGGTGAACAACCGCGATGCTGAACCGGATCAGTCGCTCCGAATGATCCCACTCGACCCGCGCTGCGCCGGTGAGCTGCAACGTCGTGCCGGTCGACCAGTCGACGAAGAGTAGGCCGGCGGCGGAGTTCTGCTCGAGATTGCCCAGGGTCATCATCATCGCGTTGCCCCGGTAGTCCGGCCAGGCCAGCGTGCCGGCCCGGTCGAGGCTGACGAAGCCCGGGTTGCCGCCGCGGTGCGAGGCGTCGAAGTCACCGGTGGCCGAGACCGTGGCGACGAAGAAGGTGTCCGCCTCGATGATCATCTGTCGGGCGGGGGCATCCAGCGTGTTGTGCACGGTGGCGACCCGCCCGGGCCCGTCCGGCCGCACCGACTCCAGGTCGCGCCGCTGGATGTACTTCGGGCAGTTCGCGTAGACCTGCTCGGCGGTCAGGCGCAGGCCGCCGGCGGTCGGGCCGGCGAGGCCGTTGATCCGCATCCGTCGACGGGTGCTCGGGTCGATCGCGATGGCCCCGATCCGGGCCTCGCGGGTGAGTGCGGCCGCGAGCGGGTCGCTCGGCAGCGGATGTGCCGCGATGTCGACGACAGCTGGATCCGCGACGTCGCCGGCGGCCCCTGCGCCGGCGCGAAGGAAGCCCGGCGCGCCGGTGAGCAGGGAAGCCCACACCCGACCCTGCTCGTCGCCACCGCCGATGACCAGCATCGACTGTTCGGTGAGAAAGTCGGCCGCGGCCGGTGGCACGGTGGTGCGGAGCATGCCGCCGACGCGTTCGGCCTCGGCGCTCAGTCCGGCCTTCGCCTGTGCGGCGAGCTCACCGGGGTGAAAGACGCTGATCATCGCACCTTCCTAGAAGAATCCGCAGGTCGGCGCTTCGCCGACCGGCGCCGCATCCTGGCCGGCCAGTCCGGACGGCGTGTAGACCTCGAGCCGGATGCCGTCCGGGTCGGTGAAGAACACGCCGCCCGAGTCGCCCCCTTCGCGGTGCGCGACCACGCCGTCGTACTGGAAGTCGGCGCCCAGGTCGCGCAGATTCCGCTGCACCGCGAGCACCTCCTCCGGCGTGTCGACCTGCATGGCGAGATGGTGCAGGCCGGGCAGCGCGGTGGCGAACCGGCCTTCGGACTGGCGCCACAGGGTGATCAGCAGGGTCCCGTCACGGCCGAGGAAAGCCCACTCGCGGTCGCCGTCGCGGCCGTCCACCATCAGTTCGAGGCCGAGAACCCGCTGGTAGAACGCCTTCGACCGGGTTAGGTCGGTGACGTTGAGGCCCACGTGGCCGGTTTTGAGGGCGGTCGGGCTGAGTGCTGCGGTCATGGGGTGGCCTCCAGGAGTGAGCTAACCGATTGACTCATGTGTACTGGTTAGTGCGATACCTGTCAATGTGCCCTGAGGGGTTAGACTCTCGACATGACGACCGAACGGCCCCTGCTCGGCGAACCGCTGGGCCTGGATCTGCTCAACACGGTGTGGAACAACCGGGGCACCCCGTCGGACCTGCTCTCCGACGTCGAGGGCACCCGGCAGTGGCTCGGCGAGGTCGGCCTGGACCAACCGGCCACCGAGCCGGTCCGGCGTGCGCTGCGCACCGCCCGCGAAGCGATCAGGGCGCACGTCGACGCGCCGGGCTCCGAGTCGGCCCGGGCCGCGCTGAACGAGGTGCTGAGCTGGGGTCACAGCTGGCCGGTACTCGGCCCCGACGGGCCGGGCACCGCGAGTGCGCTGGACGACCCGGCCCGGGGCGCCGGCTGGGCGGCGGCGGTGAACTACCTGGAGCTGCTGACCCGCGACGCCTCCCGAGTCCGGCACTGCGCGCACCCGGACTGTGTCCTCTACTTCTACGACACCAGCCCCAAGCGCGGCCGCCGCTGGTGCTCGATGGCCGGCTGCGGCAACCGGGCCAAGGCCGCGCGGCACTACGCCCGCGCGAAGGAGGCCTGACTCCGCGCGGGACCTGTCCCCGGTGCGCGGCGGCTCGGCCTCAGTGGGTCTGCCTCAGTGGGTCTGCGCCTCAGTAGGTCTGCGTCTCAGTAGGTCTGCGGCACCCGGATGTGCTCGAAGATCAGGCTGGTCTGGGTACCGGCCACATCCGGGTTCCCGTTGAGCGTCACCACGAAGTCCCGCAGGGCGGCGGTGTCCGCCGTGGCAACGTGGACCATGTAGTCGTCCACCCCGGCCAGGAAGTAGACGTCGCGCACCTCCGGCAGCACGCCGACCCGGCTGACGAACTCGGCGAGCCGGTTGCGGGCGTCGCTCTGCAGCCGGACCGAGATCATCGCCTGCAGCGGGTGCCCGGTGGAGACCGGGTCGATATCCGCGTGGTAGCCGCGGATCACCCCCTTGGCGCGCAGGGCGCGGACCCGCCCGAGGCAGGTGGACGGCGCGATTCCGGCCAGTTCCGCGAGTGCGTTGTTGGGGATCCGCGCGTCGCGCTCGAGGTGCCGCAGCAGCTCCCGGTCCACCCGGTCCAGCGGCGCTCGCACATCATGCGGCGCGGCCCCGGCGGTGGGGTGACTGGTCGAGCTTCCTGCGTTCATCTGGGTAGCGTACAGAATTATCTGCATCTCTGTTCCACTTGACGGCCTATATCTTCACAATTGGGACATCGCCGCCCGCTCTGCGCTTACTAGGGAGATGACATGAGGATCGCCGTTCCCCGCGAGGTCAAGGACAACGAGTTCCGGGTTGCCATCACCCCGGCCGGCGTCCAGGAGCTGGTCGCCCGGGGCCACGAGGTGGTCATCGAGCAGGACGCGGGAGTCGGCTCGGCGATCCCCGACGAGGAGTTCAAGTCGGCCGGCGCGCAGATCCTGAGTGACGCCGCGTCGGTCTGGGGCACCGCGGACCTGCTGCTCAAGGTCAAGGAGCCGATCGCCCAGGAGTACGGCTTCCTGCGCCGCGACCTGACCCTGTTCACCTACCTGCACCTGGCAGCGTCCGCGCCGTGCACCGACGCGCTGCTGTCCGGTCGCACCACGTCGATCGCCTACGAGACCGTCCGCACCCCGGACGGCCGGCTGCCGCTGCTCGCCCCGATGAGCGAGGTCGCCGGGCGGCTCGCGCCGCAGGCCGGCGCGTACCACCTGATGCGCAGCGCGGGCGGCCGCGGTGTGCTCATGGGCGGCGTCCCCGGGGCCCCCGGCGCGCACGTCGTGGTCATCGGCGCCGGTGTCTCCGGGCAGCACGCCACCGCCATCGCGGTCGGCATGGGCGCCCGGGTCACCGTGCTGGACAAGGACGTCGACAAGCTGCGCGAGCTGGACTTCCGCTACCACGGCCGGGTGCAGACCGTGTACTCGACGGGCTACGCGCTCGAGCAGGCCGTGCTGGAGGCCGACCTGGTGATCGGTGCGGTGCTGGTGCCCGGCGCCCGCGCGCCCCGACTGGTGTCGAACGACCTGGTGTCCCGCATGAAGAAGGGCGCGGTGCTGGTCGACATCGCCATCGACCAGGGCGGCTGCTTCGAGGACTCGCACCCGACCACGCACGCCGACCCGACCTACCCGGTGCACGACACCGTCTTCTACTGCGTGGCGAACATGCCCGGCGCGGTGCCGCACACCTCCACCCACGCGCTGACCAACGCGACGCTGCCCTACGTGCTGCAGTTGGCCGACAAGGGCTGGCGGGACGCGCTGCGCGCCAACCCGAGCCTGGCCGAGGGCCTGAGCACGCACGACGGCACCCTCACCTCCGCCGCCGTGGCCGAGGCGCACGGCCGGGTGTACGTGCCCGCCCAGGAGATCATCGGCTGACGCGAGTCGAGCAGAGCAGTGAGCTGAGTGGCGTTTCGCCGAGTTCAACCCGACCAGCTGTTGATCACGCCCGGAAGGCCGCTGTGGTTGAACTCGGCGAGGGTCAGGGCGATCGGACGTCGGCCGAGACGGGCCGTCAGCCGCCGGCCGGTAGTACGCCGGAGCGGCTCAGCACGACCGCGAGGCCGAACGCGACGCCCATGACGGCGAGCTCCCCGGCGACCCACCCGGCCAGCACCGTCCGGTGACCCCGTGCCACCGACGGCAGCAGTCGGAACCGGATGTGGCCGCCGAGCAACGCGAGCACGACCAGACAGCCGGCCTTGGCGAGCACCAACTGCCCGTATTGGCTGCTGAACAGGGCGGCGGGCACCCGCACGCCGGGCGTGGTCGCCAGCTCCACGAGGGCGTTGAGCACCCCGGTGGCGCCCACCACGGCCAGGCACAGGCCGGCCAGCCCGGAGAACCGCGGTAGCGCGCGAGCCAGCAGCGACGGGCGGGTCAGCAGCAGGGCGGCAACCGCGGCGAGCCCGCCGGTCCACGCCGTCGCGGCGAACACGTGCAGCTCCAGGGACACCATGGTGAGGTCGTGCCACCGCGCGGAGAGCTCACCGGAATGCCCCGTCGCCAGCAGCGGCAGCAGGCCGATCCCGACGGTGACCACGAGCAGCCGGGCCGGCAGCTGTCCCGACGCCCGGATGCCGATGCCGGCCAGTGCGGCGGCGGCCGCGGCGACGCAGGCGGTGGCCAGCAGGGCTTGCGCGCCGCTGAAGTTGCGGACGTAGTCGCGCAGCGTCGTCGCGGTGACCCCGGCGACCGGGGCGAGCTCGGCGGTCTGCAGCACCACCGAGACCAGCGCCGCGCTCAACCAGGCGAGCGCCGCGACCAGGGCACCGCGGTACGCGACGGCCAGCACCGGGCGCAGCTCGGCCTCCTGGCGCCGGCTGAACAACAGGGGGAGCAGGCCCAGCCCGAGCACGGCGGTCAGCGACACGTCGAGCAGCACCCGCGCCAGTGGAACCCCGAACTCGACGAGCTGGGGCGGCAGCACCAGGCCGGGCACCGGCCCCGGCTCGGTCAGCCAGGCGCCCACGGAGGTGGCGAGCACCGCGGCCGTCAGGCCCACGACCGGGCCCGCCACGGGAGCAGCGAGGAGGCGGGGGAGGCGGGTGCGCGTCGGGGCTCGGGGGTCGAGGGTCATCGCTCGCATCAGATTGGCCGAACCCGCGGCCGTGGGAAACCACCAAATGCCACAATGCGTCTAGGCCGAATGACGCAATTGCTTATCTCGCTCATCAAGATTGTGGGTATCCAATAGTGACCGACCTCGTCAATGTGTGTAGCGTGCCTCGAGCGCGAGTCAGGGTAGTCGCGTCAGACGCCGAGGCGCTCCCCGCGCAATGGTCCACTTGGCGCTACCGATGGTGATTGAGGCCTGGAGGTTCGGTGAGACCACCGATGGGGGCACTAATTGATTACCTGCCGAGGGGAAACCTTCTCGATGACGCTGAGTGGCAGCGCCGACACAGGTTGTTGCAGTGGGTGCTGGGCATCCACCTCCCGGCGCTCTTCGTATTCGGGCTCGCCCTGCACCATGATCTGGCCACGGTCGCGGGGATCCTGGTAGTACCGCTGATTTGTGTGGTACTCGGCCACTACATTACCCGGCGGCGGCCGGCCTCGGTGTTCATCACCGCCGGGCTGACCTACTGCTCGGCGGCCCTGGTAATATTTTCCCGGGGCTCGATCGAGGCACACTTCCATTTCTTCATCATCATCGGATTTATTGCGCTGTACCAGGACTGGGTCCCGTTCCTGTGGAATATCGGGTTTACGGTGCTCAGTCACGGTCTCGGTTCCGTGTACAAGACCGACTTGATTTTTGACTATCCCGCGGCGCAGCAGAATCCCTGGGTGTGGTCGGGCGTTCACGGTGCCGCGGTGCTGGCCGCATGCGTCGGCATGGTGATGTATTGGCGGGTGAGTGAGGACGACCAGCGCGAACGGTTCGAGTTGACCAAGAAACTGGCCAGCGCGGAGCGCCGGCGGTTCACCTCGCAGCTGTTGGTCAACCTCGCGCGGCGGAACCAGAGCATGCTGTACCGGCAGCTCGACATCATCAACCAGCTCGAGGACAAGGAACGGGACCCGGACGCCCTGTCCGAGCTATTCCAGCTCGAGCACCTCGCCACCCGGGTCAGGCGCAACGCGGAAAGCCTGCTGGTGCTCTCGGGTGAGCCGCCGACCCGGATCTGGAGCGCTCCGGTGCCCCTTCACGAGGTCATCCGGGCGGCCATCGCGGAGACCGAGGACCTGGAGCGCGTCGACATCGCGATCGACGAGAGTGTCGCGGTCACCGGGCGGAGCGTGTCCGACCTGACCCACCTGCTGGCCGAGCTGACCGAGAACGCCGTGCGCTACTCACCGCCGACGGCCGCGGTGACGATCCGCAGCCGCGCCCAGGTCGGTACCAACGGGGCGCATCTCATCACCATCGAGGACTGGGGCGTCGGGATGACACCGGACGTGCTGGCGGCCAGCAACACGGTGCTCACCGATCCGCCCGAGGTCGACCTGACGGTGCCCCAGCAGCTCGGCTTCCACGTGGTGGCCCGGCTCGCCCGCCGCCACGACATCGCGGTCACGTTCACGCCGACCCCTGGCGGCGGCCTGACCGCGGCCGTACTGCTGCCGGCCAGCCTGATCATGGGCCTCGCCGAGGTGGGCGGGCTGCCGCGGGCGGTGCGCGGGCACCGGGTCGAGCCGGCCCCGGCCCGCTGGGGACAGGCACCGGGCAGGTCCCGGCACGCGCGGAACCCACACCGGGGCACCGTTCTGGAGGCCGAGGTCGACTGGGTGGTGACCATGCCCCGCCAGGCGGCGGCACCGGCGATCGAGGCCACCGCCCGAGAGATGGCGTCGATCCCGGCGGGCGGTGCGAGCGGGGACTGGACCGGCTGGTGGACGCCGAACGAACCCGTCGAACAGCCGTCGGGCCCACCGCCGTTCGTGCCCCCGATGGCCGGCCCGTCGCGGGACCGGGCCCCGCGCCCGACGGAAGAGACCGGTGACCCATCGGCGCCGGCCGGCCGGCCCGAAGCACCCCGACCGCGGCCCCGCCCCCGACCCCGACCGTACCCGGAGACTAGCGATACCTCGCAGACCTCGCACACCTCGCAGGTCCCGAAAGCCCCGGCGGAGCCCCGGCTCACCCGGCGGGTGCCCCAGAGCCACCTCGCCGCGGAGCTGCGGTACCCCACGGATCAACCGGAGCCACCGGACCCACCGGACCCACCGGCGCGGCCGCCACACCCCACCCACGCCCTGTCCGAGTACCAGGCCAGCCGCAAGGCCGCGGTCGCCGAGTCCGGCAGGGGCCGGGCCAGCGAGTTCGCGGGTGACAACGGACGACCCAGGGGAGGGGCATGAAGCTGGGAGCACCGGCCAACGGTCAGCTCGACTGGCTGCTGGCGGACTTTGCCAAGGCTCTGCCCGGTGTGCGGCACGCTCTGGTCGTCTCCGGCGACGGGTTGCGCGTTGCGGCGTCCGAGCAGCTCGATCCGTCCTTCGCGGACCGACTGGCGGCCGCCGCCTCCGGTCTGATCAGCCTGTCGCGGGGAACCGCCAAGGTGCTCGGCGCCGAGCCGCTCAGCCAGACGATCGTCGAGATGGCCGGCGGGTACCTGTTCGTGAGCTCGCTCAGTCAGGGCTCCACGCTGACCGTGTACGCGGAGCGCGAGTGCGACATCGGGTTGCTCGGCTACGAGATGACCATGCTCGCCAACCGGGTCGGGCATCTCCTCGCCTCGACCCCCCGGTCCTAAACGTGGGATGGGCGTGAGTTCGCACGAGGCGCAAGACACCTGGCGGGTGGTCCCGGTCTACGCACTGACCCGGGGCCGCACCCGCTCGGGCGGCGAAGAGCTGCCGATCGAGGCGATGGTGACCGCCAACGACCTGGCCGACCGGCACAACGCCGCGCTGCACGTGGAGTACCGCGAGATCCTCGACCTGGTGTCCGGCCCGGTGTCGGTCATCGAGATCAGCGCGACCTTGCGGGTACCCGCCGCGGTGACCCGGGTCCTGGTGAGCGACCTGGCCAACGCCGGCTATCTCACGATGCACCTGCCACCACCCATCGAACCGAACGGCCGGCCCAACGCCGAGCTCCTAGAGAGGCTCCTGGATGGACTCCGCTCGCTCTGAGGGCCCGTACCGCCCACCGGCGTCGGCCGAGTCCGAGCTGGTGGCCCTGAAGGTGCTGATCGCCGGTGGGTTCGGCGTCGGCAAGACGACGTTCGTCGGGTCGCTGTCCGAGATCCCGCCGCTGAGCACCGAGGAGGAGATGACCACCGCCTCGATCGGCGTCGACGACGCGGACGCGGTGCCCGAGAAACGGACGACCACGGTGGCGATGGACTTCGGGCGGATCACCGTGGACGACGCGATGATCCTCTATCTGTTCGGCACCCCCGGCCAGAACCGGTTCTGGTTCATGTGGGACGAGCTGGCCCGCGGCGCGGTCGGTGCCATCGTGCTCGTCGACCTGCGCCGGGTCGACGACTCCTTCGCCGCGATCGACTACTTCGAGAACCGCGGTCTGCCCTTCGTGCTCGCCCTCAACCAGTTCCCGAACACACCCGGGTTCAGCGACGACTCGGTCCGCGAGGCGCTGGTGCTGCCCGGGAACTTCCCCGTGGTGCGCATGGACGCCCGCGACCCGGCATCCAGCCGCGCCGCGCTCATCGCGCTGGTCGAGCACGCGTTGACGCATGCCTGAGACAGCGCACGACGACCCGATGCCTCAGGAGGCCACCATGGAACACAAGTCGGAGCCGGTAGCCGGCCTGGTCGCCACGATCCGGTCCAGCATCCGACTGCGGGACGGCTACTACCTCAGCGAGGAGCTGGTCGACCTGTACCTGGTCGGCGTGCTGCGCGGGGTCGCGGTGGGGCTGCTCGACGCGGACGGCCCGTACGGCAGGGACGATGCGGCCCGGCAGATCCGGCTGGACGAGCTGGCGCGCACCTCCGCCGAGCTGCTCGACCACCTGCACCGGCTGCGCCCCGCTCCGGCCCGCACCAGTACCGCGCCGGAACCGAGGCACCCGGAAGCCTGGGTCTCCTCGGGCTGAGCGGGCCCGCTGGGACAGTCGGGTCGTTCTCGCCGAGCCGGGGTTCCCGCGGCCCGGATCGGTGGCAGTATTCGGGCTCCGTCGTCAAAGGGGCCGATCGGATGAGCGTCGTGCTGGGCATCCTCATTTTCATCGTGATCGCGGCGCTGGTGCTGACCAGCTCGAGCCTGCGGCTGGTGCAGCAGTACCAGCGCGGCGTGGTGTTGCGCTTCGGGAAGCTGCTGCCGGAGACCAGGGAACCCGGGCTGCGGGCGATCGTGCCGTTCGCGGACCGGATGACCAAGGTGTCGCTGCAGACCGTGGTGCTCGACATCCCGGCGCAGAGCGCGATCACCAGGGACAACGTCAGCATCGGGGTGGACGCGGTTGTCTACTTCAGGGTCGAGGACCCGGTCAAGGCGATCATCAATGTGGAGAACTACCTGCAGGCCACCTCCCAGGTGGCCCGGACCTCGCTGCGCTCGGTGATCGGCCGCGCGGAACTGGACACGCTGCTCTCGGACCGGGAGCAGATCAACGGGGAGCTGAAGGCGGTGCTGGACGCGCCCACCGATGACTGGGGGATCAGCATCGACCGGGTCGAGGTGAAGGACATCTCGCTGCCCGACGGGATGCGCCGCTCCATGTCGCGGCAGGCAGAGGCGGAACGGGAGCGCCGGGCCCGGATCATCGTCGCCGACGCCGAGCTGCAGGCCTCCGCGAAGCTGTCCCAGGCGGCCGGGGCGATGGCCGCCACCCCGGGCGCACTGCAGCTGCGGCTCCTGCAGACCGTCGTGGACGTGGCGGCGGAGAAGAACAGCACGCTGGTGATGCCGTTCCCGGTCGAGCTGCTGCGTTTCTTCGAGCGCGCCACCGGCACGCAGACCGACACGCCGCCGGCCGCCGAGCGGCCACCGGTGACCGGTGCCGCCCTCAACGGGCAGCCGCTGGCTACCAGAGACTCCCCGGCAGATCCTGGATGAGATCGGCGAGGTCGCCCCGCGTCCTGGCCGCGTAGGCGTCCGCGACCCGCACGTCGTACTCGTCCAGGCTCAGTCGCCCCTGCCCGAGCGCACGCCGCAGCCGCTCCACCACCGCGTCCCGCTCGCTGTCCGACGCGCGCACATCCCGGTGCATCGCCCGCCCCTCACTCCGTTCCCCGAGGGTAGGACACCGGTCCGGGCAGCGGGCGGTGTAGATGTGGGAGGTTGGACCCGGCACGGCTTCCCGGGCGGGTGCCGGTTGGTCTTCTTTTTTGCGGAGAGGCGGATTCGGATGGTGGACAGCGCGGCGGGGGATACCCGGCGGGGGAGCGGGCCGCTCGCGGGCCTGCTGGTGGCCGACTTCTCGCGGGTACTGGCCGGGCCGTACGCCACCATGCTGCTGGCGGACCTGGGCGCCGAGGTGATCAAGGTCGAGGGGCCGCAGGGCGACGAGACGCGCACCTGGACGCCGCCGGCCCTCGGTGACACCTCCACCTACTACCTGAGCATCAACCGGGGCAAACGTTCGATCGTGCTGGACCTGCGCGACCCCGCCGACGCCGAGCTGGGCCGTGGGCTGGCGCGGCGGGCCGACGTCGTGATCCAGAACTTCAAGCCGGGCGGGCTGGCGAAGTACGGGCTGGACTACCCGAGCGTGCGGGCCACCAACGCCGCCGTCGTGTACGCCTCGATCAGCGGGTTCGGCGCGTCCGGCGGCGCGCACCTGCCCGGCTACGACCTGATGGTGCAGGCCATCTCCGGGCTGATGAGCCTGACCGGCGAACCGGACGGGCCGGCGTACCGGGCCGGTATCTCGGTGATCGACGTGATCGCCGGCAACCACGCCACGATCGGCATCCTGGCCGCGCTGCGCCACCGGGACGCCACCGGCGAGGGACAGCACGTCGAGGTGAACCTGCTGTCCTCGGCGCTCACCGGGATGGTGAACCAGAGCTCGGCCTACGCCGCCGCCGGCGTGGTGCCGTACCGGATGGGCAACGCGCACCCGAGCGTCTATCCGTACGAACCGTTCCCCACCGCCGACCGGGAAATGATCATCGCGGTCGCCAACAACGGCCAGTTCGGCAAGCTGTGCGCGGTGCTGGGCTGTGCCGAGCTGGCCGACGACCCCCGGTTCCGCAACAACAGCGACCGGACCGCCAACCGGGTCGAGCTGCGCCGGCTGCTGATCGAGCGGCTGGCCACCCGCGGTGCCGGCGAGTGGTTCGACGCGCTCGTCTCGGCCGGCGTGCCGTGCGGGCCGATCAACACCATCGACGGCGGCTTCCAGACCGCCGAGCAGCTCGGGCTGGACCCGATCGTCTCGGTGGGTGAGGGGGACCGGGCGGTACCCACGACCCGGCACCCGATCCGCTTCTCCGCCACCCCGGTGGCCTACCGGCTGCCGCCGCCGGAGCTGGACGAGCACGGCGTGGAGCTGCGCAAGTGGCTGGCCAGCCCCTGAGTGGCGCTGGCTATTCGCCCAGGTAGGACATCACGTGCTTGACGCGGGTGTAGTCCTCCAGGGAGTACATCGACAGGTCCTTGCCGTAGCCGGACTGCTTCACCCCGCCGTGCGGCATCTCGGCCACCAGCGGGATGTGGCAGTTCACCCAGACACAGCCGGTGTCGATCGCGGCGGAGACCCGCAGCGCGGTGCCGTGGTCCCGGGTCCAGACGCTGCTGGCCAGGCCGTAGTCGGTGTCGTTGGCCATCGAGATGGCCTCCGCCTCGTCGGAGAAGGTCTGAACCGTGATCACCGGGCCGAAGATCTCGGTGCGGATCAGCTCGTCGTCCTGGTGCAGCCCGTCGACCAGGGTCGGGGTGTAGAAGAAGCCGTCGCCGCCGCCCAGCTCGCCGCCGGTGACCACCCGTGCGTGCGCCGGCGCGCGCTCCACCAGCCCGGACACGTGCCGCAACTGGTTGGGGTTGTTCACCGGCGGGATGAAGAAGTCCTCGCTGCCGGCCGTCTCGTCGCGGGACAGCCGCACGGTGGCGGCCTGCTCGGCCAGTGCCGCGACCAGGTCGTCGCGGATGCTCGCCGCCGCGATCACCCTGGTGGCGGCGGTGCAGTCCTGCCCGGCGTTGAAGTAGCCGGCGACCGCGATGCCCTCGGCGGCCGCCGCGATGTCGGCGTCCGCGAACACGATCACCGGGGCCTTGCCGCCGAGCTCCAGGTGCAGCCGCTTCAGGTCCGTGGCCGCCGCGGCGGCCACCTCGTAACCGGCCCGGGTCGAGCCGGTGATCGACACCATCGCCGGGGTCCGGTGCGCCACGACGGCACGCCCGGTGTCGCGGTCACCCGCCACGACGTTGAAGACACCCGGCGGGAAGAACTCCTGGGCGATCTCCGCCATCAGCGCGCTGGTGACCGGCGTGGTGTCGCTCGGCTTGAGGACGACGGTGTTCCCGGCGGCGAGGGCGGGGGCGAACTTCCACACCGCCATCATCATCGGGTAGTTCCACGGGGCGATCTGCCCGACGACGCCCACCGGCTCCCGGCGTACGTAGGACGTGTGGCCGGCGAGGTACTCGCCCGCGCTGAGCCCGTCGAGCGTCCGGGCCGCCCCGGCGAAGAAGCGGAGCTGGTCGACGCACGGCGGCAGCTCCTCGGACTCGGTGATCGCCAGCGGCTTGCCCGTGTCCTTCGACTCGGTTCTCACGAACTCCGCCGACCGCTCCTCGAGCGCGTCGGCGATCTTCAGCATGGCCCGCTGCCGCTCGGCGGGCGTGGTGTCGCGCCACGTCTCGAACGCCAGGGCCGCGGAGGCGTACGCCCGGTCGACGTCCTCGGGGCCGGAGAGCGGCGCGCTGGCGAAGACCTCTCCGGTGGACGGGTCGATCAGGTCCGTCGTGCGGCCGTCGGCGGCGTCCACCAGCGCACCGTCGACGACGTTCTGCACCCGCCGGGTCATGACACTCCTCCGAGGACGGACGCGCGCGGCGCCGAGCTGCCGACGGCGTCGCCGGCCGGGGCGTCGCTGCGGGTGTGCGGCCGGGCGATGAACAGGTACAGGCACCCGAGCCCGAGGACGACCGCGGTCGACAGCACGACGATCCAGTTGTTGTACCAGGGCGCGTCCGGGGAACGGGGCCACGCGATGTTCGCCATCGCGAGGACGCC
>DASYLM010000160.1:0-13742 GCA_036009565.1 Pseudonocardia sp. | reverse complement strand
CACAGCGGCCCGGGCCGCTGTGCCGAGCCGCTGGAGCTGTGTGAGCCACACTTGGGCGCAGCCCGCCCGTTAGGGGTGCGCGGCGCCGGCTACCTGGTGCTGGATGGTGCGCAGGACGGCGGCGAGGGCGTCCCGGTAGGTCGGGTCGATGGCCCTACCGTCGCCGCCGACCGCGCCAGGTGCCAGCGTCAGCCGCACGCAGGCCGCCTCGATGACCTCGGTGCCCAGGTAGCCCAGCACAACGGCCAGCTCGGCCGAGGCGCCGTCGCCCCGGCCCGCCGGCGCCACGTTGAGCCAGGCGACCGGCTTGCGGTACATCTCGCCGCCGCCGACCGTCCAGTCGAGCAGGTTCTTGAAGCTGCCGGGCAGCGCACCGGCGTACTCCGGGGTACAGAAGAGCACCGCGTCGGCGGCCGCGATCTGGGCTCGCAGCCGCGCGACCGGGGGCGGCAGCGGCTCGACGTCGAGCTCGGGGTTGAAGGCCGGCAGTTCGGCGAGCCCCAGGTGCAGCTCGGTTCGGATGCCGGCCGGGGCCACTGCCGCCGCGGTGCGCAGCACGGCGGTGTTGCCCGACGCCGCGCGCGTGCTACCGGACACGAGCAGGATGCTCACCGGGTCACTCATGCTGGCCTGCCCCCTGCTCGGTCCGCGCACCGTCCGCCGCGACGGTAGTCGGTCCGCCGGCGGCTCAGGGCATGGCGTGGAAGTTCCGCTCCAGCAGCCCGGCCACCGCGTCGGTCACGCTGGTGACCCCGGCGCGGCGTTCCAGCGCGAGCCAGTCGCATGCCGTGTCGACCTGCAGGAAGACCGGGCCGTCCGTGGTGTCGAGCAGGTCGAACGCGGCCACGTCCAGGCCCCAGCGACGGGTCAGGATCTCCAGCGGCTCGCGCAGTCCGTCGGGTACCGAGGTCGCGGCGACGCTGCGCTGCACGGTGTCGGAGAACGGTGCGTCCGGGCGGTGTGCACTCTGTTCGAAGCCGATCAGCTCGCCGCCGACGCTGTACACCCGCAGCTGGCGCGCGGACGGCACGAACTCCTGCACCATCACCGGCGCCGGCTCGACCGCCTGCACCGACCTCAGGTGCGCACGGCTCAGCCGGCGGGGCAGCAGTGCCCGCAGGCGGCCGGGCACCGGCTCGACGAACTGGCCGCCGAGGGTCTTCACCAGGAGGTCGCCGTCACCGGGGATACGGTCGGCGGCGGTGCCCGGGCGGCTGGTCACCACGGTGGCGGGTACCCGCAGCCCGACCTGGCGGGCCGCCGCGAGCTGGGCCACCGGGTCCGGCGGGGCGTGCTCGACCGTGCCGTTGACCACCTCGAACCGCTCCTCCGCCAGCAGCATCCGGGACCACGCGACCCACTGCTCGCGCACGTAGTCGTCCAGTCCGCCGGCCCCGTGCGAGGGCACCGAGGCGCCGGAGAAGTGCCGCAGCCAGACCGCCCTCGGGGCGAACCGCCCGTCCGGTGTGTCCACCACGCTGTCGGTGACGTCCCAGGTCAGCTCCAGCCCGGCGGCGCGGTCGCTGTCCAGGCGCAGCATCGGCACCCCGCGCACAGCCAGTCGCAGGGACAGCTCGTCCACCTCCCGGTCGACCGCCCTGGTCAGCACGAGCACCCCCGGCGTCGGCCCGCTCGGGTCCCCGGCGGGTGGGCGGCCCAGCCGGGCCTGGAAGTCGAACGACTGGCTCGACGCACACCTGGCGCGACCGGGCGCACCGAGCAGGAGCGGCTGTGACGCCATGACGGTCCTTCCCCCGACCGGTGGCCCGCCGCGGGCGAGCCCTGTCCGAACGGGCGGCCGCACCGGTTGCCATCCCGGCCACCGCCCTGCCGGCAACGGTGCCGCGGCCGGGCCGGCGGAACGAGGGGGCTGGCCCCCGGGTCGGGTGGGTAGGCCCCCGTACTGCCGAGGGGGTAGCCACCCCGGCCGAGGCCAGCCGCCGGGTCAGTCCTCCGGCGAGCGGAGCGGGATGGTCAGCGAGGACGCCGCCGTCTCGCTGTGGTGTACCTGGTAGACCCCGCCGACCAGCTTGGCCAGTGCGGGTGCGGGCGGCAGCAGGTGCGGCAGGTCCGTGGTCGCCAGGGTGAGCCGGATCCGGTGGCCCGGGGCGATCGTGGAGTAGGTGGGGAACACCTCGATGTCGTAGCGGGTCACCTTGCCGGGCACCACCGGCGTCGCGGACTGCTTCGTGTAGTCGTGGTACGGCATGATCATCTTGTCGCCCACGGACCAGGAGCGGTCCCGGTTCAGCTCCCGGAACGAGCCGAGCAGCGCGCCCTGGGTGAGCGGCTTGGACACCCCGTCCGGCCCGACGTCGGCGATGTCGGCCACCCACTCGGTCTCCACCGTGTTCGCCGTCGCGTACACGGTGGCGGTGATCGGCCCCGCGATGGTCTTCGCCTCGTCCATCGGCGCGGTGCTGTAGGTGAGCGACGACGGGCCGACCTGGGCGAGCCGGTCGTCGTCGACGCACGGCGCCGGCGCCGGGATCTGGTTGGTGACCAGCGACAGGCCACCGGCGGCCCACTGGTCCTGCGAGCGTGAGCAGATCGTGCCCGCGACCGGTGACCAGAGCACGGTGTCCGCGCCGCTGGTCCGAGCCGGTGCCGCGGTGCTCAGGGTGCCGTCGTTGGTCGAGGCCGCGCTGCCGGAGCGGCCGCCGCCGAGGTAGTACCTGGTCGGCTCCGCGCCCTTGAACGGGAAGCTGGTGGCCTCCGCGTAGTGCCCGGTGCCCAGGTCGTAGGAGTGCAGCGGGGTCGGCGTGCGGTCCATCCCGGTGTCGTCGCCCTTGAGCCACTGGTCGAACCAGCGCAGCTGCAGCGCATTGAGCTTCGGGTTCGCCGCGCCGCCGAGGTGCGTGTACGGGCCCTGCAGCAGCTGGTAGCGCCCGGTGACCGACTCGTCGGGATCCATCGGCTCGGTGACCGGGCGGTCGGCGTACGCGTTCTGCAACCCCGCGTAGTTCATCGGCGCGCCGCGCTGGAACAGGTCGTACTCGCCGCCGACCAGGTAGGCCGGGATGTTGTTGTCCACGATCCTGCGCAGCACCGAGGCGGGCCGGCGGTCGGCCCAGTACCGGTTGTCGTACGCGTTCGGCCCGCCCAGGTAGGCCTTGGCGAGGAACTGGACGTTGTACTGGGGCACCTGCAGTGCGTGGTTCAGCGTGCCGGTCACCCCGTTGACCAGGTGCGCGGGATCCTTCATCGCGCTGAGCAGCGGGTTGACCAGGTTGGTGGCCGGCAGCACGCCGGCGAAGTAGGCGGAGTCGAACTCCAGGTCGGGGATACCGCCCATGAACGCGGCGTCCCGGTAGATGTCGTTCGCCGCGACGATCGGGAAGATCGCCTTCAGCGGCGAGTCCCTGCCCACGGCGCCGGCCGCGAACAGCTGGTTGATGCCCAGGTACGAGGCACCGTGCATGCCGACCTTGCCGTCGGAGCGGGGCAGCTCGGCCGCCCAGTGCACCAGTTCCACGCTGTCGGCGGTCTGCTTCGGCCCGAACAGGTCGAAGGTGCCGCCGGAGGCGCCGGTGCCGCGGGCGTCCACCGCGATGTCGAGGTAGCCGCGCTTGACGAGGTACGGGTTGACGCCGGTGGCGCCGCCCACCGCGAAGGCCGCGCCGTAGGGGGTGATGGTCAGCAGGGTCGGGAACCTGCCGGCCGCGATCTCGCCGGTCGCCAGGTCGGTCGGGTAGTCGATGGTGGCCCGCAGCACGGTCCCGTCGGCCATCCGGACCCCGACGCCGCTGACCTCCTTGACCCCGTAGCGCTCCGGCCCGGGCGTCCAGTCGTGGTCCGTGCCGGAGGCCGCGATCGCGTCCTGAATCGGGTCCGGCACGGTGGCGGCCCGCGCGGTGTCCGCCCCGGTGGCCATCTGCACGCCGGCCAGTGCGCACACCGTGAGTGCAACGGCCAGCACGGACAGTGACCGGCGGGACGCGACGGGCAGCCTCAACGAAACTCCTCGGGGTTTGTCAAGGAGAACGATCAGCGGCCCAGAAGGTCACCGCGCACGGTGATCTGCCGTGCGCGGACAGTGACAGTGAGCACGGCGACGCGGCACGCACCGTGTACAGCGCCTGCTGTTACCGAACTGCACAGTGGGCAGGTGTTGGCGGCGAGAAACCAGCCTGGTGTGCAGCTCGGTAACCACAGGCACGGCGACGCGGCGGCTCTGTGCCGGTCGGCGCGGCGCCGTCGGCCAGGTGCCAGCGGGGTCAGTGGCCGCCGCGCTCCCGGGCGGCCGAGTACAGGTGACTGTCCTGGCCCGACCGGCCGAGTACCTGCCCGACGATGATCACCGCGGTACGCCGGATGTCCGCGGCGCGGACCTGCTCGGCGATGTCGGCGAGGGTGCCCCGCAGCACCTGTTCGTCCTCCCGGCTGGCTCGCGCGACGACCGCGACCGGGCAGTCCGCGCCGTAGTTCGGCACCAGCTCGCCGACCAGCTCGCCGATCCGCTGCACGGCCAGGTGCAGCACCAGCGTGGCCCGGGACGCGCCCAGGGTGGCCAGGTCCTCGCCCGGCGGCATCGGGGTGGCCCTGGCGGCGGTGCGGGTCAGCACGACGCTCTGCCCGACGCCGGGCACGGTGAGCTCCTGGCGCAGGGTGGCGGCGGCGGCCGCGAACGCGGGCACGCCGGGGGTGATGTCGTAGGGCACCCCGGCCGCGTCCAGGCGCCGGGTCTGCTCGGCCACCGCGCTGTACACCGATGGGTCGCCGGAGCACAGCCGGGCGATCTCGTGGCCGGCCCGGTGCCCGGTCACCAGCTCGGCCACGATCTCGTCCAGCGTCAGGTCGCGGGTGTCGACCAGCCGGGCGCCGGGCGGGCAGGCCGCCAGCAGCTCGGCCGGGACCAGGCTGCCCGCGTACAGGCAGACCGTGCAGCGCCCGATCAGGTCGCGGCCTCGGACGGTGATCAGGTCGGCCGCGCCGGGGCCGGCGCCGATGAAGTGCACGGTCACCGGCCCATCCTGCCCCGAACCCTGTGAGTGGTATTGGTCGCCATGGCGACCAATACCACTCACAGGTGGTGACCAGCGGGAATCCCGCGGCCGGCCGGTGCGACGCATTGAGGCGGACCCGTCGCATTACCCGCGCCATCGCCACAATCCTGAGAACACCCTAAAGAAACTGAGAACCTGCTCGATGAAATGCGCTACGGACTGTGAGTTGCGGGGCTTTATGTTGTGCCGGCGAGCCGGTGTCCGGTAGTTGTAGTTCCGGGGTGTGTCATCGGTTCTCTCGCCGGGCCGGTGCGCGCTGGCGCCACGCGGCCGCGTGCCGAAGGCAGCTGGTTACCGGCCGAGGAGTGGGATGATCGAGCTCGAGGGCATCAAGAAGTCGTACCGGATGGGCGACGTCGAGATGCCGGTCCTGCACGGGATCGACCTCACCATCGACGACGGCGACATGGTCGCGATCATGGGCCCGTCCGGCTCCGGCAAGAGCACGTTGATGAACATCCTCGGCTGCCTGGACGTGCCCAGCGAGGGCCGCTACCGGCTCGACGGCATCGATGTCAGCGAGTTGACCAAGCGCGAGCTGTCCAGGATCCGGGGCTCCAAGATCGGGTTCGTGTTCCAGTCGTTCAACCTCATCCCGCGTACCGACGCGATGCGCAACGTGGAGCTGCCGCTGGTCTACGCCGGCACCCGGGGCCGGCAGCGCAAGGCCCGCGCCGCGCTGGAGCGGGTCGGCCTCGGTGAGCGCCTGCGGCACATGCCCAGCGAGCTCTCCGGCGGCCAGAAGCAGCGGGTCGCGATCGCCAGGGCACTGATCAACGAGCCGTCCATCCTGCTGGCCGACGAACCGACCGGCGCGCTTGACAGCAAGTCCAGCGAGGAGATCATGGAGCTGCTGGTCGCGTTGAACGACGGCGGCGCGACAATCGTGGTGATCACGCACGAGGAGGAGATCGCCGAGTTCGCGAAGCGGGTCGTCCGGCTTCGCGACGGGGTGATCGGCAGCGACGAGCCGGTGCACGAACGGACCCGGCTGAGCGCGTGACCGGGCTCTGCCCGGAAGGACACAGCGGCCACGGCGGCCGGAGGAGTTACGGTGATCGAACTCGAGGAAGTCGGTAAGGAGTACCGGACCGGCGGTCGGATCACCGTGCCCGCGCTCCACGGGGTGAACCTGAGCATCGCCGACGGCGAGATGGTCGCGCTGATGGGCGAGTCCGGGTCCGGGACCAGCACTTTGATGAACATCCTGAGCTGCCTGGACGTGCCCAGCGAGGGCAGCTACCGGCTCGACGGCACCGACATCGGCAGGCTGTCCAAGCGCCGGCTGACCAAGCTGCGCGGCCGCACCGTCGGGTTCGTGTTCCAGTCGTTCGACCTGATCCCGGACGTCACGGTGCTGCGCAACGTGGAGCTTCCGATGATCTACACCCGGGCTCGGGTGCGCCGGGCGAGAGCGCGCCGGGCACTGGAGCGCGTCGGCCTTGCCGGGCACGAGAAGGACATGCCGATCGAGCTGTTCGAGGCCCAGCGGCAGAAGGTGCTGATCGCCAGGGCGCTGATCAACGACCCGTCGGTCCTGCTCGACGACGAACCCACCGGCGACCTCGACGCCGACTCGAGCTCGGAGATCATGGAGCTGTTCACCGAGCTGAACGGCGCGGGGCGCACCGTCGTGTTCGCCACCCACCGGGACGAGACCGCCGCCTACGCCACCCGGATCGTCGAGCTGAGCGAAGGTCGCGTGGTGAGCGACCGCAAGACCGGCCGGCGACCGCACCGGCCGCCGCCCACGCTGCGCGCGGTGTGAGCGGGCGGGCGGCGCCTCACTCGTAGCGCAGTGCCTCGATGGGATTGAGCTGGGCGGCCCGCCAGGCCGGGTAGCCGCCGGCGACCAGCCCGATGGCAAGGCTGATGAAGAAGGCCACCGCGATCGGCGAGGTGGAGAGCACCGGGCTGAACGAGCTCAGGAACCCGGTGGTCCCGAGCAGCGGGAGGACCAGCTTGGTGAGCAGGATCAGGCCGACGCCGATCACCACGCCGATCAGCCCACCGAGGCCGGCCAGCGTGATCGCCTCCAGCACGAACTGGGACAGGATCGCCGAGTCGCTGGCGCCGATCGCCTTGCGGGTGCCGATCTCCCTGGTTCGGTCGGTCACCGAGACCAGCATGATGTTGAGCACCCCGATCCCGCCCACCAGCAGCGAGATCGCCGCGATCACCGGCACGAAGTTGGTAATCAACGTAATCAGCGAGGTGAACGTGGCGACCCGGCTCCCGAGATCCTGCACCTGGAAGTCGTCGTACTGCGGGTCGGCGATGTGGTGGTTGGTGCTCAGCACCTGAATGATCTGAGCCTCGGCGGCCTTCACTGTCTGCGTGGACGTGGCCTGCACGACAATCGAGCTGAGCTCGTTGCCACCATAGCCGTAGCCGAACACGGACGACCGGGCGGCGCCAATGGGCATCACGATGATGTTGTCACTGGAAGCCCCGTAGGACTGCAGCACGCCGATGACGGTGAAGTTAGCGTGCACCAGCCGCAGCGGCTTGCCAATCGCCGCGTTCGGATCCGGCCCGTAGAGCGCCTTGGCAACCAGCGGGCCCAGCACCGCGACCTTGGCGCCGGTGCGGCTCTGCTCGGGGTCGAAGAACTTCCCCGCGGCGAGGGTGATCTGCCGAACCGCTGGGTAGTTGGAGGTGGTGCCGGTGACCGATGCGGACAGGTACTGGTTGCCCTTGTACGACGCGACCACCGCCACGCCCTGCTGGCCGGCGGCCCCCGTCGTGGCACCGGTCACCGACGGCACGAGCATCGCCACGTTGGAGAGCTTGGAGATCGCCTGGGAGTCGGCGTCGGTGAGCGGCTTGGCCGCCGGGCCGCCGGGGATAGGGGATAGCTTGGGCACGACGGTGATGCTGTTCGCTACCGTCGAGACGGCCGAGTTGACCGAGCCAGCCACACCCTGTCCGAAGGCGGTCAGCAGGATCACCGCGGCGACACCGATGATCAGCCCCAGCATCGTCAGGGCCGAGCGCATCTTGTGCGAGCGCAACCCTCGAAGGGCGATAACGAGCGTCTCACGGAGCATCACTGGTTGATCTTTCCCTGGCGTGGCGGCGAAGCTTAGCGGTGTCCTCGGTGACGCCGGCTCCCGGATTACCTCCTTGGTAGCATTCGCCGCCTTGTCCAGGCCAACGTAGTGCGCCTAAACGTAGGAAACTCACATCTTGCCACTCCTCGAAGAGCCACCTTCAGTTATTTCTCAGTCTTTTCTTGGGTGTTTCTTTGTCGTATAGTTCCGGGTCGGATTCGGGTCGCGCGGAATCCGCCGCGGTCCGGCGCGCCGTCAGTCGGCCGGAGTCGTCAGCCAGCGGGAGATTCGGGCGCTGAGCCGCGACCTGGTCGCGGCCGGGGCGAACGACGCCGCCACCGAAGCCTGTGCCAGCTCGGCGAGCACCTCGTCGGAGTAGCCGAACGACTCCCGGGCACCGGCGTACTCCCGGCTGAGCGTGCCGCCGGTGCTCACCGGGATGTCGGTGTTCAGGGTGACGGTCAGCCCGGCGGCGCGAAGCCGCGGCAACGGGTGCTCCGCCCAGGACGGGGCCAGGCCGAGTGCCACGTTCGACGACGGGCAGACCTCCAGCGGCACCCCGAGCGCCGCCACCTCGGCGGTCAGTGCCGGGTCCTCCAGGATCCGGATGCCGTGCCCGATCCGCTCGGCGCGCCCGACACCGAGCGCCTCGCGGATGCTGTCCGGCCCGGCCGCCTCGCCGGCGTGGTGCACGCGGTGCAGCCCCTCCTTCTCGGCGGCCTCGCACACCTCGGCGAACGGGGCCAGCGGGTAGCTCTCGTCCCCGGCCATGCCGATCCCGATCACGCCCTGCCCGGCGAACCGCCGCGCCAGGTCCAGGGTGCGCCAGGCCCGCTCCACCGACTGGCGCCGGGAGTGGTCGAGCAGCACCCGGTACTCCAGCCCGGTGGCGGCGCGACCGGCGGCCAGCCCGCGCAGCAGCGCCTCGAGCGGCATGTCCAGATCACCGAGCCGCTCACCGTGCGAGGCCGCGGTGAAGGTGACCTCGGCGTACCCGACGCCCTGGGCAACCTCGTCCTCGCAGTACTCCCGGCCGAGCCGCTCGAAATCGGCCGGTCGACGCAGACAGGCCCTGATCAGGGAGTTGTGGTCGGCGAATGCGCGGAAGTCGGCGAAATAGCCGGCCGGCCCGGGCACCGGCACCCCGTTCTCCCCGGCCAGCTCACGCAGTGTGGCCGGCCGCACGGTGCTCTCCACGTGCACGTGGAGGTGGGCCTTGGGCAGGGTCCGAAGATCACGGGTCACCCGGACATCCTCGCCGCCCCGGCTCCCGCCCGCTCCCGAGTTTCGCCGTGAGTGGCAGGTGTTCCCCGGGACCACTTGCCACTCACGAGCTCAGCCCCTGGCCAGGCGGGGGAGCAGCGCCGCCGCGATGCTGATCATCACCCCGGCCGCCACAGCCAGGACGCCGAAGTCGAGCCCGAGCCGCGCGGGCGTACCCACCAGCAGCCCGCGCAGCGCTTCCACCTCGTAGCTCAGCGGGTTGATGTGGTTGATCACCTGCAGCCAGCCGGGCATCAGCTGCACCGGGTAGAGCGCGTTCGAGGCGAAGAACAGTGGCATCGTGATGGCCTGCCCGATGCCCATCAACCGGTCCCGCGACAGCACCAGGCCGGCGATGGTGATCGACAGGCAGCAGAAGCAGGCCGAGCCCAGCACCAGCGCCGCCACCACTCCGAGGAAGTGCAGCGGCTCGATGTTCAGGTGCACCCCGAGCAGCGCCGCGACGATCATCACGGCAAGCGCCTGGACCACCGCGCGGATCCCGGACGCGAACGCCTTGGCGGCCACCAGCGCCACCCGGGGGGTCGGGGTGACCATGAGTTTGGAGAGCACACCGGAGTCGCGCTCCCAGATGATCTGGATGCCGTAGAAGATCGCGATGAACAGCGCCGACTGGGCCAGGATCCCCGGTGCCAGGAAATCCAGGTACGGGGTGTTGCCGGTCGGGATGGCGTGGATCCGGGTGAACACCTGGCCGAACACCAGCAGCCAGAGCGTCGGCTGCACCGCGCGGGTGATCAGCTCGGTGCGGTCGTGCCGCAGCTTCTGCAGCTCGACCAGGCACATGGCGTTGATCCGGGAGAACGCGGTGCCCAGCTGCTTGAGCGGGCCCGGGTCGGCCGGGATGTCCACGGTGAAGGTAGGGGCAGTCATGACACCCTCCGGGCGGTGCGTCGAGCGGCGCGCACATCGCGCATGGTGCCGGCGTTCTCCGCCAGCCGGTCGCCGGTGTAGGCGCGGAACACGTCGTCCAGGGTGGCGTCCGGGCCGATCGAGTCGCGCAGCTCGGCGGGTGTGCCGAGGGCCCGGATCTGGCCGCGGTGCATCAGCGCGATCCGGTCGCAGCGCTGGTCGGCCTCCTGCATCAGGTGCGTGGTGACCAGCACGGTCATCCCGGTGGCCGCCTTGATCTCCTCGATCCGGGCCCACACGCCGTCCCGGGCGACCGGGTCCAGCCCGACCGTCGGCTCGTCCAGGATCAGCAGCCGGGGCGCGCTGACCAGCGCCTGCGCCAGCTCGAGGCGGCGCACCATGCCGCCGGAGTAGGTCTTCGCCGACCGGTCGGCCACGTCGGCAAGGTCGACCTCCGCGAGCACCTCCTCGACCCGCCGGGGCCGGTCGCGGCGCGGCACGTCGTAGAGCCGGGCGAACAGCGAGACGTTCTCCCGGCCGGTGAGCGTCGAGTCGGCGGACAGCTGCTGCGGGACGTAGCCGATCAGCCGGCGGACCGCGGTGCGCCGGCGCGCCACGTCGACGCCGAACACGGTGATGCCGCCGGGCGGTGCCTTCAGCAGCGTGGTGATCATGCGGATGGTGGTGGTCTTGCCGGCACCGTTCGGTCCGAGCAGGCCGAAGACCTCGCCGGGGTTCACCTCGAGGTCGATGCCGTCCACCGCGACGGTGTCACCGAACCGCTGCCGCAACCCGGTGCACCGAACGGCTGGGGTGGTGATCGCATTGCTGGTCACAGGGTCTCCTCGAGTTCCTGGATGAGGCGCCGGAACGCGGGCAGCGCGGCGGCCAGTGCTTCCTGGTCCACGCTCGGCATTCGCTCGAGGGCGACGGCGATCAGCCGGCCCCGGGCACTGCGCCACTCGGTCAGTCGGGCCTGGGCGCGCCCGGTGAGCAACAGCCGCGCGGCTCGTCGGTCGGCCGGGTCGATCTCCCGGCGCAGCAGTCCCTCCTCGACGAGCTGGTTGACCAGCGTGCTCACCGAGTTGCCGGCCAGGTGCAGGGCGCGCGCGGCGGCGGCCACCCCGGTGCCGGGCTCGGCCTCGACGTGTTGCAACAACTCCAGCTGGGCGCCGCGCAGCCGGGGCCCCGGAATCATGTCGCGCAGCCGCCGCCGGTAGACCCGGCGCAGCGCGGCGGTGATCGCGACCACCTCCTTGGCGGTACGGGCCGATGTCACGGGCAGGTCGGTGGAGGTCACCGGTTCATATTACCTCTGAATAAGAGGTAATCACAGAGTCTCGTCACCCGGCTCGCGTCGGTGAGCAACGAGGGAACGTCCGCCGTCCGGCTGCTGCTACCGTCAAGTCGTTGTGAACGGCAGAACGCTGCGAGCCCTCATGCCCCGGTGGGCGTGGCGGTGGTGCGCGCCCGCTCTGCTGTTGCTCGTCGTGCTGATGACCCAGCCGGCCGACTGTACGGCGAGCCACCACCACCAGTGGACCGGCAGCTCGGCGACCGCGCTGGTGTCCGCCGGTCCCGACCACGGCCCGATCTGCCACGAGTCCACGGCCGGCGACCTGCTGTGGACGCAGAGCCGTCCGGCCTTCGCGCCGTCGGCCAAGGGAACCTCCGAGCCGGATGCCGTCGTCCCGGCCCCGACCGGTCACCCGGCGCCGGGCTATCTCGCCGCCTCCCACACACTCGCGCCGGCGCCCTCGGGTAGGGCGATACTGCTGTCGATAGGCGTGGCCCGGAGCTGAGCGGCCCGGCGCCGGCCGCCCAGGCCGATGTCCCGCGCCGGCGTTTCCGCTGATCAGCACGCCGCTCCTGGTGTGCCTGGAGCTGGCGACCTTCCGGCCGTCCCCGAGCTCGGGTGAGCTCGTGTGATTCATGACAAGCTGAGGTTGAGCACAATGGCAGTAACTTCACGTTCCCGAATCGTGGCGCGCGGTGCGTGCGTGGCCCTCGTCGGCGTCACCCTGGGCACCTATGCGGCGAGTCGGCTGCGGGTGTCGCGGCAACTGGGCAACCGGGTCCTGGACGTCCTCGATCTGGACGAACCGCTGGGACCACGGACCCAGGCAACCCGCTGACCCGTCAGCCGGCGGGCGCGGTACCGGTCACCCGGGGGCGAGCAGGGCGGAGGCGTCGCGCCACATCCGGGCGACGACCTCACCGGCCGGCTCCTCGCGGGCCAGCGCCGCGCTCTGCCCGGCCCACTGGTTGACCCGGTCCAGCCCGTCCGGGGTGCCACGCCGCCACTGCCCGACCAACTGCCGATGCACCGGGTAGCGGGCCGGTGTCGGTGCCCCGGGCTCGGACCAGGCCGTCACGTACGGCGTGGGCGCCGCGCGGCCGAGCCGTCCGGAGTAGGCGCGGGTGGTGCGGGTGGCTTCCGGGGCCAGCCCGTCCAGCGACGCCGACCAGTCCTTGCTGATCCCCGCCTCCGGGGCGCGCAGCAGCGCGGTGCCCACCTGTACGGCGCTGGCACCCAGTGCCAGTGCGGCGGCAACGCCCCGCCCGTCGGCGATCCCACCGGTGGCGATGATCGGTACCTGGATGTGGTCGGCCAACCGGGGGAGCAGTGCGAAGAGGCCGACCGAGGTGCGTTCGGCGGCGTCCGGATCGAAAGTGCCGCGGTGCCCACCGGCCTCCATACCCTGCGCGACGATCGCATCCGCGCCGGCGCGCTCGGCGGCGAGGGCCTCGTCGAGGGTGGTGGCGCAGGCGAACCAGGCGATGCCCGCGTCAGCCAGCTGCTTGACGTACTCCGGCGGGAACAGGCCCATGATCGTCGAGGCGACGGTCGGCGCGGCGTCGAGCATGGCCGCGCACTGCCGGTCGAAGTCAGGGGGCGGCGGACCGGGTTCGCCCGGTGCGCCGAACTGGCCGAGGAACTCCCGGGCGGCCGCGGTGCCGCGGTCGAGTTCGGCGGTGTCGGCGCCCGCCTCGTCCGGGACCCAGACGTTCAGCTGGAACGGGCCCGACGAACCGGCCCGGAACCGCGCCACCCAGTCGGCGATGGCCGCCGGGTTGTCCAGCACCACCCCCGCGGCACCCATCCCGCCGGCCTCGGCCACCGCGATGGCCAACTCGGGCGGGCAGGCGCCGGCCATCGGTGCCTGCACCACAGGCAGCCGCAGCTGGTACCGATCGCAGAACGCTGTGACCCGGTCCCGAACGCCCATCCCGTGTCGCCTCCCCGAGCTGCCGACATGCGCCGCTCGGGACGTTACGCCCACTCCGTGGCCTCGGCCCGGTATGCACCCGGCCGGGCCCCGGGCGCGCTGTTGCTATCGGTGGCTAGCTGTTGCTATCACCTAGTGCAGGGCACTAGCTAGCGGTGGCCGCCGTGCATCCCGCCGGCCAGGTGAGCGCCCGAGCCACCGCCGGCCTGGGAGACGGCGACGCCGCCGGCGATGAGTACCGCGAAGCCGGCGACCGCGCTGGCCACCGCGGTCCGGATCCGGGAGGTGCCGCGACTCGCGGGCGGATCGTTCGGCGT
>DASYLM010000159.1:0-1834 GCA_036009565.1 Pseudonocardia sp. | reverse complement strand
AGAGGCCGTCCGCGCCGGCCTCGGCCAGCTGACGGCGCGCCGCGTCGGTGATCTCCCGGGTCAGCTCGGCCCGAGCGCGCTCCCGTGCGGTGCGGCCTGCGTTCATGGTCGCCAGTATGCCTACTGCGAGAGCGGCAATCAAATCGGAGAGCACCGCTCTTGACAGGTCTGACCTGGAGGCGTTCACTGCTCTCAAGCGAGAGCATCGCTCTCTAAAGTCAAGGAGCCAACTCATGACCGCTCAAGCCCGCTACGTCGAGCCGACCTTCACCGCGAACCTGTTCAACAAGGCCGTGGGTGCCCTCACGCGGCACGGCATGAGCGTCTGGGGTTCCCGGGTGCTGCGGGTCAAGGGCCGCAAGTCCGGTGAGTGGCGCAGCACCCCGGTCAACCTGCTGACCCATGAGGGCGCCGACTACCTTGTTGCGCCGAGGGGTCACGCCCAGTGGGTGCGGAACCTGCGCGCGATCGGTACCGGCGAGCTGGTGGTCGGGCGGCGCGTCCAGACGTTCCGGGCCACCGAGCTTGCCGACGCCGACAAACCCGCCGTGCTGCGGGCGTACCTGAAGCGCTGGAAGTTCGAGGTCGGCGTGTTCTTCGACGGCGTCGGTGCCGACGCCTCCGATGAGGACCTGCTGCGGATCGCACCCGGCTACCCGGTCTTCCTGATCACCATCGACGCGTGATCGCGGACGCCCCGGCAGACTGTCCGGGCGCGACCGACCAGTCCGGCCAGGCGGGCCGAGGGCGGCGTCAATGGGAGGCCACACAATGGATCTCGGACTCGACGGGCGGGTGGCTGTGGTCACCGGCGCCAGCAAGGGGATCGGGCTGGCCGTGGTGCGGGCGCTGGTCGCGGAGGGGGCGACGGTCGTGGCCGGCGCCCGGACCGGCTCGGCCGAGCTGACCGAACTGGTCGAGGCCGGCTCGGTGCGGGTGCTGCTGACCGACCTCGCCGAGCCGTCGGGGCCCGGCGACCTGGTGGAGTTCGCCGGCGGCCGGATCGACGTCCTGGTCAACAACGTCGGCGGCGCGCCCGCTCGGACCGGCGGGTTCCTCAGCATCGCCGACGAGGACTGGCTGGCCACGCTCAATCTCAACCTGCTCGCCGCCGTCCGCGCGACCCGTGCCGCACTGCCGGTGATGCTCGCCGCCGGCGCCGGGTCGATCGTCAACATCTGCTCGGTGAACGCTTCCCTGCCGGATCCCGGGGTGCTCGACTACAGCGCCGCGAAGGCCGCACTGGCTGGCTTCTCCAAGGGGTTGTCCAAGGAGCTGGGGCCACGCGGCATCAGGGTCAACACGGTCAGCCCCGGACCGGTGGCCACCGCGCTGTGGCTCGGCGAGGGGGGCGTGGCGGAGACGGTGGCCGGGGCGTTGGGACTGACGCCGCACGAGGTCGCCGACAAGGCCGCCGCCGGCTCGGTGACCGGACGATTCTCCGAGCCGCGCGAGGTGGCCGACCTGGTGCTGCTGCTCGCCAGCGACCGGTCAGCCAACGTCACCGGCGCCGACATCCGGATCGACGGCGGACTGATCGCCACCTGGTAGCCAAAGGGCTACCGAGCGGCCGCTTCGCCGATTCTGTAAAAGTAATCGGCTTTGGTTGAACAGGTGTGCCCCCATCGAAGTGGAGTCGCAAGAAAAGGAGACCTCCCGGGTTCGGGAGGTCTCTTCGAGGTGGCTATCTACATTCCCAGCTCCACCAGCCGTGACGGAAGTGGTGGCTCCGGTGGTGGCGCCAGTGGTGGTGGCGGTCCCAGTCGCCGTCGTCGCGCCAGTACCACGAGTCCCCGTGCCACTGGCGACGGCAGTGACGGTTGTGGTCCCGGTC
>DASYLM010000158.1:0-6686 GCA_036009565.1 Pseudonocardia sp. | reverse complement strand
TCCACCGCGCTCACACTGATCCCGGACCTGCACTTCGAGGTGGTGGCCAGCTACCTCGGCGTCAACTCGCTGGTCATCAACTACCGCAATCAGAAGGGCAACCTGGTCAGCGAAGTGCTGATCTTCGACGGCCCGCTGGTGGTACAGGGTCACGGCACTTACCGGACCGGCGACCAGAACCCGACCGGCGCCGGCGAGGCCTGAGCTGGCCGGATCCGCGCGCTCAGCCAGCGGCCCGCGGGGTCCGGTCACCTGGCGGCGGTCAGTCGGACGCGGTGGCCGGCGGATGTTCTGGTTGAGCCGGCTCACCACCGCACGCGCCACCCGGCTAGCGCCCGTCAGTGGGACCAGCGGAGTACGTCCTCCAGCACGTCGATGAGCTCGCTCTTCGGCTGCGGCAGGGAACCGGGGATGCGGCTGGCGAGCGGAGCGGAGGCCTCCACGGGCCGGCCCAGGTCGTGCCGGCCGCCGTCGCGGGACCGGTTGCCGCCACCCCGGCGGGCCCGGAGCTCGTCGCGGCGGGCCCGGTGCTGCTCGCGGCGGGCCCGCAGCTCGTCGTGCCGGGCGCTGAGCGCGGTCGGGACGCGAGGCGCTCCCGGTACCGCCCCGAAGGTGCCGGTGGTGTTGATCCGGGGAACCGGCAGCGAGACACCGCCCTCAGTGGGCGGGCGCGTGGACCTGCGGGGCGGCACCGGGGTCACGCCGGTGGGGAGCGGAGTGACTGGGGTGCCCGGCCGGCGGATGGCGCCCTGCGGCGCCAGCCGGGCGGTTGCGGACTGGGTTGCGGACTGGGTTGCGGACTGGGTAGGTACCGCGCCGTGGCCGGTCTGCCTCGGCATTCCGGGGCGGTTGACGTTGGAGGGACACGGCCCGTAGCGACGGTCCACCTCGGTGGCCAGCCGGTACATCTCGCACGGCCACTGCGCGCCGCGGCAATCCCGGCAGCGGCCGGTGGCGTCAGCGATGTGTTCGGCCTGGATACGCCGACGCAGGTCAGGCATCCGAGCCAACATCTCGACCATCAGCATCGTGGGCGTCGACCTTTCGTGCGATCGTGCGGGGTAGTGCGACGCATTGTGCTCACGCGCGATTTGGTCACGATCGGCGGGTTGACCGAGATTTGACCGTTATCCAGCCGAAACACCGGGACCCCTGTCAGGTTGCTTCGGATGTTGTGCGTTATTTCACTCGGACGAGGGGCTATAACAACGTACGGAGAGTGACATGTCCTCGCTGTCGGTATTCGGGACGAAAAAGCAAGAGCCGGTTCCCGGTGGCGCCGCCCGATCTCCGTGCCCGATCGCGCGGCGCCGCACCGAGAGCCGGCCCGACGTGCCTGTGTGACGTGCCTGTCTGACGTGCTACGGCCTGGCCACTCAGCCGGCGTCCTGCGCCACCTTGGCGAGGGAGTCCAGTTCAGCCAGCGTCTCGGCCTCCGGTTGGGTGCGGAGCAGGAACGTCACCCGCTCCACGCCGCCCTCGGCGTACCCGTCCAGCGCGGTCCGGCTCGGGCCGGCACCGAAGATCGTGAACGGCACGTCGGTGCGGCCCTGGTCGGCCAGCCACTGCCGGACCCGGTTCAGCTCGGCGGCCCTGGTCTGCGCGCGCGGCAGCCAGGCGTCGCCGTACTTGGCGAGGCGGTCCAGTGCGGCCTTGCTCTCCCCGCCGACATAGATCGGCAGGTGTGGCTTCTGCACCGGCTTGGGCCAGGCGAAGATCGGGTCGAAGTTGATGTGCTCGCCGTGGAACTCCGCCTGCTCCTTGGTCCAGATCTCCTTCAGCGCGGCGAGCTGCTCGCCCATCAGCGCGCCCCGGGTCTTGGGGTCCACGCCGTGGTTGCGCATCTCCTCGCGGTTCCAGCCGGCGCCGACGCCCAGCGCGGCGCGGCCGCCGGAGACCACGTCGAGGCTCGCCGCCTCGTTCGCGAGGTGGATCACGTCCCGCTGCGGCACCAGCGCGATTCCGGTGGCCAGCAGCAGGTTCTCGGTGGCCGCCCCGGCCGCCGTCAGCGCGACGAACGGGTCGAGCGTGCGGTAGTAGACGCGGGGCAGTTCGCCCCCGCCGGGGTAGGGGGACTCCCGGCTGGCCGGGATGTGCGAATGCTCGGCGATGAACAGCGAGTCGAACCCGCGTTCCTCGAGCGCCGCGCCCAGCGGGCCGGGTCGGATGCCTTCGTCAGTGATGAACGTCGCGATACCGAATTTCACTTCCGGGACAACCCGGCGGAGGCGCCGAGCATTCCGGGGCTCACTCAGGTGGTGGCCGGCGAAATCGGTTGGCGCGCCGGTCCGGACCGACTACCAACCACAGGCATGACAACAACCGCCGCGAGGGCCACGCTGGTGCCCCGCCCGCTGACCGACGGCGAGCTGCCCGAGTTCCTGGCCGTCGTGTCGGCCGCCTTTCTGTCGGACCCGGGCCAGGACCCGCTGGCGATCGAGCGCAGCCGGGCGGTGCTCGATCCGGGCCGGACTCTCGGTGTCTTCGACGACGCCCGCCTGCTCGGCGGCGGCGCCATCCTGACCAGGGAGATGACCCTGCCTGGAAGTGGACCGAGCCCGGTCGCGGCGATCAGCCACGTCGGGGTGCACCCGGACGCGCGCGGTCGGGGCGCGCTGACCGCGCTGATCCGCGCCCAGCTCACCGGGCTGCACGAGAGCGGCGGCGAACCGGTCGCGGCGCTGTGGGCGTCCATGGCACCGATCTACGGCCGGTTCGGCTACGGGCTGGCCAGCCGGCGGGGCGAACTCTGTGTGCCGGCACGGGCGCCGTTCCGGGACGGCTCACCGGCCGGTGGCACGGTCCGGTGGCTCGACGAGGCGGCCGCGGCCGAGTCGATCCGCGCGATCCACCGGGGGTTGGTGGCGAGCCGGGTGGGTTGGGTGTCCCGTCCGGAGGCCAGCTGGCGGTGGGTGCTGGCCGACCCGGAGGCCGGCAGGGGCGGCGCGACGGCCTACCGGTACGCGGTGCACCAGCCGCGGGGCGGGGGCGAGCCCGACGGCTACGCGGTGTTCCGGCTCAAGCCGGACTGGCCGGCCGCCGGGCCCGACTTCGAGGTGGACATCCTCGAGCTGGTCGCGGCCAACCCGGAGGCTCACGCGGGGCTCTGGCGTTCGCTGCTGGACCTCGACATGGTCGGCAGGGTGCGGTACCGCAACGTCGCGCTGGACGACCCGGTCCCGCAGCTGCTGGTCAACGCGCGGGCCCTGCTGACCGACGTCAGTGACGCGCTCTGGGTGCGGCTGGTCGACCTGGACCGGGCGCTCACCGCCCGCCGCTACGCGGCCGGGTGTGACCTGGTACTCGCGGTCACCGACCGGTTCTGCCCGTGGAACGAGGGCCGCTGGCGGCTGCGGGCGGGCGCTGACGGTGCCGCCGAGGTTGCCCGCACCGAGGCCGAGGCGGACCTGGCGTGCGACACCACCGACCTGGCTTCGGCCTACCTCGGCGGTATCCGGCTGAGCGCGCTGGCGGCCGCCGGCCGGGTCCGCGAGCTGCGCGCCGGAGCGGTGCTGGCGGCGTCCCGGGCGATGTCCGGTGATGCGGAGCCGTACTGCCTGGATGTGTTCTGAACTTGATCTCTTGACGACCTGCGTGCTGGCCGGCCCGTCGCTCAGAATTCGCGGCGGGCGGCCCGTAATCGGTCCAGCTGCCCGTCCGCCAGCGCCGACCAGAAGCGCAGCGCCGCGTGCTCCATCTCCAGCCCGAGCTCCAGGGTGATCATGCGCGGCTGCGCGGACTCGCTCTCGCCGAACCGGGCCTGCATCTCCTGGTAGACGGTGATCCGCTCCTGGTGCTGCTTGATCTGCTCGCTGGCCAGGTTGGTCACGTCGCCCGGCTCGCCCACCTCGTTGAAGAACAGCTTCAGCTCGGCGATGTCGCGCATCTGGAAGTGCTCGTTGGTCGGCGCGGCGAGCCAGCCGCGCACGGCGGCCCGGCCGGCGTCGGTGATCGAGTAGGTCTTGCGTCGCCGGCCGCCGTCCTCGGTGGACAGCTCGAGCAGGCCGAGCTCGGCGAGTCGGTCCGGCTCGGAGTACAGCTGCGCGTGCGGGAAGTGCCAGAAGTAGCCGACCGAGTGGCCCACCGCGCGCTTGAGGTCGTAGGGCGTCGACGGGCCGCGCAGCGCGACCATCCCCAGTACGACGTACGACGTTGACGACAGCCGGATACCGCTCACCGGTTCCACCCCTCACTGTCCTCGGCGAGTGTGCCGTAGGTCACTCGGAGCGCCGCTCCGATGCCGGCGGAGCCTAGGCCCCCCGGAGTGTCATCGCCCAGCCACCCTGAGTGTATCCACCCCACCATCCAGATCATACGTTCGGTGGTGTGGCATCGAGGGTCACATGACTACCGTCCAGAACAGATCATTGAGGATGGTGCGCGGATGGACCTGGTGACCACACTGCGGTGGACAGCCGAGCGTTACCCGTCCCGACCGGCGGTGCGCGGCGCCGGGCGCCAGTTCAGCTACGCCGCCTGGGAGGCGCGGACCAACCAGCTGGCCCGTGCGCTGGCCGGCGCCGGGGTGTGTCCCGGTGATCGGGTCGGCGTGCTGCTGCGCGGCGGCGAACCGCTGGCCAGCCTGCACCTGGCGATCCAGAAGCTCGGCGCGGGCACGGTCCCGCTGTCCATCCGGTTCGGGGCCGCCGAGCTGCGCTACTGCCTGGCCGACGCCGGGATCCGGCTGCTCGTGGTGGAGGAGGCCACCGCCACGCCGGCCGGCACCGCCGTCCTCGGCCTCCCGCTGAGTGTGCGGACCGCCGCCGAGCTGGACGCCGTCGCGGTGCTGGAGGACGACCACCCGCTCCCGGTGACGCCGGCGGAGGACGCGGTCAGCGTGCAGCTCTACACCTCGGGCACCACCGGCCGGCCGAAGGGCGTGCCACGCAGCCACCGCGCGGAGCACGCCGCCGCCGTCGCGCACGTGGTGCAGACCCAGCTGCGGATCGGCGAGGTCAGCCTCGGCGTGATGCCGATGTTCCACACCATGGGCCTGCGCACGCTGCTGGCCAGCATCGTGGTCGGCGGGACCTGGGTCGGACAGCCGGTGTTCGACGCCGACGAGTCCGCCGCCCTGATCGTGGAGCAGGGGGTCACCTCGCTCTACCTGGTGCCGACGATCTACTGGTCGCTGCTGCGCACCGGCCGGCTCGGCGCGGCGGCCACGCTGGACCGGCTGGCCTATGCCGGGGCCGCGATGGCGCCCGCGCTGGCCGAGCAGCTGACCGCCGAGGTGGCACCCGGCGCGTTCGTCAACCACTTCGGCAGCACCGAGATCTACACCTTCACGATCGGGCCGGACGTGGCCGCGAAGCCGGGCTCGGCCGGCCGGGCGGGCATCTTCTCCCAGGTTCGCCTGGTCGCGCCGGAGCCGGGTGCACCGCCGGACGCGCTGGTCGGGCCGGGGGAGCAGGGGCAGGTCATCGTGTCCATGGCCAGCCCGGAGGCGTTCACCGGCTACTGGCGCCGGCCGGACGCGAACGCGACATCGATCCGCGGCGGCTGGTACTACACCGGTGACCTCGCGGTGGCGGACGACGACGGCGATCTCTGGGTCTCCGGCCGGGTCGACGACATGATCAACTCCGGTGGCGAGAACATCTACCCGGACGAGATCGAGGCGGTGCTGGTGCGCTGCCCGTCCATCGACGACGTGTGCGTGGTCGGCCTGGCCGACGAGCGGTGGGGGCAGGCGGTCACCGCGTTCGTGGTGCCGGCGCAGCGGGTCGCGCCGCTGGCGGCCGCCACCGAGGCGCTCGCCTACGCGCGCGAGGTGCTGCCGTCGGTCAAGCGGCCCAAGAAGGTGATCGCGGTCGACGCCATCCCACGTTCCGGGGTCGGCAAGACACTGCGCCGCACCCTGGTCGCCGGTGAGTTCGACGCCCGGGGTGAGGCTTGTGGCTGAGCTACTGGAGCCGGTGTCCGGCGCGTCGCTCCCGGAGTGGCCGCCGGCGCGGATCGAGGACGGGCCGCTGGTCACCGGGCAGGGGCGCTTCCTGGACGACCTCGACCCGCTGCCCGGCACGCTGGTCGCCGCGGTGGTCCGGTCCCCGCACCCGCACGCCCGGATCGGCGCCGTCGACCTGAGCCGGGCCCGCGCCCATCCCGGAGTGGCCGCCGTGCTCGGGCCGGCCGACGTGGCCACTGCGCTGCGCCCCTTCCCGCTGTCCACCGGCGCGGCCATGCCGTACTACCCGACCGGCACCGACAAGGTCCGCTTCGTCGGCGAACCGGTCGCGGTGGTCGTCGCCACCGACCGGTACACCGCCGAGGACGCCGCCGAGCTGGTCGACGTCGAGTACGAGCCGCTGGACCCGGTGGTCGGCGCCAGGGCCGCACTGGCCGACGGCGCCCCGCTGCTGCACGAGGGCGCCGGGTCCAACGTGGCCACCGACCGGACCTTCTCGTTCGGCCCGGTGGACGAGACCTTCGCCGCCGCCGCGCACGTCGTCGAGGGGACCTACGACTTCCCGCGCTACTCCTCGGTCCCGATGGAGTGCTACAGCGTGATCGCCTCGTGGCGCGACGGCGTTGACGGCGGCTCGGTGGAGGCCTGGGCCAACTTCCACGGCCCGTTCACCATGGTGCCGGTGATGGCCGGCGCGCTCGGCCTGCCCACCTCGCGGCTGCGGCTGCACGTGCCCGGCGACATCGGCGGCAGCTTCGGGATCAAGGCCGGCATCTAT
>DASYLM010000157.1:0-6669 GCA_036009565.1 Pseudonocardia sp. | reverse complement strand
ACAACCCGCGCAGCCCCCGCAGAGTCTGTGCCGGCAGCACCCGGTCTGTGCCAGCCGCAAACGGCGGCTCACAAGCTCGGCTGGCACAGACCCAGTACAACCCGCACAGCCCCCGCCGAGTCTGTGCCGGCAGCACCCGATCTGTGCCAGCCGGAAGCGGCGGCTCGGCGACAGCGAGCGTCGCCGCGAGGCGCGGTTAGCTGATGTCGCGGGCTTGCACGATGCGCAGCACGGCGCGCTCGAGCGCGTAGTTCGGGTCGGGCGCCGCACCCTTGACGTCGGCGTTGACCACGGCCACCGCCGCCATCGCGAGCGCGATCCCGGCCGGCCGCCAACCGCGGGCCTGCGCCTGCGCCTTGCGGATCTTCCAGGGCGGCATGCCCAGCGCCCCGGCCAGCTTGAACGGGTCCCCCCGGCCGGCCGCTCCGACCTTGGCCACCGTGCGGACCGCGTCGGCCAGCGCGTCGGCCACCAACACGGCCGGCACCCCCACCACGATCGCCCAGCGCAGTGCCTCGAGTGCACCGGAGCGGTCCCCGGTGATCGCCTTCTCGGCCACCGCGAACCCGGTGACCTCGGCGCGACCCCGGTGGTACCGGCGCACCGCGTTCTCGTCGACACCGCCGTCGGTGTCCGCGACCAGCTGCGCCGAAGCGGCCGCCAGCTCGCGCAGGTCGTTGCCCACCGCGTCGAGCAGCACCCGGATGGCCTCCTGGGTGATACGCCCACCGGCCCTGCGGATCTCGGCGCGGACGAAGTCCACCCGCTCGTCGTACTTCGTCACCCGCGCGCACTCGGTGATCTCCGCACCCGCACCGCGCAGCACGTCGGCCAGCGCCTTGCCACGCGCGCCCCCCGCGTGCAGCACCACCAGGCTCACCCCGTCGGCCGGGTCTCCGACGTAGTCGGTGATCACCGAGGCGACGTCCTTGCTCGCTTCGTGCGCCGCGTCCAGCACCACCACCCGCCCCTCGGCGAACAGCGACGGACTGATCAGCTCGGCGAGCTCGGCCCTGGTCAGCGACGCGGCGGCGACCCTGCGCAGCTCGGCGCTCGGGTCGGCCGCCCGCGCCGAGGCCAGGGCGTTCGCCACCGCCCGCTCGACGAGCAGCTCCTCGTCGCCGACGATCAACCGGAGCGGCGGAGTGGTCACGCTGATCGCGGCGCCGTGGTCGGCCTGGCTCGCGGGCGGGCTGCTCATGCCGCCATCGTCCCAGCACCGCCGAACACCCCGGAGGTGCCACCCCACGGGCGCCGGACGGAGCCCTGGGCTCGTTTCCGCCGGGCGGGCGGCCCGGAGTGGGTAGGCGGCACCGGGCGGCACCAGGCGAGTGAGCCCGCTCCCAGATCGCGGAACGGACTGGGCGGAATGGGCAACCTTGACGTAACGTGACCTCAGCTCACCTCCGATGGCGAGCGGTCCGAGCGCGGGCCACAACTGAATAAGGCTCATCCAGAGGGGCAGAGGGAACGGCCCTGCGAAGCCCCGGCAACCGGCATTGACCGATCTGCGCATAGCCGTTGCGCAGCACGCCCGTCATGGGCGAGGTCGCTCAGTGATCACGGTGCCAATTCCGACCCGCATGTTGCGGGACAGATGAGGAGACCTCGCGATGTCCGTGAGCACCACGCTATCCACTTCCACCTCGCTCGACCTCGGGCCGGCCCGTGCCCTGTCCTGTCGCGAGTGTGGCCACGAGATCCCGCTCGCCCCGGAGTTCGCCTGTCCGGAATGTTTCGGCCCGCTCGAGGTCGCCTACGACTTCGTCGGCGTCACCCGGGAGCGCATCGAGGCCGGTCCCAAGTCGATCTGGCGGTACGCCTCGCTGCTGCCGGTGCCGACCGACGTGACCCGCCACCCCAACACCGAGCCCGGGATGACCCGGCTGGTGCGCGCGGAACGGCTCGGCAAGGAAATCGGCCTCAAGCGACTGTGGCTGAAGGACGACACCGGCAACCCCACCCACTCGTTCAAGGACCGCGTGGTCGCGGTGGCCCTGGCCGCCGCCCGTGAGCTCGGCTTCAGCGTGCTGGCCTGCCCGTCCACCGGCAACCTGGCGAACGCCGTCGCGGCCGCCGCGGCGCGCGCCGGCTGGCGCTCGGTGGTCCTGATCCCGAAGTCGCTGGAGCAGGCCAAGATCCAGATGACCGCCGTGTACGGCGGCACTCTGATCGCGGTGGACGGCAACTACGACGACGTGAACCGTCTCGCCACCGAACTGGCCGCCGAGGAGGAGGACTGGGCGTTCGTCAACGTGAACGTCCGCCCCTACTACGCCGAGGGCTCCAAGACGCTGGGGTACGAGGTGGCGGAGCAGCTGGGCTGGCGGCTGCCGGACCAGATCGTGGTGCCGGTGGCCTCCGGCTCCCAGCTGACGAAGGTCGACAAGGCATTCCGCGAGCTCGGCACGCTGGGCCTGGTGGAGCCCACCCCGTACAAGGTCTTCGGCGCACAGGCCACCGGCTGCTCGCCGATCTCGACGGCGTTCGCGGAGGGTCACGACGTGGTCCGGCCGGTCCGGCCGGACACCATCGCGCGCTCGCTGGCCATCGGTAACCCGGCGGACGGCCCGTACGTTCTCGACACCGTGCGGCGCACCGGTGGCGCGGTGGCGGACGTGTCGGATGCCGAGGTGGTCGACGCGATCCGGCTGCTCGCCCGGACCGAGGGGATCTTCGCGGAGACCGCCGGCGGGGTCACCCTCGCCTGCACCCGCAAGTTGATCGAGTCCGGTCAGCTCGACCCGGAGGCCGACACCGTGCTGCTGATCACCGGCGACGGACTGAAGACGCTCGACGCGGTCGCCGGTCACGTGGGCCCGACCGCCACCGTGTCGACCTCCACCGCCGAGGTCCGGCGCGCGCTGCAGGGCTGAGCCGTAGCGCGCGGCCGTAGCGGGTGGCCGTAGCGGGCGGCCGTAGCGCGCGGCCGTAGCGCGGGACTGAGCGACCCGGCAGGGTCAGCCGGTATGGACAAACGGACAACCACCCGGCTGAGCGCCCGGTCGCTCCGACACATCGAGGCGGCCGGGCTCAGCTTCGGCCACGCTGGCGGGGCGCCGGCCGGGGGTGACCTCGGGCCACCGCCACCGGGCCGTCCCGGGAGGCCACCACGGCCACGTCGCCGGACTCGTCGGTACGCCGCACCAGCGTGCCGGCCCGGCGGAGCGCGTCCAGCACCGTCGCGTTCGGGTGACCGTAGGTGTTGCCGGCGCCGACACTGACCAGGGCGAGCCGGGGACGCACCGCCGCCAGGAAGCCGGGCGAGGTGTACCGGCTCCCGTGGTGCGGGACCTTGAGCACGTCTGCTCGAAGGTCGACACCGGAGGTCAACAGGCTCGCCTGGGCCAGTAGTTCGACGTCACCGGTGAGCAGCAGGGTGCCGGTCGGCGCGGTCGCCCGCAGCACCAGCGAGGTGTTGTTCACGTCGGTGCCGTCGCTCGGGTCGACCGGGTCCGTCGGGTCGAGTGGACCGAGGACACGCAGGCTCAGCGCCGGCCAGTCCAGCTGTTGGCCCGCGCGCAGCTCCAGCACCGGGATGTTGCGCTCGGCGGCGGCCCGGTGGACCCGTTCGTCGGCCCAGGCCGGCTGGTGCGCCGGGCCGAGCGCGACCGCGCCCACCGCCCTGCCGCCCAACGCGGCGGCCAACCCGCCCAGGTGGTCGGCGTGCAGGTGTGTGATCACCACGAGGGACAGGACGCTGATCCCGAGTCGGCTCAGGCAGCCGTCCACCGCGCCCTCCTCGGTACCGGTGTCCACCAGGACGCCGCGCCCGGCCTGCCCGGTGGCCAGCACGACCGCGTCACCCTGGCCGACGTCGCAGGCCACCGCCGACCACCCGGCGGCCGGCCAACCCGGCGTCACGAACCGGGTCGGGATCACGATCAGCAGCACACCGATCACTGCCGCCACCAGCAGCGCTCGCAACCGTCGGTGCCGCAGCAGGAGCACGCCGACGATCACCGCAACGGTGAGCAGCGCGGCGCCGCGGACCCCGGCCGGCCAGGTCAACGCGGCGCCCGGGACGGTGGCACCCCAGTGCGCCACCCAGACCAGCCAGCCGACGGCGGGCTTGGCCAGCCAGGCGCACAGCTGTGCGAGCACCGAGCTGGCCGGCGACAAGACGGCGGCGAGCACACCGAGCACGGTGACCGGGGCGACGGCCGGCGCGGCCAACAGGTTCGCCACCACCGCGACAAGGCTGACCTGCCCGGACAGCCCAGCCACGAGAGGCGCGGTGACGAGGTGTGCGGCTGCCGGCACCGCGAGCGCCTCGGCCACCCCGGGCGGCACGCCGAGCTGACGCAACCACGCCGACCATCGGGGCGCCAGCAGCACCAGGGCACCGGTGGCGAGCACGGACAGCGCGAACCCGGGATCGGTGCCCAGTGCGGGGTCGACCAGCAACTGCCCTAGCACGGCCGCCGCCAGCGCCGGGAGCACCGAGCGGCGCCGGCCCACCAGCACCGCGAGCAGCGCCACCGCTCCCATCACCGCCGCGCGCAGCACACTGGGCGACGGCCGGGCCAGGATCACGAACCCGACCAGCGCCAACAGCGCGAGCAGCACCCGGGTACGCGGCCCGGCCCGCAACAGCGCGAGCAACCCGAACACCGCGGCACAGACCATCGCCACGTTCGCACCGCTGACCGCCGTCAGGTGCAGCAACCCGGTGGTCCGGAACTCCTCGCGCAACGTCCAGGGCATCGCGCTGGTGTCACCGATGGCCAGGCTGGGCAGCAGCGCGGCGGACTGTTCCGGCAGCACCGCGGCCGCCGCGCCACGCAGCCCGTCGCGCAGAGCGTCCGCGGCGCGCTGCCACCACGGTGACGGTGTGACCTCCGATGGCGGGCCGCGGACCCGCAGCACCGCCACGGTGAGATCCGCCCTGGTCGCCGGGGCGAGCAGTCCGGAAGCGGTCAGCTCGACCCCGGGCAGCAGCTCCGCCCAGCCGTCCCGGGGCGCGATCAACAGCAACCGACCGCCGACGGTCCAGTGCGCCCCGTCCGCACCGGCGTTGACCAGCTCCGCCGGGATGGCGAACTGGCTGGCCCCGCCCTGGCGACCGCCGTAACCGGCGGCCGCCCCGTCGAACACCGGCGCCGGGTCACCGCTGAGCACGACCCGGGCGGTGGCCGCACTCGCTCGCTCGGCGGACGGCCGCAGCGGGTGATGCGCCAGCTGGTAGCCGGTCAGGGTGATCACCAGGCCCGCGGCGCTGACGCAACCGGCCGCGGCGAACACCCCCGGGGCCAACCGCGAATCGGGTCGCCGGCGCAAGCGCACCCAGGCCGGCAGGACCGCGAGCGCCGCGAGCGCGGTCACCGCGGCGGCGGCCGCCCAGCCCGCGGTCAGCCCGAGGATGACCGTCAACCAACTCAGCAGGGCGGCTGGCAGCAGGCGCAGATCGAGCGCGGGCTGGCCGTCGGCCGGGCCGGACCGGGTCGCCGCCGATCCTGACCGGCCCGCGGTCATATCGTCACCTGGTCCCGGAGCTGGCTGAACCGCCGCTCGCCGATTCCCTCGATCTCCCGCAGTTGGTCGACCGAGCTGAACCGGCCGTGCCGCGTCCGCCAGTCGAGAATGCGCTGGGCGGTGACCGGCCCCACCCCGGGCAGCGTGTCCAGTTGCTCGGCGGTGGCGCGGTTCAGGTCGACCTTTCCTCCCGAAGCCGGCGCGCCGGCGGCTGGGCCACCGGCACCGGCGGCACCGCCAGGCGCGCCGCCCTCCGGCGAACCGGCTGGCGGTGCCACCCCCACCAGGATCTGCTCGCCGTCGGCCACCCGCCTCGCCAGGTTCAGCGAGGTCAGGTCGGTCCCGCGCACCGGCCCGCCGGCCTTGGCTATCGCATCGGCCACCCTGGCCCCCTCCGGCAGCTGGACCAGTCCGGGCCGCCGGACCTTGCCCGCCACACTGACCACCAACGGCTGCCCCGCGCCCGGCGGCCGGCCGACCGCCCCCGACACCGCAGAGGTCGGGGCGAGCTCGGCCGCACCGGCCACGGTGAGCGACGGCGGCTGCTCGGCGACCGGCCGGTCCCGCCACACCCCGACGGCCGCGAGGACCGCCGCCACGGCGGCCACCAGAGCCAGCGCAACCGCACCCGGGCGACCCGGATCGAGCCGGAGCCCACGCCAGTTCGGCGGGATCCAGCGCTCGCTCAGCCGGGCCAGCCGATCCGACGCACCGGCCAGGAGAGGCAGCGGCGCGGTTGTCTCCGCCGGGGACGTCCACGGCTGCCCCGCCGGGGACGTCCACGGCTGCCCCGTACCTGGACCCGACCCGGGCGCCGCCGCCGGGCCGCCGGGCTCTGGGCCGCCGCGTCCCGCCGACCGGGGCCTGGGCACCTCAGGACCCAGCGGCCACGGCGGCGCCGACCTGGCACCCGCAGACTGCGGCCGCGTCGTCTGGCCGGTCTGGCCGGTCTGGCCGGTCTGGCCGGACGGGCCGGACGGGCCGGTCGGGCTGGTCGGGCCGGTCGGGCCGGTCGGGCCGGAAGTCTCCGCACCGATCAAACGGAACGCCCGGCCGGACGCCTCGGTACCAGACGCACCCTCCTCCGCACCGATCAAACGGAACGCCCGACCGGACGCCTCGGTACCAGACGCACCCACCTCCGCACCGATCAAACGGAACGCCCGACCGGACGCCTCGGTACCAGACGCACCC
>DASYLM010000156.1:0-7306 GCA_036009565.1 Pseudonocardia sp. | reverse complement strand
GATCGCGGCGCTGCAGGCCCGCCGGGACGAGCTGGCCGGCGAGCTGGCCCGGCACGCCGAGTCGGTGTCCTCGGCCCGCCGAGGGGCCGCCGGCGAGCTCGCCGCGGCAGTCACCGCGGAGCTGGCCGGGCTGGCCATGCCCGACTCCCGGCTGCTCGTCGAGCTGTCCCGGCGGGAGCTCGACGGCGCGGCCGCCGGCCGGGACGGCGCCGGACTGGAACTGTCCGGGCGCTGGGTGGCGGCCGGGCCGGACGGGGTGGACGAGGTCGAGGTCCGGCTGGTGCCGCACGCCGGCGCGGGTCCGGTGCCGCTGCACAAGGGTGCCTCCGGTGGTGAGCTGTCCCGGGTCATGCTCGCGCTCGAGGTCGTGCTGGCCGACGCCGACCCGGTGCCGACCATGGTCTTCGACGAGGTCGACGCGGGTGTCGGCGGCCGGGCGGCGGTGGAGATCGGACGCCGGCTGGCCCGGTTGGCGGCGACCCACCAGGTGATCGTGGTGACACACCTGCCGCAGGTGGCCGCGTACGCGGACCGCCACGTGGTGGTGGACAAGCGGGGTGCCGCGAAGAACGGCGTGGCGCAGGGGCGGGTTCGCACCCTCAGCGAGGCGGACCGGATCGTCGAGCTGGCCCGGATGCTCGCCGGGCTCGACGACACCAGCACCGGGCGGGCCCACGCCGAGGAGCTGCTGACCACCGCGACCCGGGAGAAGTCGCAGGCCAGGGCGCCGGGTGCCGCGAAGAAGCGCACCGCCGCGGCACACTGACCGGGAGCTGAACCGGGGCGGCGCGGCGCCGGCCGGACGTCCCCCGGCACCGCCGACCGGCGTGGCGGGCTCTCAGCGGCCGCCCCGGACCGGGTAAGTGGATCCGCGACTCGCGGACGGAAATGCCGGCGGTATGGTGAGGGGCTTGACACCATCGTCGGCATGAAGATGTCCGGCTTGCTCGCTGCCGTCAGCCCACGGGACCGCCGCGAGCTGCCGGGCCTGACCGGTGTCGCCCGGGTGGACCGCAACACCGATGCGCTGCTGCGCCGGGTCGGCCTGCACGAGATCGCCGTGCTCGACGAGATCGACCTGGACCGGGTCACCGCGGACGCGCTGGTCGCCGCCGGGGTCAGCGCGGTGGTCAACGCGGCGCCGTCGATCTCCGGGCGGTTCCCGAACCTCGGCCCGGACGTGCTGATCGCCGCCGGCGTGACCATCGTGGACGGCGTCGGCGACGACGTCTTCCGCCAGTTGCGCGACGGTGCCCGGCTCCGGTTGCACGACGGCGGCGTGTTCGTCGGCGAGCAGCTGCTGGCCCGCGGTGTCCCGCAGACCGCCGAGTCGGTGGCCACCGCGATGGAGGCCGCCAAGCAGGGCCTGGCCAACCAGCTGGAGGCGTTCTCCGCCAACACCATCGAGTTCATGCACCAGGACCGGGCGCTGCTGCTGGACGGCGTCGGGGTGCCGGACGTGCGGGTGCCGCTGGAGGGCCACCACGTGGTCGTGGTGGCCGGTGGCACCGACCACGCCGCCGACCTGGCGAGGCTGAAGCGCTACCTCAAGGAGTACCACCCGGTGCTGGTCGGGGTGGGCGCCGGCGCCGACGCGCTGTGGGACGCCGGCTACCGCCCGGACCTGATCGTGGGTGACCCGGCCGAGGTGTCCGACCGGGTGCTGACCTGCGGCGCGGATGTGGTGGTGCCGGCGTTCGCGGACGGCCACGCGCCCGGGCTGCTGCGGGTGCAGGACCTCGGTGCCGGCGCGGTGACCTTCCCCGCCTCGGGCAACCCGGAGGACCTGGCGCTGCTGCTGGCTCATCACCACGGCGCCGCGCTGATCGTCACGGTCGGGTTCCAGGCGTCCCTGGCGGAGTTCCTCGACCACGGCCGCTCCAGCAGCAACGCCTCGACCTTCCTGACCCGGCTGCGGGTGGGCAACCTGCTGGTCGACGGCAAGGCGGTGGCCGCGCTGTACCGCAGCCCGGTGTCGGCAGGCGCGGTCCTGGTGCTGGTCGGCGCGGTGCTGCTGGCCACGCTGACCGCGCTGCTGGTGTCCGACGCCGGTCCGGCCCTGCTGGGTTATCTCGAACGCGGTGTGTCCTGGGCGATGCAGCTCGTGAAGGGGTGGTTATAACAGTGTTGACCCTTCGTTACCACCTCGTCTCGCTGGTCGCCGTCTTCCTGGCGCTGGCCCTCGGCGTGGCACTCGGCTCGACCAGCGTGAGCCAGCGGCTGCTCTCAGTCGTCGCCGGGGACCGCGACAGCCTCACCAAGCAGATTGACCAGCTCAGCGCGCAGCGCGGCGATCTGGAGGCCAGCCAGCGGGCCGCGAACTCCTTCGCCGCATCGGTGGCCCCGGCCGTGGTGAAGGACCAGTTGGCGCAGCGCAAGGTGGTGCTCGTGCTGGCCCCGGACGCCGACCTGGCGGACCGGGACGCGGTGCGCGGGCTGATCGGGCAGGCCGGCGGCACCGTCACCGGTGAGCTTGATCTCGCCGACGCAATCGTCGACCCGGCCAGGGCGGACCAGATCCGCGACCTGACCACCCGGCTGCTGCCGGCCGGTGCGCAGCTGCCCAGCGCCACCGACGCCGGTGGGTTGGTCGGCGGGCTGCTCGGCAGCGTGCTGCTGCTGCGCGGCCAGACCGGGCAGCAGCAGGTGGCCCCGGACCAGGCGGCCGCCGCGCTGGCCGGACTCACCGAGGCCGGTTTCGTCCGGCCGGGGCCGAGGCCGGCGCCCGCGCAGCTCGCACTGGTCATCACCGGCGGCGGTCTGACCGGCACCGATGCCGCCGAGCGGGCCGCCACGGTGGCCCGGCTGGCCACCGAGCTGGACCATGCCAGCAGCGGGGCGGTGCTCGCCGGGCGATCCGGCACGGCGGACTCCACCGGGGCGGTGGGCGTGGTCCGGGCGGACACCACGACGTCGGCGGCGCTGTCCACGGTCGACGACGTACAGAGCGCGATGGGACGGGTCGCAACCGTGCTCGCGCTGCGTGAACAGGCCGAGGGCCGGGCCGGCCGATACGGCGACGCGAGCAACGCGCAGGCGGCCATCCCGGGTGGATCGGCGGGTTGACGCTTGGTTTGTCGCCAAGCAGTGTTACCGTGAGTATCCGTGCAGACGCGCGTGACTCGGCATGTATTCGTCACCGGCGGTGTTGCTTCCTCGCTCGGTAAGGGACTGACCGCTTCCAGCCTCGGCCAGCTGTTGACCGCCCGTGGACTTCGGGTGATCATGCAGAAGCTGGACCCCTACCTCAATGTCGACCCCGGCACGATGAATCCGTTCCAGCACGGCGAGGTGTTCGTCACCGAAGACGGCGCCGAGACGGACCTGGACATTGGCCACTACGAGCGGTTCCTTGACCGCAACCTGTCCGGGCAGGCGAACGTCACCACCGGGCAGGTCTACTCGACCGTGATCGCCAAGGAGCGGCGCGGGGAGTATCTGGGCGACACCGTCCAGGTCATCCCGCACATCACGAACGAGATCAAGGACCGGGTTCTGGCGATGGGCGCGCCGGACCCTTCCGGAGCGACCCCGGACGTTGTGATCACCGAGGTCGGCGGCACGGTCGGCGACATCGAGTCGCTGCCCTTCCTCGAGGCGGTCCGCCAGGTCCGCCACGACGTCGGCCGGGACAACTGCTTCTTCCTGCACGTCTCGCTGGTGCCGTACCTGGCGCCCTCGGGCGAGCTGAAGACGAAGCCGACCCAGCACTCGGTGGCCGCCCTGCGCAACATCGGTATCCAGCCGGACGCGCTGGTGCTGCGGGCCGACCGGGAGATCCCGGACGGGATGAAGCGCAAGATCAGCCTGATGTGCGACGTGGACACCGATGGTGTGGTGGCGGCGCCGGATGCGCCGTCCATCTACGACATCCCGAAGGTGTTGCACGCCGAGGGGCTGGACGCCTACGTGGTGCGCCGGCTCGGGCTGCCGTTCCGGGACGTGGACTGGACGGTCTGGGGCGACCTGCTGGACCGGGTGCACCACCCGAAGGAGACCGTGCGGATCGCCCTGGTCGGCAAGTACGTGGATCTGCCGGACGCCTACCTCTCGGTCACCGAGGCGCTGCGCGCCGGCGGCTTCGCGCACCGTGCGCACGTCGAGATCACCTGGGTCACCTCGGACGACTGCGAGGGGGCCGGGGTGGCCACCGCGCTGGCCGGGGTGGACGGCGTGCTCATCCCCGGCGGCTTCGGCATCCGGGGCATCGAGGGCAAGATCGGTGCGATCCGGTACGCCAGGGAACGCGGCATCCCGGTGCTCGGGCTCTGTCTCGGGCTGCAGTGCATGGTGATCGAGGTGGCCCGCGCGCTGGCCGGCCTGGACGGCGCGAGCTCCGCCGAGTTCGACCCGGACACCCCGCACGCGGTGATCTCGACCATGGCCGACCAGGAGGACGTGGTGTCCGGGCAGCGGGACATGGGCGGCACGATGCGCCTGGGTGCCTACCCCGCCACGCTGGCCGAGGGCACCCTGACCGCCGACGCGTACGCCAGCACCAGGGTGTCCGAGCGGCACCGGCACCGCTACGAGGTGGCCAACCAGTACCGGGACAAGCTGGCCGACGCGGGCCTGGTGTTCTCCGGGACCTCGCCGGACGGGAGGCTGGTGGAGTTCATCGAGCTGAACCGGGCGACGCACCCGTTCTTCGTCGGTACCCAGGCACATCCCGAGCTGAAGAGCCGCCCGACCCGCCCGCATCCGCTGTTCCGGGCGTTCGTGGCGGCCGCGCTGCGGTACCGGGCGGCGGACCGGCTTCCGGTGGAGCTGCCGGAGAACGAGCCGGAGCGCGCCGGGGTGCCCCGGTGAGCCCCACCGAGGCGCGGCACACCTTCCCGGTGCGCGACACCCGGCTGATCTACCGGGGCCGGGTGATGGCGCTGCGGGCCGACGAGGTGGAGATGCCCGCCGGCGGGGTGGCCACCCGGGAGATCGTGGAGCACCCCGGGGCGGTGGCCGTCGCGGCGGTGGACGAGCAGGACCGGATCGCGGTGATCGACCAGTACCGGCACGCGGTGCGCCGCCGGCTGCGCGAGCTGCCCGCCGGGTTGCTCGACCACGCGGGGGAGATCCCGGTCGACGCCGCCGCCCGCGAGCTCGCCGAGGAGGCCGGGCTGACCGCCACCGAGTGGTCGGTGCTGGTGGACCTGGACACCTCGCCGGGGTTCAGCGACGAGAGCGTCCGGGTGTTCCTGGCGACCGGGCTGTCCGAGGTGGCGCGACCGGACCTCGGCGACGACGAGGAGTCCGAGCTGCAGGTGGCCTGGCTGCCGCTGGCCGACGCGGTGCGCGCCGTGCTCGCCGGCGAGATAGTGAACGCGGTGTCGGCGGCCGGGATACTGGCGGTGCAGGCGGTGCGCTCCGGACTGGCACGGCCCCGCCCGGTGGACGCCCCGTGGCCGGACCGGCCGACCGCGTTCGTCTCGGGTACCGGGTGATCAGAGCCGGTTCCGCAGGACACTAGTGTCCTGAGTCGGAGGTTCGCGCCGGATCCGGTGACCCAGGCGGTGGCTGGCAAGGCCGCAGATCGCCTGGATATCGGGCATATCCAGGCGATCGAGAACGCCGCCAGGCACCGTCTGGGCGCCGGAGGCGGTGCATGAACTTCCGACTCAGGCCACTAGAATGGCGCCCTCATGACGGTGCGGGGGGCGGGCGCGAGCACGCCGACGTCGGTCGGCGCGGCGTTGCTCGGGGCGCCCGGCCAACTCGGTGGAGCGTTGCGCGGCTACCTCGACCACCTCGTGGTGGAGCGCGGCATCGCCGACAACACGCTCCGCTCCTACCGTCGTGACCTGCGCAGATACGCCGAGTACCTGGACGGTCGGGGTATCACCGCGCTGGCCGAGGTGACTGAGCTGGTGGTGGCGGAGTTCCTGGCGGTACTGCGGGAGGGCGACGCCGACCACCCGCCGCTGGCCACCTCCTCGGCGGCCCGGACGCTGGTCGCGGTGCGCGGCCTGCACCGGTTCGCGGTGCGCGACGGGCTGCTGCCCACCGACGCCGCCCGCGAGGTGCACCCGCCGACCCCACCCCGGCGGTTGCCCAAGGCACTGCCGCTGGACCGGGTGGAACGGCTGCTCGAGGCGTGCGGTCTGGACGAACCGCTGAGCCTGCGGGACCGGGCGCTGCTCGAGCTGCTCTACTCCACCGGGGCGCGGATCTCCGAGGCGGTCGGCCTCGACCTGGACGACGTCGACCTGGCCGAGCGCGGTGTGCTGCTGTCCGGCAAGGGTGGCAAGCAGCGACTGGTGCCGATCGGGCGGCCGGCGGTCGCCGCGCTCGAGGCGTACCGGGTGCGGTCCCGGCCTGGCCTGGCAATCCGGGGCCGAGGCACCCCGGCGGTATTCCTGAACGCCAGGGGCGGGCGGTTGTCCCGACAGAGCGCGTGGCAGGTACTGCGCAGCGCGGCGGATCGGGCCGGGGTCACCGAGCCGGTGTCGCCACACACGCTGCGGCACTCCTTCGCCACCCACCTGATGGAGGGCGGCGCCGACGTCCGGGTGGTCCAGGAGCTGCTGGGACACGCTTCGGTGACCACCACTCAGGTGTACACCCTGGTCACCGTGGACTCGCTGCGTGAGGTTTACACGCTCGCGCACCCCCGGGCACTCGGCTGAGCACGCCAGTACCACGAACATCGCAAAACTCATTGGCAACACGCGGCGAGGCGTTTTGGTTGAGATCTCCGGGACGCTTACGCTGACGCGTTGAACACCCAGAACGTCGGAATGGAAGCCGAACCTCGCGTGATGCGAGCGACCCTAGCGAGATTCTGGAGCCAGCATGTCGACACCCCGGCCGATGGATCCGGGGCCGGCGCCGCTCGACGAGCCGGACCTGGTGGGGGACTTTCCCGCCAACCGCCCTCGCGTCATGGCACCGGTACCGGCACCGCTGAAATTCCACGGGCCCGCCCGGATCATCGCGGTCGCGAACCAGAAGGGTGGCGTCGGCAAGACCACGTCCACCATCAACCTGGGCGCGACCCTGGCCGAGTACGGCCGCCGGGTGCTGTTGGTCGACTTCGATCCCCAAGGGGCACTGTCGGTCGGCCTCGGCGTCCAGCCGCACCAGCTGGACCGGACCGTTCACAACCTGCTCATGGAGCGGGAGGTGAAGGTCGACGAGGTGATCATCCCCACCAAGGTGCCCGGGATGGACCTGCTACCCAGCAACATCGACCTGTCCGCGGCCGAGGTGCAGCTCGTCAGCGAGGTCGGCAGGGAGCAGGCCCTCGGTCGGGTCCTCCGGCCGGTGCTGGGGGACTACGACATGGTGCTGGTGGACTGCCAGCCATCTCTCG
>DASYLM010000155.1:0-7170 GCA_036009565.1 Pseudonocardia sp. | reverse complement strand
ACGGCAACGGATCGCAGGACGGGCCGGCCGGTTGGAATGGTTCGCAGGCGCGGGCCGGCTCCGCCGACCTGAGCAGTTCGGCGCCGCGGACCGGACCCGCCGACTGGAACGGTTCGGCGCCGGGACCGGGCCAGGGCCCGCGCGACGGTCTGGCCGCCCGCAACGGTACGGCTGACGCCAACGGCTCAGCGCCACAAGCCAACGGCTCAGCGCCACAAGCCAACGGCTCAGCGCCACAAGGTGGATCCGCTGGCTGGGATGCCGCGCCGCCGCCCAATGGCCAGCACCGGTCCATTTCACCGGACCAGATCGGCCCGCCCGGCGACCATCGTCGGTCGGCCCCGATCGCCGACCAGCCTCCGGGCGCGTACCCGGCGCTGCCCGGTGAGCACTCGGTTCAGTCCGGGGAGTACCTGGGCCGTCACTCCCGTCCGTTGGTGCCTGACCCCCCTGTCGGTCCGCCGCCGCAGCGTCGGCCGGGCTCCGGCGCGCACCGCCAGCCGCCACCGCACGGCCTACCACCGCAGGGCCCACCACCGCAGGGCCCACCACCGCAGGGCCAGCCACCGTTCGGGTCGGCCGACCGCATTCCGAACCAGGCCCCGCCGTTGCCGGAGCGCGCAGCCACCTCGGGGCAGATGTTCGCTTCGGGCCAAGCCTCGCCGCCACCCGTTCGCGAGCCCGCGCCCGGGCTGGACGACGCCGCCCAGACGCTCGCCGACCCCGTGCCGGGGCAACCCCGGGTGCCGATCTATGGCGCCTCCGGAGGCAACCCGGCCCAGAGCTATCACCCTGCGCAGGGCTACCGACCGGGCGACGGCCCAGCTCCGCTACCGGGCACTGGACCGGGCCCAGCTCAGCCGCCGGGCGGCGGACAGGGCCAGGCGCCGCGACGCCAGACAGCTCCGGCACGGCCTGGACAGGCATTCACCGGCCAGGCCGATCTCGACGAGACCGCGCCGGGCGTGCCGATCCCTGGGTTGCCGGTCCGGGGCCAGTCGGTCCAGGGCGGGACAGCTCCCGGTCAGGCAGTGCCGGAGGCCGGCGCTCCGGACCTCGCTGCTGCTGGCGGGGTCTTCGGGGGAGCAGCTGGTCCGGATCGCCCCACTCGTGATCGGGCTTTTCCCGGGCGGCCCGTCGCTGACCTGGCCGCTCCCGAGCAGGCGCCTTCGGGTCAGTCCATCGCGGGACGGGGCTTCACCGGGCAGGCGGTCCCCGACGAGATCGCTTCCGGGCAGTCCGCCGCTTCCGAACTGCCACGCAGGGTGCGTCGAGGTGGCGCGCCGCCGCCGTCGGCAGGTTCACTCTTCGGGCCGGCCTCACTGGTACCGCTCGGTGGAACCGGGTCGTCGCCGGCCGAGAGCGGCACACCTGCCGGGCTGACATCGGTCGAGCGGCTGGCCATGGACTCCCCGACCGAGACCGTCGGCCGTGGGCCCGTCGGTTACCGGTCCATTGGTGCCACCTCCGGTAACCGGGCAGTGACAGTTCCGCCGCGCAGGCCTGCCGATCGGCGGGTCTCGGACCCGGTCGACCTGTTCCAGCCGGCTGGGTCCGGCGGGCCCGCCACCGCCGCCCCCGTGCACGCGGATACCGAAACCGAGCAGCGCTCCAAAGCTGGCCGGCACCACCGGCCGCGCTCCGAGGCAGCGAGCGACGAGGTCAGGCCGCCCAACGCCCCGGCCGGGGCCCGCCCAAAGCGCCCCAAGGGCGGACGTCGGCGACGCCCGACCTTCTGGCGCGAGCTGCCCATGCTCATCGTGGTCGCCCTCCTGTTGACCTTCCTCATCCAGACCTTCCTCGCTCGGGTGTACGAGATCCCGTCGGGCTCCATGGAGACCACGCTGCACGGCTGCACCGGCTGCACCAATGACCGCGTGTTGGTGGACAAGCTGAGCTACCGGTTCGGTGATCCGGCCCCCGGTGACGTCATCGTCTTCCGCGGGCCGACCAGTTGGGAGGACGGCGAGCAGTTGGCCGTGCCGTCCAGCAACGCCCTGGTCAGAGGCCTCCAGTCGATCGGGTCGCTCGTCGGGCTCGCGCCGCCCGACGAGAAGGACCTGATCAAGCGGGTGATCGCGGTCGGCGGGCAGACGGTCACCTGCTGCGACGCACAGAACCGCATCACCGTGGACGGCAAACCTCTCAATGAGCCCTACGTCTACTACCTGCCGGAGGCCGGCCCCCCGACCCAGTCGGACTTCGGGCCGATCAAGGTGCCCGACGGGCAGCTCTGGGTCATGGGGGACAGCCGGAACAACTCGGCGGACTCCCGGGTTCCCGGCCACGGTCCGATCCCGGTCGCGAACGTGATCGGTAAGGCGCGCTTCGTGGTCCTGCCGTTCTCCCGCATCAAGTCGATCGACGACACCAACCCGCAACGGGTGGCGCTGTCCGCACCGAGCACCGCGCCAGCTGGAGCTCCGCTCGCGCTGGGGGTGATCGGGGCCGTGCCGTTGACCGCCGGTCGGCGATGGTGGTTGCGGCGACGTCGCCGCCCACGCCGGCGAACCGGGCGCGATTCGGTCGGTTGACGCAATGGCTCGATCTGTCGCGGCCAGGTCCGTGCCGTGGCCGCGCCCACAACGTGCGGTGATTCGGCGGTCCACTGGAATCTGGGCATGTGAATCCGCGCTGCGCCGCTACGGCCTCGGCCCGGTGGCCGGGGTTGACGAGGCCGGGCGTGGTGCCTGCGCCGGCCCACTGGTGGTGGCCGCGTGCGTGCCGCGGCCAGGCGACGCGGCGCGCTTCGAAGGGCTCACCGACTCCAAGCTGCTCACCCCGAGCGCCCGGGAGCGGTTCTACGAGCTGATCGTGCGCCGCGCGGAGGACTGGGCCGTCGTGATCATCCCGCCGGAAGAGATCGATCGCAGGGGCGTCCACGCGGCGAACGTCGACGGCATGCGCCGCGCCGTGGCTCAGCTCAGCGCACCCCCGGGGTATGTGATCACCGATGGGTTTGCGGTGCCCGGGATGGCGGTGCCGAACCTTGCGATGCCCAAGGGCGACCAGGCGGCGGCCTGCGTGGCGGCGGCTTCGGTGCTCGCCAAGGTGACCCGGGACCGGATCATGGTGGAGCTGGACCGGGACTGGCCGACGTACGGATTTGCCGAGCACAAGGGCTACTGCACGCCCGCGCACGGCGCGGCGATGACCACACACGGACCGAGTCCGGTACATCGTTACTCCTTCGTCAACGTCAGTCGTGCCGGCGCCGTTCGCTCCCCGACCGTTGTGGTCCACAATTCGGGTGTGCACGGTTCGAGGTTCGCTGGCGCGGGCGCGCCCAGCGGTGGAGTGATGGGATCGACCAGGCGGGGGGTGGAGTCATGAGTGCCGAGGATCTCGAGAAGTACGAGACCGAGATGGAGCTCTCGCTCTACAAGGAGTACCGCGACATCGTCGGTCAGTTCTCCTACGTGGTAGAGACCGAGCGCCGTTTCTATCTGGCGAACGCGGTGGACGTCGCACCGCGCAACTCAGATGGCGAGATCTATTTCGAGGTACGGATGTCGGACGCGTGGGTGTGGGACATGTACCGGCCCGCGCGCTTCGTCAAGAACGTCAGAGTGATCACCTTCAAGGACGTGCATGTGGAGGAGCTGGACAAGCCCGACCTTAGGCTTCCGGAGGGTGAGGCGTTCGGCTGATCGGCCGTTTCGCCCCGAGTTATCCACAGCACCCCAAGTTGTCCACAGGCTGCGGGGTAGGGCTGGCGACTGACCGCCGCGCAGGTCCACCGTCGATGGTGTGGCAACGAAAGATGAGCTCGGCAGGCGCGGCGAGGACCTGGCCGTCGAATACCTGCAACGGCGAGGTCTCGTCGTGCTGTCCCGCAACTGGCGTTGTCGGGACGGCGAGCTCGACGTCGTCGCGACCGATCGCAACCTGCTGGTGGTGTGCGAGGTCAAGACCCGATCCGGGACGGGCTTCGGTGATCCCGCGGAGGCGGTGACCCACTTCAAGGCCGCGCGGATCCGACGGATCACGCAGGCTTGGCTGGCCGCCCACCGGGTGCGCTGGTGTGAGATTCGGTTCGACGTGGTCGCCGTGCTGGCCCCGCCGGACGGGCCGGTCAGCCTCCAGCACTACGAATCGGCATTCTGATGAGGCTGGCGCGGGCGTGGTCGGTCGCCTTGTACGGGGTGGACGGTCAGCTCGTCGAGATCGAGGCCGACATCGGCATCGGGCTACCTGGCGTGCACCTCGTCGGGCTGCCGGACGCGGCGCTGCACGAGTCGAAGGACCGGGTCCGCGCCGCGGTGGTCAACTCGGGGTGGGACTGGCCGAACCGGCGGATCACCCTCGCGCTCTCCCCGGCGACCTTGCGCAAGGCGGGCAGCGGATTCGACCTGGCCCTGGCCTGCGCGGTCCTCGCGGCTGCCGGAGCGGTGCCGGCGTCGAGACTCGAGAACACCGTGCTCATCGGCGAGTTGGCTCTGGACGGGCGCGTCCGGCCGGTTCGCGGTGTGTTGCCCTGCCTGCTCGCCGCGCGTCGGTCCGGCTCGCGCACGGTGGTGGTGCCGTCCGAGACGCTGAGCGAGGCGGCCGTGGTCGAGGGTCTCGAGGTGCTCGGGGCAACTTGCCTGAACGAGGTGCTGTCGTGGCTCGCCGGCGAGGGGACCCTGGCCGCGCCCGGGCCGGTCGACGTCGAGCTGCCACCGCCACCGCCGGAGCTGGCGGACGTGGTGGGTCAGCGGGACGCGCGGCAAGCTCTGGAGGTGGCCGCCGCCGGTGGCCACCACCTGCTGCTGATCGGCCCGCCAGGCACCGGCAAGACCATGCTTGCGCAGCGGCTGATCGGATTGCTGCCGGCCTTGCACCCGGACGAGGCGCTGCAGCTCGCGGCGATCCGTTCGGTTGCCGGGCGACTGCCGCCGACGGGTCCGCTGTCCATGGCCCCGCCCTTCGTCGCCCCGCACCATTCCAGCTCGGTGGCCGCGCTGGTCGGCGGTGGCAGCGGGTTGGCCAAGCCGGGCGCGGTGTCGCTGGCGCATCGCGGTGTCCTGTTCATGGACGAGGCGCCGGAGTTCGCCCCGCACCTGTTGGAGTCGCTGCGTACTCCGCTGGAGGAGGGGGAGGTGCGGGTGGCGCGGGCGGACGGCTCGGTGCGTTACCCGTCGCGGTTCCAACTGGTGATGGCGGCCAACCCGTGTCCGTGTGCACCCGCCCACGACCGGGACTGCATCTGTCCGTCCAGCGCCCGCCGGCGCTACCTCGGCCGGCTGTCCGGGCCACTACTGGACCGGGTGGATCTGCGTGCCGCCTTGGAGCCTGTCGTTGCCCTCTCCGCCGCCGATGTGCAGCCGGAGGAGAGCACCGAGACCGTGCGCGCCCGAGTACTGGTCGCCCGGGTGGCCGCGGCGGCTCGGTGGGCCGACCTCGGCTGGCGATCCAATGTCGAGGTACCCGGCCCCGTGCTGCGCAGCAGATTCCGGCTGCCCCGGTCAGTGGTCCGGCCACTCGATGACGCGCTGCGCCGCGGCGAGCTCACCGCGCGGGGCGCCGATCGGGCGCTGCGGGTGGCGTGGACGCTGGCGGACCTTGCCGGGCGCGATCGGCCCGACCACTCGATGGTCGAGCGGGCCATCCAGTTCAAGGAGCAGCGGGCGGCATGACGGGGTCCAGCGCGATTCGGCTGGCCAGGGCCTACCTGTCCGCGGTGGCGGAGCCGCCCGCACCGGCGCTGGCCGTCTTCGTCGCGGCGTTGGGCCCGGTCGAGGCCGCGGCGCGGGTCCGGCGGGGCGAGGTGCCCGATCCGGTGGGGAAGGTGACCAGTGCCCGCCGCGAGTGGGATCGGGCGGATGAGCACCTGTTGGCCGCTGAAAGAGCTGGCGCGCGGTTGCTGATCCCGGAGGACGAGGACTGGCCGGCCATGCCCTTCCTGGCCTTCGACCGGTCCAGCCATGATCACCTGGCCGCACCGCTGGCTCTGTGGGTGCGCGGGCCGGCGCGGCTGGCCGAGTTGACCGAACGGTCCGTCGCCATCGTCGGGTCGCGGGCCGCCACCGGGTACGGCAACCACGTCGCCAACGCACTGGCCTACGGCGTGGCCGAGCTGGGGTGTGCTGTCGTCTCGGGGGCGGCCTACGGGATCGACGGTGCGGCCCACCGCGGCAGTCTCGCCGCCGAAGGCGTCACTGTCGCCGTGCTGGCCTGCGGGGTCGACCGCTCCTACCCGGCCGGACATTCCCGGTTGCTGGGGCACATCGCCCGCGAGGGTTTGGTGGTGAGTGAGTATCCGCCCGGAGCGGTACCGGCCCGGCACCGGTTCCTGGTCCGCAACCGCATCATCGCCGGGCTGGCCGGGGGCACGGTGGTGGTCGAGGCGGGCTTGCGCAGCGGCGCGCGACGCACCGCGTCCGACGCCGCGCTCCTGGGCCGCCCGGTGATGGCGGTGCCCGGACCGGTGACCTCGGCGTTGTCGGTCGGGTGTCATCGTCTGCTCCGCGAGCCGGGAACGATCGCGGTGACCAGCGCGGAAGAAGTGCTGGAGGAGGTGGGGCGCATCGGGATAGACCTGGCTCCGGCCAGCCAGCCCGAGGTGCCGGCACGGGCCACCGACGGTCTGCCGGAGACCGTGTTGCGGGTCCACGACGCGCTCTCCGGCCGGATCGTCCGCGATGCGGCGCGGCTGTCCTTCGAATCCGGTCTGCCGCTGGAGATCGTGCGGGCCGCCCTGCCCACGTTGGCCAGGGCGGGGCTGGTCGAGCGGCTCGACGGGGGTTGGCGCCGCCCCGAACGGGAGCCCGGGCGTGGCGGTGCTTGACCTGGCCGGTCGGCGCGCGCACCGTGCCAACCATGAGCCCTCGGCATGATCGCCCCTGGGCGGAGGCCCGTGCGCGCGGCGGGTCCGCCGAGGCCACAACCTCCGAGGCGGTGCGGCCTGCCGACTCGCGGCACGGCGACTCGAGAGCGGGTGACTCGCGGCCTGCCGACTCGCGGTCCGGCGACTCGCGGCCCGGCGACTCGCGGTCCGGCGACTCGCGGCCGGGCGACTCGCAGTCCGGCGACTCGCGGCCCGGCGACTCGCGGCCGGTCGACTCGCTGGAGGCCGGCGACGCGCTGCCTGGCGACCTGGCGGAAGCGCGCACGGCGTTCGAACGCCACCTGGCGCTGGAGCGCGCGTTGTCCCCGCACACGGTCCGTGCCTACCTCGGCGATGTGGAC
>DASYLM010000154.1:0-4034 GCA_036009565.1 Pseudonocardia sp. | reverse complement strand
GCACCGGGTCAGCGCGTACCGGGCCGGCACACCGGTGCACCTCGTCGGGTGGTGCCTCGGCGGCCTCTTCTCGCTGCTCACCGCCGCCGACCGGGCCTCCCAGCTGCCGGCGCACACGATCACCGCGGTCGCCAGCCCGTTCGATGTCGGCGCGGAGCCCCTGGTGGCCCCGCTGCGCCCGCTGGCCGCGATCACCGGCGGACGGCTGGTCTCCTCGGTCTACCAGGCACTGGGCAGCATCCCGGCGCCGATGGTGAAGTGGGCGTTCCAGCTCTCCACGGTGGACAGGTACCTGACCAAGCCGCTCACCGTGCTGTCCCGTCTCGACGACCGGGACGTGCTGGAGCAGATCGAGGCCGTGGACTACCTGATGAGCCACATGCACGGCTACCCGGGGCGCACGTTCGGCCAGATCTACCATCTGATGATGCGGTCCAACGACCTCGGCGACGGCGGGCTGGACCTCGCCGGCCGGCGGATCGAGCTGTCCGAGGTGCGGGTCCCGGTGCTGGTGGTGGCCGGCGAGAACGACGTGATCGCGCCGCTCGGTGCGGTGCGACGGGGCACTGAGCTGCTCACCGGCTCGCCCGAGGTGCGCTTCGAGACCGCGCCCGGCGGACACCTCGGGGTGCTGACCGGGCGCCGCGCGCGGGACACCACGTGGGCGTACCTGGACGAGTTCCTGGACAAGCACGACGTTGTCTGAGGAACCGCCCGAGCGGCGCCCGGGGCCGCCGCGACCCCGCCGCACCCAGGCGCAGCGCCGGGCCACCACCCGGGCGGCGCTGTTGGAGGCCTGCGTGGACTGCCTGCTCGAACAGGGCTACGCGCACCTGACCACGGCCGCCGTGGTCAGCAGGGCCGGGGTGAGCCGGGGCGCCCAGGCGCACCACTTCAGCACCAAGGCCGAGCTGGTGCTGGCCGCGCTGCGCCACGTCGCCGACCAGCTGGCCGCCGAGGTGACCGAGGATCAGCCCCGCCCGCCGGAGCGTCCCGAGCAGGCCCAGCTGGCGTTGCTGGACCAGTTGTGGGCCCTGCACACCGGCCGGCTCTTCCCGGCCCTGATGGAGCTCTGGTTGGCCGCCCGCACCGATGCCGAGCTGCGCGCCGGGCTGAGCGACTTCGAGCGGGAGCTGACCCGCCGGGTGGTCAAGTTCTGCCACGAGCGGATGCCGGCGCTGGCCCGGCGTCCGGACTTCCGGTCCTTCCTGGCCACCGTGCTGGCCGCGATCCGAGGTCTGGCGGTGCTCGACTTCCTGGACCGGGGCGAGGAGATCGCCCGGATGTGGCCGGGGATGCGCGCCCAGCTGCACTCCATGGTGGCGAACGGCGCCTCCTGAGCGGATGCCGCCGCTCCTGTCAAGTGTCATTGATTGAACTCTCAATATTATGAGCTGTCTCACTTCTGGAATCCTCGCCGGCCAGGTCGGGGTTCCCTAGGTGATAAGCGGTGCGCCCGGGGTCGAGCGCATTGACCGATTGGCCCTGTGAGGAGTTCAACCATGACTGAGAAGGTCGCCGACTACTCGGACCTGCTGACGCTGGACGAGGAAGCCCGCAAGCTGCTGTTCACCGAGGCGCGGACCGCGAACACGTTCACCGACGAGCCGGTGGGCGACGACCAGCTGCGCGCCATCTACGAGCTGACCAAGTTCGCCCCGACCTCGGCCAACACCCAGCCGTTGCGGGTGCTCTACGTGCACCAGGGCGAGGCGCGGGACCGCCTGGTGGCCAACATGCTCGGCGCCAACGGCCCGAAGACCGCCGCCGCTCCCGCTGTGGCCATCCTGGCCGCCGACCTGGGCTTTCACGAGCACATCCCGACGGTGTTCCCGATCCGCCCGGAGATGAAGGACAGCTTCGAGGCCAACCCGGAGGGCCGCGAGGCGCACGCCCGGTTCAACGCAACGTTGCAGGCCGGTTACTTCCTGCTCGGCGTGCGGGCCGCCGGACTGGCCGCCGGCCCGATGACGGGCTTCGACGCGGCGGGCGTCGACAAGGAGTTCTTCCCGGACGGTCGGTTGAAGAGCCTTGTGGTGGTCAACATCGGGCACCCCGGTGACGGCGCCTGGTTCGACCGGCTGCCGCGCCTGGAGTACGACCAGGTTGTCAGCCATATCTGAGACTCACCCGGAGTAGTGAGTGGGATAGAGCGGAAACACTAGGAATCCGAGTGCCCCAGCAATTAGCGTCTTACCTGTGAATGCGTTAACGGGGCATCGGGCGGCGACCGCGGATCTGCGGGCCCGCTACGCCCGGCTGCCCGAGGGGCACGGCGTCCGGCTGTCCAAACCGACGTCCAACCTGTTCCGGTTCCGCTCCGACGGTGACCGGGTCAGCCGGTTGGACGTGGGGGCGCTGGACAAGGTGCTCGAGGTGGACCCGGTGGCCCGGAGCGCCACCGTCCAGGGCATGACCACCTTCGAGCACCTGGTCGAAGCCACCCTGGCCCACGGGCTGATGCCGCTGGTCGTCCCGCAGCTGAAGACGATCACGGTCGGGGGCGCGCTGGCCGGCCTCGGCATCGAGTCGACGTCGTTCCGGCACGGGCTCGCGCACGAGTCGGTGCTGGAGATGGAGGTGCTCACCGGCGACGGCCGGCTGATCACCGCCACCAGGGACAACGAGCACGCCGAGCTGTTCCGCGGCCTGCCCAACTCCTACGGCACGCTCGGTTACGCCGTCTCGCTGAAGGTGGAGCTGCAGCCGGTCACCCGCTACGTGGCGCTGCGGCACGTGCCGTTCGCGGACGCGGCCAGCTGCGCGGAGGCGATCGCGGCGATCAGCGCGACCGGCAGCCACGACGGCGTCGGGGTGGACTTCCTGGACGGCACCGTGTTCAGCGCGGGGGAGCAGTACCTGACGCTGGGCCGGTTCACCGACGAGCTGCCGGCCGGCTCCGGTGAGACGCCCAGCGACTACACCGGCCAGCGGATCTACTACCGCTCCATCCAGGAGCGCCGCGAGGACGTGCTCACCACGCACGACTACATCTGGCGCTGGGACACCGACTGGTTCTGGTGCTCGCGGGCGATGGGGGCGCAGCACCCGCTGGTGCGCCGCCTCTGGCCCAGCCGCTACCGGCGCTCCGACGTGTTCCGCAAGCTGGTCGCCCGCGACCGGCGGTACCGGGTCAGCGAGCGGATCCGCGGCCGGCTGGGTCAGCCGCTCGAGGAGCCGGTGATCCAGGACATCGAGGTGCCGGTGGAGCGCCTCGCGGAGTTCCTGGCCACGTTCCACGCCGACATCGGCATCACCCCGGTGTGGCTGTGCCCGGTGCAACTGCGCGACCCGGCCGGCTGGCCGCTGTACCCGATGGAGCCCGGCCGGCTCTACGTCAACGTCGGATTCTGGTCGGCCGTGCCACTGGCCCCAGGACAGCCGATGGGCACCCACAACCGCCGCATCGAGCAGCTCGTGGCGGACCTGGATGGGCACAAGTCGCTGTACTCGAACTCCTACTACACGCCGGAGGAGTTCGAGCGGCGGTACAACGGGGCGGCCTACCGGGCGCTGAAGAAGGGCTATGACCCGGCTGGCCGGCTGCCCGACCTCTACGACAAATGTGTGCGGGAGCGCTGATGGCTATGCAGGTAGCGGAGCTGTTCCAGAGCGTCATCGGTCCGGAGACCTCGGTTCGGGTGACCGGATACGACGGCAGCGCGGTCGGGCCGCCGGACTCATTGTTCGGTCTGCGTGTCCGCACGCCGAGGGCGCTGGCCTACCTCGCGTCGGCGCCCGGCTCGCTCGGCCTGGCGCGCGCGTACGTGACCGGTGACCTCGAGATCGACGGCGAGATGTCCGCGGTGCTTCGCGAGCTGGCCGACGTCACGCTGCACTCCATCCCGAAGGAGCAGCGGGTCAAGCTGGTCCGCTCGCTGCTCGGGGTCCGGCTGCGGAACCGGGCGCCCATTCCGGAGGTCGAGTACCGGCCGCACGGGCGACTGCACTCCAAGCGGCGCGACGCCGGTGTGATCGCGCACCACTACGACGTGTCCAACCGCTTCTACTCCAGGGTCCTCGGGCCCTCGATG
>DASYLM010000153.1:0-2706 GCA_036009565.1 Pseudonocardia sp. | reverse complement strand
ACAGGGCAGCGTTCAGCAGTCGGGTCGCGGTGAGCAGGGTGGGGTCGGTGATCTCCGGCCGAGCCAGATCGTCCGCGGCTTCGGTGTAGTCCAGCCACCGGTAAAGGAAGTCGAACTGGTGGTCGAGCTCGGCGGCGATCTGGTCCGGGGCCGGCACGGTGATGCCCAGCTCGCGCAGTGACTCCAGGCCGAGCCCGATCGCCTCGGAGAATCGGTTGCGGTGAGTCAGGCTGCGCACCTGCACCGCCGTCGCGTCCGCGCGATCCAGGGTGGTGGGGCACAGCCTCTCGATGGTGCGGTACTCCTCGTCCGCCTCGTCCAGGCGGCCCGCGCCGTAGAGGGCCGCGTGGCGGCCGGTGCGCACCTCGATGAGCGTGGCGGTCTGGGACGGGTCGATCAGCCGCAGCGCCGCGGCGAGCAGCCGGTTCACCAGCGCGTAGTCGCCGGTCAACCTCGCCTGGTCGGCGGCGCGGCGCAGCAGTCCCACCACCCGACGCCGCTCTGCGGGATCGTCGACCGCGTCGGCCACCGACAGGTACTGCTCGGCCGCGGCGGCGAACAGCTCCGGTACCTCGGCCAGTCGTCGTGCCATGGCCAGCTGCAGGGTGCGTCGCCGCGGTGGGTCCAGCCCGGCCAGGATGGCCTCGCGGATGCGGTCGTGGCGGAACCGCACCGCCTGATGCGCCCCGGGCTCCAACACCAGAAGACCCTCGTCGAGCGCGGGTGCCAGCATCTGTTCCAGAGCGCTAGCGGGTGCGCCGGTGGCGGTCTGCAGCAGCCTCAGCTCGGCGCGCCCGCCCAGACACGCCATCGCCTCCACCGCCTGCCGCGACGATGGCGGCATGGCATCGACCCGAGCCGCCAGCAGCCCAGCGACGTCGGACCCGCCCAGATGGGCGCGCACGGCCGCGTTGTCCCACCGCCAGCCAGCGGCCGTCACGGTCAACAGACCGTCGCGGCGCAGCGCGTTGAGCAGCTCCACCGCCTCGAACGGATTCCCGGACGTGTAAGGGTTGATCAGCTCGGCCAGGCCCGCCGCCGCGGCCGGATCGACCTGCAGCATCTCGGCAACCAGGGTGACCAGACCCGGCACGGGTAGGTTGTCCAGCCGCAGGTGCCGCACCCCGGTTTGGTCGCGCCATCGGGACATCGGCGCCGCCAGCGGATGCGCCGCGTCGATGTCGCCGTCGCGGTAGGCGCCCACCAGCAGCAGCCCGTCGATCGCCTCCTCGCCGAGCACGAGGTCGACGAAGCCGAGCGGCGTGCGGCCCGCCCACTGCAGGTCGTCGAGGAACACCAGCACCGGCCGTTTCCGCGACGCGACCACGCGCAACACCTGCACACCCGTGCGCTGCGTGCGCACCTGTGCGGTCAGCGGGTCCCCCGGATCCAGCGGCACAGCCAGCAGCGCGGCGAACTCCGGCACCACCGCGCTCAGCAGACCCGCGTTGGCGCCCACCGTCCGCAGGATGCGCTCGCACAGCCGCGCCAGCTCATCCTCCGGCTCGGCCAACAGCAGCCGGCCCAACGCCCGGAACACCTGATGCACCGCGTCGAACTCGATATCCCGCCGGTACTGGTCGAACTTGCCGGCCACGAACCAGCCATCCCGGCCGGTCACCAGCGCCCGCAGCTCATCGACCAGTGCTGTCTTGCCCACCCCCGGCGCTCCACCGATCAGCACCCCAGGACACCGGCCGGCCAGCGCGTCCTCGAACACCTCCCCCAGCATCGCCACCTGCGCCTCGCGGCCCACCAGCCGCGACGGCGGCACCAACCGCACCGGAAAATCATGCTCGCCGACGCGGACCGCCACCGCCGGACCTGTCTGGATGTGCCGGACCCGCTCCAGGTCATAGACCAGGCCGTCGGCGCTCTGGTAGCGGTGGTCCGGTTCCTTCTCCAGCAGGTGCAGGATGATCGCCGACAGCGGCGCCGGGACGGCCGGGTTAAGCCGGTGCGGCGCCTGCGGCACCCGCGCCAAGTGGGCATGGACCAGGCGCAGCGGATCCCCACAACCGAACGGCGGCGCGCCCGACGCCAGCTCGTACAACGTGGCGCCCAGCGCATACAGGTCGGCACGCTGATCCACCGACCGGCCGGTCCGCCCGGTCTGCTCCGGTGCCAGATACGCCAGCGTCCCCACGATCTGCGTGTGGTGGCTGAACTCCGGGCGCACCTCGACCAACGCGCTCGCCAACGCGAAATCCATCAGGCACGGGCCGCCGTCGGCGGAGAGCACGATGTTGGCCGGAGTGATGTCCCGATGCATCACACCCCGGCTATGCATTCCCGCCACCGCCCGGGCCAACCGCACCGCGAGCTCGATCAGCTCAGCACCGTTCAGTGGCTTTGGCACTCCCGCCAGGCTGGTACCGCCCACGTCTGCCAACACGATCGAGTCCGGGTATGTCGGCGCATCCAGCTGTTGCGCGATCCCCACCGCACCGCGCAGCCGGCCCAGGATCCCCAGCTCGTGCCGCAGCCGCCGCGGCGCGTCCGCCCCGAGTGGCTGCTTACGGATCACCGTGGCGCCGGGTAAGAACAGCCGAGTCACCCGCGTGCGTTGGCTCTCGTGCACTACCTCGGCGCCAACCGGTGGATCTGGCTGCGGCCCCACCCCGTGTGCCCCCATCCGGCACCTCCAGACGCCCCCGGACCTGCAGCACCGTGCTTACACCCATGCCACGGCCAAGGCCAGAGCCC
>DASYLM010000152.1:0-6042 GCA_036009565.1 Pseudonocardia sp. | reverse complement strand
GAGCCGGTCCGCCAGCTCGGCGAGCTGCCTGCGCTCGGGTCCGTCCGGGTAGATCCGCTGGGCGGCCCGGATCAGTGCCCGTGCCTGAGCGGGCAGCGAGTGGTCGCCGTTCACCGGTTCGCCTGGCTTGCCCGCCACCGGCTGGGTGGGGATCAGCTGCGTCGTTTCGGCGATGAGTGCGCTCGGGATCTGCTGGGTGGCGTCCACGGCGGGCCGGGCGATGCGCTGGGCGGCGTCCGCGCTCCGCGGCTCCGGTGTCGGCGGCTGGGTCGAGATGCGCTGTGTCGCGTCGACGGTCGGCGGGCTGGGTGGCAGCGCGGTGATGCGTTGGGTTGCATCCGCCGGCGGCGCTGGCAGGCGGATCACCTGGGTCGCCTCGGCGGCCGGATAGGCGGCGGCCGACTCGGGCCGGATCCACTGCGTCGCCTCGGCCGCCGGTTGGACCTGCGCGGGCTCGCGCGGATCCGCCGAGTCCGGTCTCGGTTCGGCGGGTGGTGACGCGGTCGCCGCTGACCCGGCCGGGGTCGACACCGCCGGTGCCGATGACCGTGGCGCCCCCGCCGCTCCTCCCACCTGGCTCAGCTGGGCCGCCCGCAGCAACGCCGGCGGGACCGGCTGGGTGGCGGTGGGCGTCGACTCGGCCGGCACCGGCACCGCGCCGGACACCGTGGTGCCGGCCCCGGGCGCCGACTCGACGGTGATCCGTCCGCCGACCGCCGTGATCCGGGCGACCAGGTTGCCCTGGCCGCGCCCGGCCGAGCCGGCGTTCGCGGCAGGATCGAAACCGGGTCCCTCGTCCCGCACGCTGAACCAAAGGGTGCCGGCGGCCAGCCCGATCCGGATCGCCACCGGCGCCCCCTGCGCGTGCTTCTGCGTGTTGTTCACCGCTTCCAGGCAGCAGAAGTAGACCGCCGACTCGATCTCCGGCCCGAACCGGCGCTCGTCCGCGCCATTGTCGAAGGAGACCGTGATCGGCGGGTCGGCGCCGCCCAGGTCGGTGGCCAGCGCGGCGGCCAGCCCGCGTTCGGACAGCACGATCGACGACACCCCGGACGCGGTCTTGGCGAGCACCCCCTCGGCGGTGGTGATCTGGGTGGTGAGCTGGTCCAACCGCTCCCTGGCCTGCTCGTGCTGCCCGCTGGACACCTCGTGCTCGACCAGGCCCAGCGCCAGCCGCAGCGACACCAGGTGGTGTTGGGCGCCGTCGTGCAGGTCGCGCTCGATCATCCGGCGCTCGCTGTCCATCTCGGCGACGGCCTGGCGCCGCGACAGCGCGATCTCCTCGGCGTGCGCCAGCGCGGCCCGCAGTTGCCGCTCCAGCTCGATGCCCAGCCTGCTCGCCTGCAGGATCGCGCCGAGGCTGTCCGCGACGTCCTCGAGCAGAGTGCGGCGCTCGGTGTGCAGGCCGGCCACCGCGCCCCGGTCCACCGCGATCGACCCGATCTGCTCGCTGCCCTGGCGGATCGGCAGCACCACGTGGTCCTCGCCCGACTCGTCACCCTCGGTGCCGTCGCTCCAGGCGTAGGTCCGGTCCCGCAGCCCGGGGCGCAGCACGGTGAGCCGGCAGGACCGGGCGCCGAGTCCCCGACCGATGGACTCGGCCACCCCGGCGAGGTTCGGTCCTTCGGACGAGGTGCCGCGGGACAGCGCGGCCACGTCGGCCAGCACGCTGTACGGGGCCGGCCGGCGGCCGTAGAGCAGCCGGTCCACCAGGCGCTCGGCGCGCAGATAGGCCGGCAGGAACGCCAGCGCGGCCAGCCCGGTGGCCGCCGCGGCCGCGATCACCTCGCCCGCGCCGCTCTCGGTGCCGGGTAGCCAGCCGGCGATCGCGCTGATCACCACGTAGCCGCCACCCACGATGACGATCACCATCATCGACGCCAGACCCCGGCTGAACACCCGCTCGGCCCGCCACAACCGGCCCCGCCGGATGGCCACCAGCACGGCGGCCGCGATACCGGCGGCGGACAGTCGGCAGAACCAGAACAGCAGCGCGGTCGGCTGCCCGCCACTGACCTCGGCAGCGTGTGCCGTGGGGTCGACCAGGAGCAGCCCCGGCATACCCAGGTACCACAGGAGCAGGGTCAGCACGGCGAGCACGCAGCAGGTGCCGAACGAGGCCAGCAGCACGCTGAACAGCAGCCGGGCCTGGGTGCGCCGCTCGGCCGTCTCGCCGTGCCGGATCCGGTGCGGCAGCACGGCCAGCCCGGCCAGCGGTACCCCGAAGCCGAAGAACAGGATGCAGCTGACCGTGTGCGGCAGCAGCGCGGTGCCCACCCCGACCACGACCAGGGTGCCGGCCCCCACCCCGAGCAGCGCGAGCCGGCCGATCCCGCCGACCGGCCCCAGCTGCCAGCGGCCGGCGGGCAGCAGCAGCAGCGCGACGATGTAGGCCGCGCACGCCACCCCGTGCAGCAGGATCTGGTGCAGCCCGCCGATACCGAAGCCGGTCGCGCTCTGCACGGCGGCCGCCGCGGCGTGTGCCTGGAGGTTGAACGCGCCGGCCGAGCCGATCATCGCGACGGCGAGCCACTGGGTGACCCAGGTACGCAGCCCCAGGAACAGCAGGATCCCGCCGATCAGCAGGTTCAGCCCGGAGAACGCGTAGTCGAGCACCGCCTGGGCAAGTGGCTCGCTGTGCGGCACGGCGTCGAGGACCCCGCGAGCCCAGGCGTTGCCGGTGGCGGCCTGTTCGGTGATCGCGGCGGCCACCGACGGGGAGTAGGTGGCCACGGCCACCAGCGCGCCGACCGCCAGCCAGCCGATCGAGACGACGACGCAGGCGGCCAGCAGCACGGAGTAGCCGGCGGCCAGCGCGACCTCCGACCGACGGCCGGTCACGGCGCACCGGGCCGGGTTCCGACCGAGCTGAACCGGTCGACGTAGGGCTCGAGCTGCTCTGGCAGCCAGGCGCGCAGCCGCGCCCCGCCGGCGTCGTCCTCGGACACCTCCAGGTCACCGCCCAGGGCGGCCAGCCGCTCGGCGTCGTGCGCCAGCCCGTTGCGCAGCTCGGCGATCGAGGTGCTCGGTGTCGGGTCGTCGATCTCCACCGCCAACCGGGCATCGGCGTGGGTCAGGTGCACCCGCAGGGCGCGCTCACCGGCCTGGCCGGCCAACTGCTGCATGGCCGAGGCGGCCAGGTAGTAGATCCCGGACTCGACCTCCCAGGCCAGCCGATCGGGGAGGTTGCCGGTCAGCCGCACCGGGCGGGGGAGATCGGTCGCCAACTCGTCCAGCGCCCCGTACGGTCCCTGGTCGCGCAGCACCGCCGGGTAGACCCCCCTGGCGATCACCCGGAACCGGTCCAGCAGCTCGTCGAGGCGGACCCGGGCGCGTACGACGGCCTGCTGTGCCGCCGCCGCGCCGGTCAGCTCCGGCTCCTCACCGTCCGCACTGTCCTCGTCGAGGTCGTCGCCGTCCCTGTCGCCGTCCCTGTCGCCGTCACTGTCGTCGTCGAGATCGTCCCCGTGGCGCTTGTCGGCGGCAGCCGCGGCAGGCCCGGCAGCGGCAGCGTCGCCGGGCTCGGGCTCGGCCAGGGCCTTGCCGGCGCTGGCCAGGTCCTCGCGCAAGGTGGCCAGCCGATCGGTCGTCACGTTGCCGAGCTCGGTGATCAACCGGCGGCGCTCGACGTCGCGGGCCTGGGTCAGCCTCAGCCGGGACGCCTTCAGCTCGGCCGCCAGCTCGTCCGCCCGGCGGACCCGCTCCTCCAACTCGGCGTTGAGCTGCACGCCGCGCAGCAGCATGCCGGCGCCGTTGGCCACGTCCTGCATGAGCCGCTGGTCGGACGGGGTCACCGGGCGCTCCGGCTTGCCGATGGCCAGTACGGCACGCAGCACCGGCCCGTCCAGCACCGGGACCACGTGGTCGGTGTCCGGCTGGGCGAGCAGTACCGCCAGGTTCGCCACGGTGCGCGGTGCGACAGTGTCCAGCGGCGGGTAGCTGGCCGCGCTGACCAGCTTGTCCTCGACCGCCAGCCACAGCTCGGCCCGCTGCGCATCGGTGCCCTCGGCGAGCACCCTGGCCAGCCCCGGCAGTGCCTGCTCCAGCGAACCGCCCCGGATCCGGGCGGCCGCCTCGGCCAGCGCGGAGTACGGGGTGGTGGTGGAGTCCCTGGCGAGGCGGTGCACCAGCTTGTCCACCACGGCCAGCACGAACGGCAGTGCCGCCACGCTGGCCGCCGCGGCCACGAACGGCAGCAGCACGGCGGCCTCGTTCCGTGGCATCAGGAAGCCCAGCACCCGGACCACGAGCGGAAAGACGACCGCGACGAAGCACGCGACCAGCAGCAGCCGCAGCGATCTCGCTACGAGCGTCCTGTTCATCACGCACCCACCGGTCCGAGCCGTCGGGCACACGCTAAGGGGCGAGTCCGGCCCAGCCAAGCCTGACGTGCGATTTTCAGTGTGTCACCCGGCTCCGGGCAGGCCCACGGAGGCCGCTAGACCTCGGTGCGCTGCGAGCGCAGGTAGGTCAGCACGGCGAGCACCCTGCGGTGGTGCTCCGAGGTGTCGGTGTGCAGCCCGAGCTTGCCGAAGATGTTCGCGATGTGCTTCTCCACGGCTTTGGGCGTGACGAACAGCTGCCCGGCGATGCCGTTGTTGGACCGACCCTCGGCCATCAGCCGCAGCACGTCCATCTCACGCTCGGACAGCGAGGCGACGACGTCCTTCTTGTCCCCCCGGGGGCGTTCCACCAGCCGTTTCGCCAGCGCGGGTTCGATGACGATCTCGCCGTCGTGGATCCGGTTCAGCGTGTCGGTCAGCACGTCGACGCTGCCGACCTTCTCCTTGAGCCGGTAGCCGATGCTGTCGGTGCCGATCTCCAGGATCCGCATCAGGTAGTGCGTCTCCGCGTAGTGGGACAGGAAGAGCAGTCCCATCTCGGGGTAGCTGGCGCGCAGCCGTTCCGCGGTGGTCAGGCCGCCGTCCGGCTCGGGCGGCATCCGGATGTCCAGGATCGCCACGTCGGCCTGTTCGGTGGCCAGCAGCGCGACCAGTTCGTCGCCGCCCCCGACCGCGCCGACGATCTCGTGTCCGGCCGCTCGCAACAGCATCAACAGGCCCTCGCGGAAAAGGGCACCGTCCTCGGCCAGCGCTACTCGCATGGAATCCTCACCGTGATCGTGCCCCTGCCCGGCTCGGTGCCCGGGGCGAGATTGACCGTACCGCCCAACGGGTGGGCCTGGTCCAGCATGTATTCGACGTGTGTGGGGGCGGCCCCGGCGACGATGAGCAGCAGATCCCGCTGGTCGCGCGCGATGGACACCCGGAGTACCGGTGCCGCGCCGTGGGACTCGGCCGTCAGGCAGTCCGCGACCGCAAAGTACGCGGCACCCTCCGCAACCGGGCCGAACCGGTCCCCGCCGGCGACGATTTCCACCTCGGCGCCCAACTGGTCGGCCAGCTCGCGCAGCGCCGGCCCGAGCCCGGCCTGGTCCAGGAGCGGCGGGTAGATCTTCCCGGCCACCTCGCGCAGCTCCTGCAGCACCGCGTGCAGCTCGTCCTGCAGTTCGTCGATCCGGTTCTGCCAGTCCGACTCGTCGCACGGGGCCTCGTAGCGGAGCAGACCGAGGCGCAGTGCCAGCGCGGAGATGCGCAGCGAGGCTCCGTCGTGCAGCTGGCGCTCCAGCAGCTGCCGACGCTGCCACTGGTCGCGTTCCCGCCGTCGCTGGGCAGCACCCATCGATTCGCCGGCGGAGCGCACGGGGGTGCCAGCGGCGCCCAGCGGTGTGCCGGCAGTGCCCACGGGGGTGCCGGAGTCGCTGCCCTGGCCGGGGCCGGTCGTGTCCACCGGCCGCGGCCCGGGCAGCGCTTCGAGGCCCCCAACCGCAAGGCCGATTGGGGACCGCTCGCCGTCGTGCCGAGGAGACGCCGGGGTCATCGATCAAGTCTCCAGGGGATGGGCGCGGACCGGAAGGGTGTCAGCCCCAGCAAGAGGTGGGGTTCTCCCTACCCCAATTAGGGCACCTATTTGGTAACCTCTGAATAACGCCTGGTCACGGCGGCGGCACCCGCGCGCATTAGGCTCGATCTTCGTGGGCGT
>DASYLM010000151.1:0-3099 GCA_036009565.1 Pseudonocardia sp. | reverse complement strand
GCCGGCGGCACGAACTCGCCGTCGATGAAGTTGGACAGCTGGCTCTTCTCGGTCATGGTCGGCAGTGTCCTCCGAATTCTCGGGTGTGGGCAGCTCAGTGGCAGGAGGGGCGGCTGGGGGCCACGTCCAGCGCCGGGTTGTGGTCAAAGAAGCCGGCCGGCTTGAGCCAGAACGACACCGTGTCGGCCGGCATGATCGGCCAGTCCTCGACCCGGGGCACGTGGTGGATGCCGAACACGTACCAGAGCACCAAATCGGTGTTCTCGATCGAGCGGTTCGCGGCGGTCCACGCCGGCAGCCCCTCGTCGGTGCCGCTCTGGTTCACGAACTCACCGCACGGCCAGCGCTCATCGGGGTGGAACGGGGTGACCCACAGCGTGTGGCCGAGCACCTGGGCCCGCTGGAACACCGGCGAGGCCGGGTCCAGCATCGGCGGTACGGCGGCGCCGGGTACCAGCTTGTAGGCCACCGGGGCGCCGACCTTGTTCCGCCGGCCCGGGTTGGTGACCTTCCAGGCCCGCTGGGTGGCCCAGTTGTAGTCCTGGCGTCCCTCGTCCTCGGTACGCAGCGGCCGGCTGCGCTGGGTGAGCCCGAGGCCGTGCGGGTTGTCCGGGCCGATCGGCAGCTGCTCGGTCTCCGAGGCGACCACCGTGTTGTCCGGCCCGTCGACCTCCATGTCGAGGCGGGCGACGATGAAGTGCTGGTGGATCGGCGCGTAGGTCTGGGTGTCCACCACGGTGCCGTAGGGCGGCGGCTCCTCCCCGGCGAAGGGCGTGGTCACCATGATCCCGGTGGCCCGCACCTCGCACTCGATGCTGCCGTCCTCGTGCAGCCGCCAGTAGACCAGGTACTCGTAGTTGGCCACGGTGACGTGCACCGACACCACGAGGCGGCGCATCCGGCGGACCTCGGCGCCGGCCCGCTCGTCGACGTGCTTCCACAGCACGGCGTTGTCCTCCTCGTGGATGCAGATCGCGTTGCGGACCAGCCGCGGCTCGCCGGCGCTGTCGTGCAGCACCGCGTCCAGGTAGGTGATCTCGCCGAGGCAGTCGCAGCCCAGTTCGAGGGAGGTGGTCATGAAGCCGAGGCCCCACTCGCCGATGTCGTAGGCGGTGCGCCGGACGTGGTCGGGGGTGGGGTCGCGGTAGGGCACCACCATCTCGGCGAAGGACAACCGGTTGGCGACCGGGCGCCCGGCGTAGGACACGGTGTGCAGCACCAGGCCCTCCCGGTAGTTGAAACCCAGCCGCAGCGACCAGTTCTGCCAGCTGAGCTGGTGTCCGTCCAGGGTGAACGAGGCGCCGTCGGGCTGGCTGATCTCCAGCGGCCTGAGGTCGGTGCGGGCGGTGTAGCCGGGTATGTGCCTGGGGGTGTACTCGCCCTGGACCGGCGGGAACCCCGCGCTCGGGGTGTCCTCGATCTCGAGCAGCGCCATCGTGTTCAGGTCGACGACGAGCTTGAGCCCGCTGATCGGGTGCGCGTAGGGGTTGGAGTCCGGCGCCGCCCGCAGCCACAGGTCGCACCAGCCGATGCGCAGCCCGGTGTACTTCTCCGGGATCAGGTGCGCGCCGTAGGTCCAGACGTCGACCAGCACCAGCTCGGGGTCGTCGATGCCGCGCTTGGCCAGTGCCGCGAGAACCTCCGGATGGGCCCGCATGGCCTGGTCGCAGTCGTGCCACTCGTCGACGGTGGCGTTGGGCTGGCGGCCCGGTCGGGGCTGCCAGGACTCGACGGCGGGGCCGGCGTTGCTCCCGGTCAGCGCCAGCACGGCGACGTAGGCGGAGCCGGTCTCCGTGCTCCACAGCACCACCCGGGCCCGGCGCTCGATCGGGTCGCCGGGCCGGAACTCCCGGACCAGCTGCTTGGCCGGCTCGGCGAGCTCGATCGAGGCGATCCGCCACCGCGGCCGGGCAACCTCGCGGTCGCGGCGCAGGATCCGGGCGACCTGGCGGAACTCGTCCTCGGACAGCGGATCCAGCGGGTGAGCGGTCATCGGTGAGCATCTCCTGCCAGGACCATGCACGGAAGTCTGGTGTGGCGGCGGTGCTGTTGGTGCCACGCCAATCTGGCTACTTTCCACAGCGGAGCTGGCCACTTCCGCGGCTACGTGGGTCCTATGTCGAGCGGGCCTGGGTCAGAGGTACATCTCGCGCAGCGCCCCCTGGTCGGGCAGCTCGAGCGGCGGCAGCGGCCCGCCGGTGGCCCGGACCAGGATGTGATCGGCCAGCGCCGGGTTGCGGGCCAGCACGGGGCCGTGCAGGTAGGTGCCGATGATCCGCTCGCTCAGCACACCCTCGACGGCCGCCCGGCCGAACGGGGTGGTGCCGTTCCCGATGCCGTCGACGACCTGGCCCAGCGGGCGCGCATCCCGGCCGAGGGACGTGGCGCCGCGATGGTTCTCGAACCCGCACAGCTGGCCGACGCCCGGCAGGTGGCAGTCCGTGACGATGTTGCCGATGGCCCGGCGGCGCCTCGGCCGGGTGGTGATGTCGAGCAGCCCGGCGCCGGGGTGGTCGCGGCCGCTGCCGTCCGCCATGGTGTGGCCCAGGATCTGCAGGCCGGCGCAGACCGCCAGGGTCACTCCGCCCCGCTCCATGGCCCGGCACAGCGCCCGGTGGCTGCGCAGCCAGCTCGCGGCGAACAGCTGGGCGGTGTCCTCGCCGCCACCGAGCAGGTAGATGTCGCACCCGGTGGGTGGGTCCTGCCCGGCGGTGCAGCGCAGCACCTCGGCCGGGATGCCGCGCCAGCGCAGGCGCTGCGCCAGCACGGTGGCGTTGCCGGAGTCCGAGTAGGTGCCGAGTACATCGGGCAGCAGCAGCCCGATCAGGACTGACGAGTCGCTCGTCATGCGTTGTTCAGCGTCATCGCGTCGCGAGGGCTCAGCGCCCGGCACCCAACCGTTGTTGGAGGGTGTAGAAGGCGGTGTAGTTGGCGACCACGTCGACGTCGCCCGCCGGCAGGCGGTCCAAGGCGGCGAGCGGGTCGGTTTCGGTGTGGTGTTCGAGGTCGGCGTAGCTGAGTCGGATCCCGACGTCGGCGGCGTGGTCCCCGCTGGCCGCGATCGGGCGCCGACCCAGGGCGGCGAAGTCGACGTCCCAG
>DASYLM010000150.1:0-3289 GCA_036009565.1 Pseudonocardia sp. | reverse complement strand
CTGCGCGCCCTCGGCGCGGAAGTGGCGGGCGATCCCCAGCCCGAGGCCGGATCCGCCGCCCAGGATGAGTACTACGTGGTCGTCGAGCAGCTGCATGGCGATACCTCGTTCCGTGTGAAGGTTGCCGCAGCGCCCATCTGGTCAGGGTCCGTCTCAGCGATCCCAGCGGAGGATCAGCGAGGCGACATCACCCCCGCTGGCGTCGGTCGCGCGGACCTCTAGCTCATACCCCCCGATCCAGCTTTCGCCCTCACTGGTATCCGCGGGCGCCTCCACACGGGCGATGCCGACAAGGTGAGGACGGAACGAATCAGGGTCGGTCACATTCGCGCGCACGACACGCGCCGGATACCGGCGGCCATCCGGGTGTCGATGCCGCCGCGAGCTCGCTTCGCACCCGTAGTCGGAAGCCCTGCCATCAGGCAATACTGAGCGAACTCGCGTCACATGTGACGTCACGTTGGAGAATCCGACGATCACAGCTCAAGTGAAAGCTCTGGTCAGAACTGGAGCCGGTGGTCGGGGTCGAACCGACGACCTATCGCTTACAAGGCGATTGCTCTACCACTGAGCTACACCGGCGCGCGCGACGTCACTGCCGCGACGGGATAATCATGGCATCCCCGCCCCTACCCTGGACACCATGACACCGTCGATCACCGAGCGTGCGCTACCGCTCGCCGAAGCCGAGCGGGGACGGGCGCGGACCTCGACGGGCGGTGACCTGGCGCGGTGACCAGATTCGGCCAGCGGGCTCGGCTGGCACTGCGCCGGCGGACGCCGGCCCACCGCCCGCCCGAGGCCCAGCTCGAAAGCCAGCCCGTGCCCAATGGGCATCGGGGCGGGTGGCTGCACGACCTGAACGGCCGGTGGCACCTGCGGCACAGCGACAACGGGGTGACCACCGAAGCGGTCCTGCTCCCGGGGGCGGCACCCGAGGCCGGCCCCAGCGTGCCCGACGACAGCCAGGTACTGCAGGTGCTCGACCTGGCCATGCGGATCGGCGAGGTACTGCTGTCCAGCGGCGAGGGCGTCGGCGAGACCACCGCGACCATGCTGCGGCTGGCCGATGCGGGCGGTCTGCCGACCTGCGAGGTGGACATCACCTTCACCTCCATCACCATGAGCTGCCACCGGGGCATGGTGGCGCCGCCGGTGACCACCATGCGGCTGGTGCGCTACCGGTCGATGGACCTGACCCGGCTCACCGACCTGGCACGGCTGGTGAACCGCGTCGAGCGCGAGGTGCTCGGCTTCACCGAGGCCGCCACCGAGCTGGACGCCATCACCCGCGCCCGCCACCCCTACCCGCGCTGGCTGACCACGCTGGCCTGGTCCGGGATGGCCGCCTCGGTGGCCGTGCTGCTCGGCGGTGGGCCGGTCGCCTCGGTGGTGGCCTTCTTCGCCACCGGCGTGATCGACCGGATCGGCCGGGTGCTCAACAGGTACCAGCTGCCGATGTTCTTCCAGCAGATGACCGGTGCACTGCTGGCCACCGGGATCACCGCGACGCTGCTCTACTTCTCGCTGCTGCCGGCCGGCGTACAACCTTCCCTGGTGGTGGCCGCCGCGCTGACCGTGCTGCTGTCCGGGCTGTCCGTGGTCGGCGCGGTGCGCGACGCCATCGACGGGTTCTTCCTCACCGCGGCCGGCCGGGCCGGCGAGATCACCATGTTCTCCGCCGGTCTGCTCGGCGGCGTGGTGCTGGTACTGAAGGCCGCGCTGGTGTTCGGCGTCGAGCTCTCGGTGGTCGGCCCGCTGCCCAGCAGCAACCTGTCCCTCGCGGTGCGGGCGTTCGCCGCCGGGATGACCTCCGGGCTGTTCGCGCTGGCCAGCTACTCCCCGGTGCGCTACCTGCCGTCGGCGGCCGGCACCGGCGCGGCCGCCTGGGTGATCTACACCCTGCTGACCCAGGCCCAGTTCGGCCCGGTGGTGGCCACCGGTATCGCGGCGATCGGGCTGGGCATCGTCTCCGGCCTGCTGCACCGGCTGACCGGCGTGCCCCGGCTGGTCATCACCCTCGGCGCGATCACCCCCCTGCTCCCCGGTCTCACCGCCTACCAGGGCTTCTACCAGCTCGCGGTGACCGGGGTGACCGACGGACTGGTCACCGTGATGCTCGCGCTGGCCATCGGACTGGCGCTGGCCGGCGGGGTGGCGCTCGGCGAGTGGGTGACCAACACACTGAAGCCACCCACGCCGGTCTCCGCACCGAGCGCCGGGGCGAAGTAGGGTCGGTGGTCGTGAACCAAAGTGGCTTGTCCGACTTCATCGTGGTGGCCAACCGGCTGCCCGTCGACCTCGTCGTCGGCGAGGACGGCAGCCAGTCCTGGAAACGCAGCCCCGGCGGCCTGGTGACCGCGCTGGAGCCGATGCTGCACGGCCGCGAGGGCGCGTGGGTCGGCTGGGCCGGGATGTCCGACGTGGACGTCGAGCCCGAGGTACAGGACGGGCTGCTGCTGTACCCGGTCCCGCTGTCCGAGCACGAGGTCAACGAGTACTACGAGGGCTTTTCCAACGCCACGCTGTGGCCGCTGTACCACGACGTGGTCGCACCGCCGGTGTTCCACCGGGCCTGGTGGCACACCTACGTGCAGATCAACCAGCGGTTCGCCGAGGCCGCCGCCAAGGTCGCCGCGCCGGGCGCCACCGTGTGGATCCAGGACTACCAGCTGCAGCTCGTCCCCGGTCAGCTGCGCGAGCTGCGCCCCGACCTGCGGATCGGGTTCTTCCTGCACATCCCGTTCCCGCCCACCGAGCTGTTCATGCAGCTGCCCTGGCGGACCCAGATCGTGCAGGGACTGCTCGGCGCCGACCTGGTCGGCTTCCACACCCCCGGCGGCGTCCGCAACTTCCGCTGGCTGGCCGCCCACCTTGCCGGCAGCCGGCTCTCCGGCAGCACCACCGGCACCGGCGGGCGGCCCGGTGAGATCGCCTACGACGGGCGCACCGTGAAGGTGGGCGCGTTCCCGATCTCGATCGACTCGACGGCGCTGGACAAACTGGCCAGGACACCGGCGGTGCGGGCCAGGGCCGCGCAGATCCGCGACGACCTCGGCAACCCGAAGCGGGTCGTGCTCGGGGTGGACCGGCTGGACTACACCAAGGGCATCAACCTGCGGCTGCACGCGTTCCACGAGCTGCTGATGGACGGCCGGATCGATGCCTCGGACACGGTCATGGTGCAGCTGGCCACGCCGAGCCGGGAGCGCGTCGAGCACTACCAGCAGATGCGCGACGACATCGAGCTCACCGTGGGCCGGATGAACGGCGAGTTCGCCAGGGTCGG
>DASYLM010000149.1:0-5323 GCA_036009565.1 Pseudonocardia sp. | reverse complement strand
TGCCGTTCGACAGGTTCGAGCGGCTCTGCCCGGCCGGCACACCCGCGCAGGTCGCCGACTTCCTGCGGCCCTACGTCGAGGGCGGGGCGCGGTCGTTGACGCTGGTGCCCTGCTCACCCAGTTGGCAGGCCGGGGTGGATGGGGTGGCCGAGGTCCGCGCCCTGCTCGCCGCCGGCTGACGGACCTGGTGACCTGTGAGTGGTATTGGTCGCTATAGCGACCAATAGCACTCACAGGGGAACGACGGAGGCCCCCGGTCCACCGAGGTGGAGCGAGGGCCTCTGCCGCACCCGGCGAATGGAGAGTGGGTCTAGGGGACCGTCGTGGCCGCCGCGGGTTACAGCGGTGCGAAGCGGTAGTGGTTCTCGTCCAGTCGGTCCTGGTCCTTGCCGGTGTAGCCGTTGTACCCGTTCGACTCGTCGTCGCCCTGGAAACCGGTGCAGTCGGCGTCCTCGTCGTCGCTGTCGTAGGCCCCGTCATCGGACTTGTCGCCGTTGTAGCCGAAGGAGTAGTCGTGCGCGGCGTGGGACGGCCCGCAGCTGTCGTCCGAGTTGGAGTCGGAGCTGGTCAGCGGGTTGGCCGCGGGCACCGACGTCGAGCCCGGCATGGCCGCGGTGGTGGGCAGCTCGAAGCTGTGCAGGTTCTGCGCGCCACCGGCGGAGCTGCTCGGCGCGGCGCCGGGCAGTGCGGCTGCCGGGTCCTGCTGCTGGGCCTGGTCGGGAACCGCGGTGGCGCCGGTCGCGGCATACGCGGTGCCGGTGAGGGAAGCGCCGAGCGCGGCCAGGCCGACGACGCTGACTCCCGCTCGCAATGCACGCCGGGCAGTGTGGTTCATGCTCGGTTCTGTCCTCTCCAGGGCGCGGTCAAGTCCTCGGTGACCCGACACCTCTTCCTGGTGCAACGAACGGGCTAGGCCGACGGTGCGCATTGCGCTGGTAGGAGGGCCTGTCGTTCACCCGAGTCAGTGACGGCTCGGAGTCAGCTGGGAGCGATCAGCCCGGTCGGGATGTCGGTCAGCCGGGAACGCAGGTATTCGCCGAGCCCCTTGGCCTGCGGATCCGGTCGGGTGCTGGACGCGACGCCTTCGCCGAGCAGGCCGACCACGACGAAGTTCAGCGCGAACAGGTTCGGCAGCTCGTGGCGCTGCACGACGAGCTCGGCGGCCTCCGGCAGCAGGTCGCGGAACGTGGCCACGGTGAGGTGTTCGCGCAGCCAGGCGTACTGGTCGGCGGTACGGGTCCACAGCCCGACGTTGGCGTTGCCGCCCTTGTCCCCCGAGCGCGCCGCGCACAGCGTGCCGAGCGGAGCCCGCTGGGTCGGCCCGAAGTCCGCCGCGGCCGGCGCGGTGCCCGGCGCCGCTGGCACCGGGCTGACAGAATCCCCGACTCGCCCGGACGGAATCCCCGACTCGCGGGGGTGGGTGTGGGGGATGGCACGCTCGGTTCCGTCCGGGAGTACGGCGGTCTGGGTGACGAATCGGCTGGGCACCAGGGCCGGCCAGTACACCCCGTAGGCGGCCTCGGGGCTGGGCGGGGTGGTGGTGTGGAAGCCGGCGTAGCCGCCGAGGGCCAGCTCCATGGTGGCGTTGGAGAACACCCGGCCGACCTTGCGCGGGTCCGGGTCCTTCACGGTGATCCGCAGGTGCGCGGTGGCCTCCGGGTTCGTCGCGGCGTCCCGGTGGTCGAAGCGCAGCAGCCGCACGTCGGTCTCGGCGAACCGGTCCCTGCCGCCGAGCACCTCGAACAGCAGCTTCTCCGCGTAGGCGGCCCGTTCTTCGATGTCCAAGCCGGTGAGCACCAGCGTCATCGTGTTGCGGTAGCCGCCGAGCTGGTTCAGCGCGACCTTCAGGGTCTCCGGCGGCGCGCTGCCCCGGGTGCCGTCGATGCGCACCCGGTGCGGCCCCTCCTGGGTCAGGCTCAGCGTGTCGAAGTGCGCCGTCACGTCCGGGTTGAGGTACTCGGGCGCGGCGATCTCGTACAGCAGCTGCGCGGTGACCGTGCCGACCGAGACCAGCCCGCCGGTGTCGTCGTGCTTGGTGATCACGCTACCGCCGTCGGCGGCGACCTCGGCGATCGGGAAGCCGGGGTAGCGCCGGTCGGTGATCTCGGACAGCCACGAGTAGTTGCCGCCGGTGGCCTGCGGGCCGCACTCGATCACATGCCCGGCGGCGACCGCACCGGCCAGTGCGTCGAAGTCGTCGCGGGCCCAGCCGTGCCACCAGGCCGCCGGGCCGACCACCAGCGATGCGTCGGTGACGCGGGGGCAGACCACGATGTCGGCATCCGCCCCGAGTGCCTCCGCGATACCCCAGCCGCCCAGGTAGGCGTTCGCCGAGATGGGCTTGCGGTCGGAGTCGGCGAGTGGCTGCCCGGTGTCCAGGTTGGCCAGGTCGACCCCGGCCGCGGCGAGCTCGTCGAGGCGGTCCACCAGGTCGTCACCGGTCAGGTGGGCCACCCTGGGGTGCAGCCCGAGCCGCTCGGCGAGCTGGTGGATCTGCTCGGACAACCCGGCCGGGTTCAGTCCGCCGGCGTTGCTGACGATCCGGATACCCCGGTCCAGGCAGGTGCCCAGGACGTGTTCGAGCTGGGTGAGGAAGGTCCGCGCGTAGCCGGCGGCCGGGTCCTTCTGCCTGGCCTTCCACAGGATGAGCATGGTCAGCTCGGCGAGGTAGTCGCCGGTGAGCACGTCGATGGGGCCGCCCTCGACCATCTCCCTGGCGGCCTCGATGCGGTCGCCGTAGAAGCCGGAGCAGTTGCCGATCCGGACCGGTCTCGTGTTGCTCATCGGGTTCCCTCCGCGGGCGCGGGCAGCTGCGCCGGCAGCAGCGCGCCGTCGCGTTCCAGGTCGGCGACCTGCTCGGCGGCCAGCCCGAGCCACCGGCCGAGTACGTCGGCGTTGTGCTCGCCGACGTACGCCGCACCGGCGCGCGGCTCGCACGAGGCGGCGGAGAACCGGTACGGCATCCGGATCACCGGGCGGGTGCCGCCGTCGCGGTCGTCCACCTGGGCGGACACCTCCCTGGCGACCGCGGTGGGGGACTCCATCAGGGTCGCCGGGGTACGGATCTCGGCGTAGGCCACCCCGGCGCTCTCCAGCGCGGCGATCGCCGAGGCGCGGTCGGTGAACCCCTCGACCCAGTCCTTGATCACCTGCGCCCTGGCGGCGATCCGGACGGAGGTCTCGGCCGTCGGGTCCGGGTCGGTCAGGCCGTGTCCCCTGGACAGCCGGTGCCACAGGAACTTGAGGTCACCGGCGACCAGCAGTGGCCCGCCGGCGATCTCGTAGATGGTGCCCCGGGCCGGCCACACCGGGTAGGTGCCCTCCAGGCTGTAGTGCGTGTAGTCGTCGGTGGCCAGCATCGCCTCGAACATCGACAGGTCGATGTGCTGACCGGCGCCGGTCTGCTCGGCAACCCGCAGCGCGGCGAGCACGCTGATCATCCCGTGCAAGCCGGCCACCGAGTCGGCCAGCGACATCACCAGGTCGTTCGGCTTCGCGCCGTCGACCTCGGCCTGCCGGCCGAGCAGCCCGGTCTCGGCGTGCAGCACCGGGGCGTAGGCCTGCCGTGCCGCCTCCGGCCCCCACTGGCCGAACCCGGAGATGGACAGCATCACCAGCGACGGGTTGCGCCCGGACAGCGCCGGCCAGCCGACGCCGAGCCGGTCCAGCGTGCCGGGCCGGAAGTTCTCCACCACCAGGTGCGCCCGGCCGGCCAGCTCACGCAGCAGCTCCGCGCCGGGCTCGGTGGCCAGGTCCAGCGAGATGTTCGTCTTGCCCGTGTTGACCTGCACGTACAGCCCGGAGTGCCCGTGGGTGCGCGGCCCGAAGGCCTGGGTGATGTCGGTGCCGGGTACCTCGACCTTGACCACCTCGGCGCCCAGGTCGGAGAGCAGCCGACCCACGTACGGCCCGGAGAGCGCCCGGGACAGGTCGAGCACCCGCACCCCGGCCAGCGGGAAGGGCGCACTCGCGCCGTGCTGCGTCACGCGGGTCACCTGGGCTCCCTAGTAGGACTTCGGCAGGCCGAGTACGTGCTCGGCGATGTAGTTGAGCACCATCTCCTGCGGCACCGGTGCCAGCTTCTGCAGCCGGGCCTCCCGGAAGTACCGCTCCACGTGGTACTCCGAGGCGTAGCCGAACCCGCCGTGCGTCTGCACCGCGGCGTCGGCCGCCGTGAACGCGGCGTCGGCGGCCAGGAACTTGGCGGTGTTCGCCTGCTCGCCCGAGGGCAGCCGCTGATCGACCCGCCAGGACGCCTCGCGGATGGCCAGCTCGGCGGCGCGCAGCCGGGCGTGCGACTCGGCGAGCGGGAACGAGATGCCCTGGTTCTGCCCGATCGCGCGGCCGAACACCACCCGCTCCTTCGCGTACGCCACCGCCCTGCGCACCGCGGCGCGGCCGATGCCCAGTGCCTCGGAGGCGACCAGCACCCGTTCCGCGTTCAGCCCGTCGAGCAGGTACCGGAAGCCCTTGCCCTCCTCGCCGACCCGGTCCCGCTCCGCCACCCGCAGCCCGTCGTAGACCACCTCGCAGGAGGCCACCGCGTTGCGCCCGAGCTTGGGGATCGCGGTGATGTGTACCGCCGGGTCCTTCAGGTCGGCCACGAACAGGGTCATGCCCTCGGTCGGCTTGGCGCACTCGGCCTTCGGCGTGGTGCGGGTGAGCAGCAGTACCTTGTCCGACTCGAGCGCCTTGGAGGTCCACACCTTGCGGCCGTGGATCCGGTAGCCGGGGGAGTCGCCGGAGTCGTCCCGGACCGCGCGGGTGCTGATCGAGGTGGTGTCCAGGCCGGCGTCCGGCTCGGTCACCCCGAACGCCACGTGCAGCTCACCGGAGGCGACCGGGGGAAGTACCCGCTGCTTGAGCTCCTCGCTGCCGTGCAGCACGACCGGGTGCATGCCGAAGATCGACAGGTGGATCGCGCTGGCACCGTTCATGCAGGCCCCGGACGCGGCGACCTCCTCGAGCACCAGTGACGCCTCGGTGATGCCCTGCCCGCCGCCGCCGTAGGCCTCCGGGATGGCGATGCCGATCCAGCCGCCCCTGGCCATCTCCCGGTAGAACTCCCAGGGGAACTTGTGCTCCGCGTCCAGGTGCATCCAGTAGTCGTCGTCGAACTGCTTGCAGACGTCCCGCACCGCGGCCCGGATCGCTCGGTGGTCCTCGTGCTCCGCGAAATCCATGGTTACCTCCGTCCCCGTGAGCCGTAGTGGGCGCGGATCGCGGTGGCCCGGCCGTCGCCGTCCACGGTGTACCCGTCGGTGCACGGGTCGGTCCAGCTGAAGACCGGCGCCAGCAGGCCGTCGACGCCGTCGAGCCGGTG
>DASYLM010000148.1:0-5576 GCA_036009565.1 Pseudonocardia sp. | reverse complement strand
CGGGGTACCGGCCACCGCGAGGGCGTCGATCATGGCGTCGGGTACGGCGGCGACCATCGCTTCGTGGTCACCGGCCGCGAACGCCGCCCGGATCGCCGAGGCGGCGGCGTCGAAACCGGCCAGCGCCAGCACCGGGGCGTAGGCCTTGGGTGCGGTGTAGAAGGCCAGCTGGCCGGCCACTTCGCGGCGGGCCTGCTCCTCGTCGTCGGCGACCGCACAGATCACCACACCGCACACCGCGACCTGGGCGGGGTCCCGGTCGGCCTTCGCGGCGCCGGTGGCAATCGCCGGCCGGACCACCTCATCGACGTAGTTCGGGGCGAACAGCGGGTGCCCCAGGAAGCCGTCCGCGACCCACCCGGCCACCTCGACCATCCGCGCGTTCACCCCGGCGGTGTAGACCGGGATTTCCGCGCGCAGCGGTGCGTCCACCTCGGCGGTCGGTTTGATGTCCACGTGGTAGAACCGCCCGTCGTGGCGCACCGGGCCCTCGTGCAGCCGCCACAGCCGGCGCAGCAGCGGCACCAGCTCCTCCATCCGCGAGGCCGGCCCGTCCGGGGTCTCGCCGTGCCAGTCGTGCATCATCCGCCGGGTGCCGGTTCCGAGGCCGAGCACCAGTCGGCCGCCGCTCACCTCGTCCAGGCTGCGCGCCTCGGTGGCGATGGTCAGTGGCGAGCGGCCCACCCCGTAGGCGATCGAGCTGCCGATCCTGGCGGTGGTCGTGGTGCCGGCCATCCGGGCCAGCGTGACCACCGCCGAGCGGGTGTAGAACTCCGGCGACCAGACCGAGTGGAAGCCGAGGCGCTCCGCCGCCCCGGCCGCCGCCGCGATCTGTTCGACCCCGCCGCGCAACACGGTGATGCCCCGGCTGGCGAGCCGCTCGGACGTGGCCATTTGGTCAGACGTGGCCTGCTCAGACATGGCCTGCTGGTCAGACGTGGCGTGCTGGTCAGACATGGCCTGCTGGTCAGACGTGGCCAGCTGGTCCGACGTGGCGTGCTGTTCAGACATAGTTCGGCCGCCTCTTCGCCAGGAAGGCCCCCAGGCCCTCGGTTGCCTCCGGTCCGGTGTACAGCTCGTTCACCCGCTCCGCCTCGCGGGCCAGGCCCTGCTCCAGGGGCAGGTCGGCGGAGTCGTCGACGCACCGCATGATCTGGGTCAGCGCGGCGCCCGAGCGGCCGCACAGTGTCGCGGCCAGCGCCACCGCCTCGCCCGCCGCGGTGCCTGGCTCGACCAGGCGGTCCAGCAGTCCGATCGTGTACGCCTCCTCGGCCAGCACGTCCCGGGCGGTGAGCATGATGTCCAGCGCGCGGCCCCGGCCGACCAGGCGGGGCAGCCGCTGGGTGCCCCCGGCGCCGGGGATCAGCCCCAGCTTGGCCTCCGGCAGGCCAAGCCGGGCGGTGCGCGAGCCGACCCGCAGGGTGCAGGCCAGCGCGAGCTCGAGGCCACCGCCGAGCGCGAGACCCTCGATGGCGGCGATGGACGGCCGCTCCGACGCGCTGAGGCGGTTCAGCGGGCCGCGCAGCTGCTCGCCGTAGGCGGCGAAGTCCGCCGCGCCGCCCGCTCCGGAGAAGGACCCCATCAGCTTGATGTCCGCCCCGGCGGCGAAGAACCCGTCCAGGGCGGATGTGATGACGAGCACGCGGGCATCGGACTTCTCGAAGCTGTCCAAGGCTCGCTCCAGGCCGGTCACCAGCGGCAGGCCCAGTGCATTGGCCGGCGGGCGGTTCAGGCTGACCCGGAAAACGCGGTCGACGACGGTGTGGCTCACGGCTTCATACTCGGTCACCGCTTGAGTATAAAAGCTCTAGCACTCTATTATCGAGTGGTGGAGCAATCTGTGATCGTATCGGCGGTACGCAGCCCGCTCGGACGCCGGGGCAAGGGGCTGTCCCAGATCCATCCGGCGACGCTGCTGGGCCGGGTCCAGCGGGCCGCGCTGGAGAGGGCCGGGGTGGACCCGGCGTCGGTGGGGCAGGTGATCGGCGGCTGTGTCGCCCAGGTCGGCGAGCAGTCGTTCAACCTGGCGCGCACCGCGTGGCTGTCCGAAGGGCTGCCCGAGTCGGTGGCCGCGACGACGGTGGACGCGCAGTGCGGGTCCTCGCAGCAGGCGCTCACCCTGGCGTCCGCGCTGGTCGGTGCCGGCGTGGTGGACCTCGCGCTGGCGTGCGGCGTCGAGTCGATGAGCCGGATCCCGATCGGGTCGAACTTCCGCAAGGACTTCGACCTGGGCCGCCCGGTGCCGAAGGACTACCTCAAGCGCTACGAGTTCCTGAACCAGTACCAGGCCGCCGAGCGGATCGCCGAGAAGTGGGGCGTGACGCGCGAGCAGGCCGACGGTCTCGGGCTCAGCTCGCAGCAGCGCGCAGCGGCCGCGTGGGCCGACGGGCGGTTCGACGGGCAGATCGTGCCGATCACCGACCCGGAAGGTGCCGTGGTCTCGCGCGACGAGGGACTGCGGGAGACCAGCGCGGAGGCGCTCGCCGCGTTGAAGACGGTGGTCCCGGACGGCGTGCACACCGCCGGCAGTGCCTCGCAGATCTCCGACGGCGCGAGTGCGGTGCTGGTCGCCAGCGAGCGGCGCGCGGCGGAGCTGAACCTGGAGCCGCTGGCCCGGATCGTGGACACCGCGACGGTCGGGGTTGACCCGGTGATGATGCTGCTCGGGCCGCACGAGGTGACGCCGATGCTGCTGCGCCGCAACAAGCTGGGCATCGACGAGGTCGACCTCGTCGAGATCAACGAGGCGTTCGCCTCGGTGGTGTTGTCCTGGGCCGCGGACACCGACGTCGACATGGCGAAGGTGAACCCGAACGGCGGCGCGATCGCCATGGGACACCCGCTGGGCGGCAGTGGCTGCGTCCTGACCACCAAGGCCGTGCACGAACTGCGCCGCTCCGGTGGCCGCTACGGACTGGTGACCATGTGCTGCGGTGGCGGGCTGGGTACCGGCACGTTGCTCGAACGACTCTGAGATGCCAGCTGTGCCGAACCCCGATACCGATTTCCGATACCGATTCCCCCAGGCAGTGGAAGGACTGACATGACGGCCGCCTACGAGGATGTCCGCTACGAGGTCGACGGGCCGAACGCGGTCATCACGATCGACCGGGAGAAGCGGATGAACGCCTTCCGGGCCAAGACCATCGAGGAACTGATCCACGCGTTCAAGCGCGCCTGGGCGGACACCTCGGTGCACGCGATCATCTTCACCGGAGCGGGTGAGCGTGCGTTCTGCGTCGGCGGCGACGTCAAGCAGCGCGCCGAGACCGGCGACTACGGTCCCACCGAGAACGGCCTGTTCGAGGCGGCCTACTTCCACCGGCTGATCCGGGACGTGCCGAAGCCGGTGATCGCGGCGGTGAACGGCATCGCGATCGGTGGCGGCCACGTGCTGCACGTGCTGTGCGACCTCTCGATCGCCGCGGAACACGCCACGTTCGCCCAAGCCGGGCCGAGGGTGGGCTCGTTCGACGGCGGCTTCGGCTCGGCGTACCTGGCCCGGGTGGTCGGGGAGAAGCGGGCCCGGGAGATCTGGTTCCTGCTGGACAAGTACGACGCGGTGACCGCGGAGCGCTGGGGTCTGGTGAACAAGGTGGTGCCCAAGGAGGAGCTGCTGCCGGCGGCCAAGGAGTGGGGCGAGAAGATCGCCAGCTACAGCCCGACGGCGCTGCGTTTCCTCAAGCACTCGTTCAACGCCGACACCGATCACCAGGGCGGGCTGTCCCAGCTGGCGATCGCCGGCCTGGACACCTTCCTGCAGACCGACGAGGCCAAGGAGGGCGCCGTCGCGTTCGCCGAGAAGCGCCAGCCCGACTTCGACAGGTACTTCCAGCAGCACTGACTACCCCGTGAGTGGCGAGTGGTCCCCCGGGACCACTCGGAACTCGCGACCCGGAGGCAACGACATGAGTGTGCAGATCGACCTGAGCTCCGACGTCGCGGTGGTGACCGGCGGGGGCAGCGGTATCGGTGAGGGAATCGCCATGCTGCTGGCCGAGGCCGGCGCCAAGGTCGCCATCGCCGACCTGTCCGGCGCCGCCGCCAAGAGCGTCGCCGAGCAGATCACCGGCAAGGGCGGCACCGCGATCGGCGTGGAGCTGAACATCGCCGACGAGGAGTCCGTGCGACAGGGGCTGGCGTCCGTGCGCGAGCAGCTGGGGCCGGTGTCCGTACTGGTCAACAACGCCGCAACCTGGACGATCAAGAAGTTCGCCGACACCACCGCCGAGGAGACTCAGCGGATCATCGACGTGACGCTGATCGGCACCATCAACGTGATGCGCGGCGCGCTGCCGGACCTGCTGGAGACCCGGGGCCGGATCGTGAACATCGCGTCCGACTCGGCGCGCACCGGCGAGCACTCGATGAGCGTCTACGCCGGCGCGAAGGCCGGGGTGATCGCGGTGACCAAGAGCCTGGCTCAGGAGGTCGGGCGCAAGGGTGTGCGGGCCAACGCGGTCGCGCCCGGAACCACGGTGACGCCGGGCAGCTCGGCGTTCATCGAGCAGGTGGGCGGGGCGGAGAAGCTGGCCAGGGCGTACCCGCTGGGCCGCCTCGGCGCGCCGGGCGACATCGCCGGTGCCGTGCTGTTCCTGGCCTCACCGCTGTCGGCGTGGATCACCGGTCAGGTGCTCAGCGTCAGCGGCGGCTACACGATGGTGTAGGGATGCTCAACAGCGGTGCCGTCAACGGCGGTGCGCTGAGGGTCGGGACCTCGGTGCACGACCAGGTGCTCAGCGTGTCCCCGGGCGAGCGGCGCGCGCTGCTCGGGCGGATCGCCGACGCCGGGATCGATCACGTCGTGGTGGCCGACCACGTGAGCTTCCACGGCGGTACCGGGTTCGACGGGATGCTCGGTGCGGCCGCCGCGCTGGCCACCGAGGACCGGCTGTCGGTGCTGATCGGGGTGTACCAGCTCGCGCTGCGGCACCCGATGACGGTGGCCCGCTCGCTGGCCTCGCTCACCTCGCTGGCACCCGGGCGGCTGGCCCTCGGCGTCGGGGTCGGCGGCGAGGACCGCTCCGAGGTGAGCAACTGCGGTGTGGACCCGGCGACCCGGGGCCGGCGGATCGACGAGTCGCTCGGGCTGCTGCGCAGGCTGGCCGCCGGTGAGGTGGTGGACCACGCCGGCGAGTTCTTCACGCTGTCGGCGGCGGCGGTGCTGCCGGCGCAGAAGCCCGAGGTGCCGATCCTGATCGGCGGCAAGTCCGAGGCGACGCTGCGGCGCACCGTGGAGCACGGCGACGGCTGGCTGGCCATGTTCGTCTCGGCGCGCAAGTTCGCCGAGTTCGTCGCCCAGATCGCCGCCCTTGCCCAGGAGCGGGGTCGCCCGGTGCCCGAACAGCACGGCTTCGAGGTGTGGTGCGGGCTGGCCGACGACGCCTCGGTGGCCCGGGACCTGGTCGCGGAGAAGATGCAGGCGCTGTACAAGCTGCCGTTCGACAGGTTCGAGCGGCTCTGCCCGGCCGGCACACCCGCGCAGGTCGCCGACTTCCTGCGGCCCTACGTCGAGGGCGGGGCGCGGTCGTTGACGCTGGTGCCCTGCTCACCCAGTTGGCAGGCCGGGGTGGATG
>DASYLM010000147.1:0-3823 GCA_036009565.1 Pseudonocardia sp. | reverse complement strand
CTCCTCATCCAGGGGCTCGAAGGTCCACGCCTGCGCGGTGGTCCAGTCGAGCGGCACGCCGACGCCGGGCACCCGATTCGGCCAGTCCAGGCCGAGCGAGATCGGCAGCCGCATGTCCGGCGGCGACGCCTGGGCGATGGTGGCGCCGTCGTAGAAGGTGACCATCGAGTGGATCACCGACTGCGGGTGCACCACCACGTCGATCCGGTCGTAGGGCACGTCGAAGAGCAGGTGCGCCTCGATCAGCTCCAGCCCCTTGTTGACGAGGGTGGCCGAGTTGATGGTGACCACCGGGCCCATGGCCCAGGTCGGGTGCTTGAGCGTCTCGTCCAGGGTGACGTAGGCCAGCTCCTCGCGCCGCCGGCCGCGGAACGGGCCGCCCGAGGCGGTCAGCACCAGCTTGGCCACCTCCTCGGCGCGGCCGCCGCGCAGGCACTGGGCCAGGGCGGAGTGCTCTGAGTCCACCGGGACGATCTGCCCGGGCGCCGCCGCCCGGGTCACCAGCGGCCCGCCGGCCACCAGCGACTCCTTGTTCGCCAGCGCGAGGGTGGCACCGGTGGCCAGCGCGGCCAGGGTCGGGCGCAGCCCGCGCGAGCCGGTGATGCCGTTGAGCACCACGTCGGACGGGGTGGACCCGACCAGGTCGGTCACCGCGTCGGCGCCGCCGAGCACCTCGGCGGCCACCGACCGGGCCCGCAGCACCCCCCGCAGCTCGGCGGCCGCCGCCTCGCTGGCCACCGCGACCCGGGGCACCGCGAACTCGGCCACCTGCTCCGCGAGCAGCGCCACACCGGCCGCCGTGGATCCGCCGGCGGCCAGACCGGTGACCCGGAACCGCTCCGGGTTGGCCCGGGCAACGTCCAGCGCCTGGGTCCCGATCGAGCCGGTGGAACCCAGCAGCAACACCCCGCGAGTCGTCATCACGTCACATTGTCCCGGACACGCCGGCAGAGCGCCTGTGTGCCACCATGGTCATCGCGTTCCCCTGTCCCAGTGCCGGCCGGCACCGGGCTCCGGGCGGCTGACGCGGCGGCACAACAGCAGGTGGAGGCGTGGTGGCAGGCACCGGGCAGGATCTGGCCAAGTCGAACGGGCGGGCCCCGGCGACGGTGGACCCCGAGGACGAGCCGTCGGCGGCCTGGGGCTGGCACGGCGGTTTCCCGCGCGGCACCGTCATCGCCGGCTGGTTCTCCGTGGCGCTGCTGCTGCTGATGACCATCGGCAACCACGAGGGCCACATCGAGGACATCTACCTCGTCGGCATCGCCCTCGGCACGGCCTACGGGCTGATCCGGCACTCCCGGCAGCAGAAGAACTCCTGGCGGCGCTGAGCCGGCGCCCGGGTCGGCACGGCTAGGACGAGCGGCGTACCGGTGTCGGGCGCGGCGGCGGTGGAGCTGGAGGTCGGCGACCGCACGGTCCGGATCAGCAACCCCGACCGGGTGTACTTCCCCGCGCGCGGGGAGACCAAGCTGGACCTGGCCCGCTACTACCTGGCGGTGAGCGAGGGCGTGGTGCGCGCCCTGTTCGAGCGCCCCTGCATGCTGCACCGCTTCCCCACCGGCGTCACCGGCGAGAAGGTGCACCAGAAACGGCTGCCCCGCGGTGCCCCGGACTGGGTGCAGACCGTGCGGGTGGAGTTCCCCCGCTACAACCGGCACGCCTACGAGCTGTGCGTGACGCACCCGGCGGACGTGATCTGGGCGGTGCAGATGTCCACCGTGGAGTTCCACCCCTGGAATTCCCGCCGCGCCGACGTCGAGAAGCCGGACGAGTGGCGCATCGATCTGGACCCGATGCCACAGGCCGGCTTCGCCGACGTGCGCCGGGTTGCCGAGGTGACGCACGAGGTGCTCGACGAGCTGGGCGCGGTGGGCTGGCCGAAGACCTCGGGCGGCAAGGGCATGCACATCTACGTGCGGATCGAGCCGGACCACGGCTTCTCCGACGTGCGCCGCGCGGCACACGCCTTCGCCCGCGAGGTGGAGCGCCGGGCCGGTGAGCTGGTCGACCTGACCTGGTGGCGCAAGGACCGCGACCCCGCCTCGGTGTTCGTCGACTACAACCAGAACGCGCGCGACCACACCATCGCCTGCGCCTACTCGGTGCGCGGCGTGCCCGAGGCCGTGGTGTCCGCCCCGATCACCTGGGACGAGATCCCGGACGCCGAGCCGGGCGACTTCACCATCGCCACGATGCCGGCCCGGTTCGCCGAGCTGGGCGACCTGCACGCCGGCATCGACGACGCGGTGTACTCGCTGGACGAGCTGCTGGAGTGGGCGGAGCGGGACGAGCGGGCGGGCGCCGAGTCGCCACCGCCGCCGGACGAGGACCCCTGACCGGGTCTCCCCCGTTAACGACCTCGACCACCGACCGGCCTACGGGCAGGATGTCCGGATGCAGCTGCCCGTGATGCCGCCGATCAAGCCGATGCTGGCCAAGCCCACCGGTTCCATCCCGGCCGGGCAGCACTACGAGCCCAAGTGGGACGGCTTCCGGTCGATCATCTTCCGGGACGGCGACGACGTCGAGATCGGCAGCCGCAACGAGCGGCCGATGACCCGGTACTTCCCCGAGGTCGTCGAGGCGGTCAAGGCCAACTTCCCGGACCGCGCGGTGATCGACGGCGAGATCGTGATCGCCGACACCGAGGCCAACCGGCTGGACTTCGAGGCACTGCAACAGCGGATCCACCCCGCCGCCAGCCGGGTCAAGCTGCTGGCCGGGCAGACGCCGGCCAGCTTCATCGCCTTCGACCTGCTCGCCCTCGGCGACCGGGACCTGATGCGTGAGCCACTGGCCCAGCGCCGCGCCGCGCTCGAGGAGGCCCTGGTCAAGGCCGAGCCGCCGATCTACGTCACGCCGGCCACCCAGGACATCGAGCTGGCCGGCCGGTGGTTCGAGCAGTTCGAGGGCGCGGGTCTCGACGGGCTGATCGCCAAGTCGCTGGAGCTGACCTACCAGCCGGACAAGCGGGTGATGGCCAAGATCAAGCACGAGCGCACGGCGGACTGCGTGCTCGCCGGCTTCCGGGTGCACAAGTCCGGGCCGGACGCGATCGGCTCGCTGCTGCTGGGGCTGTTCGACGAGACCGACCCGGATCGGGGCCTGGTCTCGGTGGGCGTGGTCGGGGCGTTCCCGATGACCCGGCGCCGGGAGCTGTTCACCGAGCTGCAGCCGCTGGTCACCACCTTCGACGACCATCCGTGGGCGTGGGCGCGGCAGGAGGAGGGGCACCGCACCCCGCGCAAGAGCGAGACCAGCCGGTGGAACGCCGGCAAGGACCTGTCGTTCGTCCCGCTGCGCCCGGAGCGGGTGGTCGAGGTGCGCTACGACTACATGGAGGGTCCCCGGTTCCGGCACACCACCCAGTTCGTCCGCTGGCGCCCGGACCGCGAGCCGGCCTCCTGCACCTACGGCCAGCTGCAGCGACCGGTGCGTTTCGACCTGGACCAGGTGCTCAGCAGCGGCGAGTGACCCGGCGCAACACGCACAGTTCCGGCGCTGCGACCACAGCGCCGACCGTTTCCGCTGGTCAGCTCCGCGCAGCTGCGCCGACTGCGGCGTAACGGGGCGCAACGGGCACCGTTACGCGCAGGAAACACTCGATTTTTAGCGTCCCGCCGTACCCATCGGACGGCGAAGGGACGCGCGATGACGCTGGCCGACAACGTCGCTGTGCTGCTCCACCGACGGTGCCTGCAAGGACCGGTGCAAGCCGAACGCCGCGCGTCCCATCGGCGACTCCGTCACCTCGCTCGGGATGCCCGCGATGAGCCCGGCCCGCGTCCCGTCCGCCGCCCTGTCCGCACGGAACGCCCTG
>DASYLM010000146.1:0-2989 GCA_036009565.1 Pseudonocardia sp. | reverse complement strand
AGTGGCGCAGGTGGCCGAGCTGCACGCGATCCAGTGGCACGGACGACGTCATGGTCACCGACGCTACGCCGGTCGGCCGGCGGCGCCACCGCTCCGTTCGCCGCGCCGCCCGGTGCCGCGGCCGGGAGGTCCGCGGACCGTAGGCTTACCTCCGGGGTAATTGCGGGCGGAGTGCGTGCCCGGCCAGCATCGCGGGCATGAACCTCAGGGGCATGAACAGCGACGGAAGTCGGCGGGTAGACCCGCTCGTCGGGCTGGCCGCCGGCCGGATCGTGCTCGGGGCCTGGGCACTGGTCTCGCCGGGCTCGGACACGCTGACCGCCGTCGGTCACCTGGTCCGCCGCGACGTGCCGACCCGCGCCGCGGCGGCGCTGGGTGTGTTCACCGGCGGGTACCTGCTGGTCGGCGCCACCCGGCTCATCCGTGAACTGGCGGCCGCCGAGCCCGCGGCCGGCGCCGAGTCCGTCGGCCCGGCGCCCGTCTAACGCACGCCCATGTGCCAGAGCAGCAGTGCCGGGCGTGGACGGCCGGCGCGGTTGATTCAGCGGTATCCGGTGGCGTCGGCGGGCCTGCCCGCGTCCTGCACCTCGGGCAGGTAGCGCCAGGCGTCCGGGCGGCTGCCGTCCAGGTCGGTGAAGCCGTACTCCTTCGCCAGCTGCCCGCTGGACAGCGACCGGCCGGACCAGCGGGACACCTCGGGGTCGGCCGCCAGCGCGGCGACCGCGCGCCCGACGAAGGCCGGCGACTCCGAGATGCAGAAGTGCGGTTGCTCGGCAAGTGCGTCCCGCCAGTTCGCCTCGGTGACCTTGAACGTGTCGAGCATGATCTCCGAGCGCAGCCAGCCCGGGGTCAGTGCGACCGAGGTCGCCCCGTGCGGGCGTAGCTCGTGGGCCAGTGCCCAGGCCATCCGGATCACCGAGGCCTTCGCCAGGTCGTAGAACGTGGAGACCCGATAGGTGTCCGCGTTGTACTCGGCGGTGCCGTCGGTGACCTCGACGTGCAGGCCGCCTGGCCGGCGAATCAACAGCGGCAGGGCGAAGTGGCTGGTCACCAGGTGGGTGTCGACGGCCAGGCGGAGCATCCGCAGGCCGCGATCCAGCGAGTGCTCCCAGACCGGGGTGTCCCACTCGAACAGCAGCTCGGCGCCCCAGATGTCGTTGACCAGCACGTCCAGCCGGCCGGCCTCCCGGTCGATCCGGGCCACCAGATCGCGGACCTGCCCGGCCTCCAGGTGGTCGACCCGGACCGGGATGCCCCGACCCCCGGCCGCCGTGACCAGCTCGGCCGTCTCCTCGATGGTCTCCGGGCGGTTGTACTCCGAGCGCTGCCCACCGCCGGAGCGACCCGTCACGTACACCGTGGCACCGGCCGCCCCCAGCTGCGTCGCGATGCCGCGCCCGGCGCCCCTGGTGGCCCCGGCGACGAGCGCCACCCTGCCGGTGAGAGTGCCGCCTGTCGGACCGCCGCCCTGTTCACCCATGACCTGAGAGTGGCATCGGCCACCGACAGTCCCGGTCGTCGAGGCCCGGCCCGGTCACGGGTGGGGGCGCTCGAAGCGCAGGGTGATGCCGATGGTGCCGGGTTCGAGGCCGAGTAGTTCGGAGACCAGGTCGCGGGCCGCGGCTTCGAGCTCGTCGAGCTGCCTGGCCCTGGTCAGTGCTTCCACCTCGGGGACGTAGAGCACGAAGCCGCCGGACTCGGCCCAGGCCAGCACCTCGAAAGTCCGCATCTGGCAGATGATTCCCCCGCCGACGGCAGGGGAGGGACCAAATTAGCCCAGGTGGGCGCAGCGCTCCGACCCAGACATCAGCCGCGGACCGGCTGGCTGGTCGAGGGGATCGCGGTGCCGGTCGCGCCGGAGTCCGACTCGGGGCTCGGCTGTGCCTCGGCCTGCCCGCCGGAGTCGCCGGAGCTCGAGGACGGCGCCTTCTGCCCCTCGTCCTGCACGGTCTTGCAGGTCAGCAGGCCGCACTCCTTGTGCGAACCGCCACCGCCGCTGTCGCTCTTGTGTGAACTGGATGGGCGCTCGTCGTTCTGGTCCGGGGGCGGCGGCGCATCGGAGGGGGGTGGCACGGCGGCGGCCGGGGCGGCCGGGGCGGCCGGCGCCGCCGGGGCGCCACCCGCCATGAAGCCGTCGGTCGGACCGGCCACCGCCGGCGGTGAGCCGATCGCCTTGAACGGCCCGAACGACTGCGCCGGCTGGGACTTGGTGGCGTCGAACATGTAGGTCTTCCAGATCGTGCCCGGCATCGTGCCACCGGAGATCGGGGCGCCCTTGGCGTTCTTGATCGGGGTGTTCTGGTCGGTGCCGATCCACACCACCGAGGCCACCTGCGGGGTGAAGCCGGCGGTCCACGCGTCGTTGTTCTGGTTCTCGACGTAGGACTGCACGGTGCCGGTCTTGGCCGCCACCGGCCGGCTCCCGGACAGGGTCAGCTTGTCGTAGGTCGGCACCCCGAGCATCGCCTCGATGACGTTGCGCGCGACCTGGGCACTGAACCGCTGCGACGACGGGTTCACCGCCTCGTAGAGCACCCGGTCGTCGGAGGTGGTCACCTTGGTGACCAGGTGCGGCGGGTGGTAGACGCCGCCGGCGGCGATGGTCGCATAGGCCGAGGCCAGGTCGACCGGGGTGACCTCCTTGTCGCCGAGCGCGATGCCGGCGTCGACCTTGTTCATCGGGGCGGTGATGCCGGCGAGCCTGGCCGCGTCGGCCACCTTCTGCGGTCCCACCCGGACCGCCAGCTCGTGGTAGATCACGTTGTTGGAGATCGTCATCGCCTGCTTGAGGTCACAGACCTGGCAGGACGCACCGTCGGCGTTGCGCAGCCCCGGGATCGGCTCGCCCTTGAACTGGGTGCCGAGACCCATCGGGGTGGGCTGCAGCATGTTGGCCAGCAGCACGAACGGCTTGAACGTCGAACCCGGCTGCTTGTGCACCCGGGCGTAGTCCAGTCCGACGCCGTTGTCGCCGCCGTAGTAGGCCAGG
>DASYLM010000145.1:0-3946 GCA_036009565.1 Pseudonocardia sp. | reverse complement strand
TACCTGCCGCCCTCGGTGCGCCGCGCGACGGCCGAACTGGGCGAGGCCGGCGAGCCCCACACGGAGCTGGTGTCCAGCCTGATCAGCGAGCACCACAGGCTGCGCCGGGCCCGTCACGACGACCCGCTCGTCGAGGCGTTCCGCCGCGCCGACCTGACCGATGTCTCGGCCGGTCTGATCGCCGCCCCCGGTGTGTCCCGCGGCCGGTACCGCGGGCTGACCTCGGAATACCCGGCCAACGGCTTCCGGCCGATGTTGCTGAGAGCGTTCGGTCGAGGCCTGCGGGAGGCACCCTTGCGACCCGCTCCGATGATCAAGCTCTAACACAGGGACGCCGGACTCCATGACCACCGCTGGGCGGGACCCCGCGGGCCGCCGAGCGGTGCAGGGGCCGGCAGAAGGCCAGCGGGATCCAGGAGCTCGGCGGGAGCGGGATTCTGGCCAACACCGAGGAGAAGACCGTCACGATCGTCCTCTGATCAGCGGATCGCCTACTCGTCGGGCGGCGCGGCGCATATCCGGCGCGCGGATGGTGTGGATCATCGGCGGCCGCCGCCGCGGCTCACCTCACGGGTGTCCTCGTCCAGCGTCAGGTCGCCCACCGGGAGTGGGAACTTGTGGTGCCCGCCCGCCGCGCGGCCCGGCCCGGCAGGCTCCCCACCCGGACCGGGTGGCGCCGCTGGCGATCCCGGGTCCGGGCGCGTGGAACAGCCGCGAGCGGGTACTCCCGCAATCATGACCGCCAGCCAGGATTCGGTGCCGACCCCCCCGAGGCCGCTACCCACACCGCCGCCCACCCCAGGCCCGATGCCCACGCCACCGCCCGACCCGGTGCCCACGCCACCGCCGACGCCGGACCCGGGCCCAGGTCCGGCGCCCGAGCCGGGTGCCCCGCCCGACCCGGGCCGCCCGCCGATCCCCGACCCACTGCCCGAGCCGGTGCCCACGCCCCCGCCGGCCCCACACCCGCCCGGCCCCGACACGGATCCGCCGTCGAGCTCCTCTGGGTGGCACCGGGTTTCGGCACCGGAAGTCAGCACCGGTCCCTAGCATGCCGGCGGAACCGAGATGGCTCGACGAGCGCGAGGCGCATGTCTGGCAGGCCTACCTCGACCTGCAGCGGGAACTGCTGGGCGCGATCGAGCGTCAGCTCGCGCTGAGCTCGGGTCTGACGGGGGCCGACTACTCGGTGCTGGTACCGCTGTCCGAGGCTCCGGACGGCGCACTGCGTCCGCGCGAACTGTGCGCCAGCACGGGCTGGGACCGCAGTCGGCTGTCGCACCAGCTCCGCCGGATGGAGAAGCGCGGCCTGCTCACCCGCGAGGAGTGCGCCACGGACGCCCGGGGGTCGGTGGCGCGGCTGACCGACGCCGGCCGGGTCGCGATCGTGGCCGCCGCTCCGGAACACGTGGAGACCGTGCGCCGCTACTTCTTCGACGTCGTCACGCCGCGGGAGCAGGACGCGCTGGTCGCCGTGTTCGACCGGGTACTCACCAACCTCGGCGCGGACACCACCTGAGGACGGCAGGCACCCGGGGCCCCGCGCACGGTGCGGTCGGACGTCAGCTCCGCTCGAGGCCGGGCCCGGCCTCCACACACACGTCGCGCACCGAGAGCTGGGTGCCGCACCGGTCGCAGACGTGGCGCAGCTCGGCCCGGCCGCCGCAGTCCCGGTGGCGGTACACCTGGAACGGCCCGTCCGGCGCCAGGTACTTGTCGCCCCAGGTCCGCAGTGCCATCAGGACCGGATACAGGTCCCGGCCCTTGTCGGTCAGCCGGTACTCGTGCCTGGTCCGGCGTTCGTCGCGGTACGCGCTCCGCTCCAGGATGTCGGCCTCGACCAACCGACCCAGCCGCACCGAGAGCAGTGACCTCGACAGCCCCACGGTCGACTGGAACTCCTCGAACCGCCGGACACCCGCGAACGCCTGGCGCAACACGATCAGTGTCCAACGGTCACCGAGGAGCGCGACCGGGCGCGCGATCGAGCACGGCTCATGCTCAAGATCGCCGTACGCCATCACCCCAAGTTACCATTTGCGTTCGCTTTCAGAACCCAGTCCGGCGGATCTCGGCACCTGCGACCAGGTCCGGCGGATCGCGGATCGCGGAACCCGGCCGGCCGGGCCAGACTGTGCAGTGCCGGAGACGCCGCCGCTTGAAACCACGCAGCCTGAAACCACGCAGCCTGAAACCACGCCGCCTGAAACCACGCCGCTTCTGGAGGACCGCTGTGCCCGATCTGCCGACCCAATTCCGCGCCTTCGTCGCCGAGCAGCGGGACGGGGACGTCGTCCGAGAGGTTCGCACCCTGGGCGTCGACAGCCTCGGGGACGGGGACGTGGTGATCCGGGTGGCCTGGTCCGGGGTGAACTTCAAGGACGCGCTGGCCTCCACCGCCGGCGGGAAGGTCGCCCGGCTACCCACGCTGGTGCCGGGCATCGACCTGGCCGGCCAGGTGGTCGACCCCGGAAGCAGCGGCCTCAGTGCGGGTGACGCCGTGCTGGCGCACGGATACGACATCGGCGTGGCACACCACGGCGGCTTCGCCGAGTACGCCCGGGTACCCGCCGGGTGGGTGGTCGCACTGCCCGACGGGCTCCAACCCCGCGAGGCGATGACGATCGGCACCGCCGGGTTCACCGCCGCGCTGTCGGTCGCCGCATTGGAGAGTCACGGGCTCACCCCGGGCACCGGGCCGGTGCTGGTCACCGGCGCCACCGGAGGCGTCGGCAGCGTGGCGGTGAACATCCTGGCCAAGCGCGGCTACGAGGTAGTCGCCTCCACCGGCAAGGCGGCGAGCGCCCAGTGGCTGCTCGACCTCGGCGCCGCCGCCACCATCGACCGCGCGGAGACCAGCGCCGAGGGCAAGCCGCTCGAGCGCGAGCGCTGGGCCGGCGCGGTGGACTGCGTCGGCGGTGACACCCTCGCCTATGCGCTGCGCACCCTGAAGTACGGCGGAGCGGTCGCCGCCAGCGGCAACACCGGCGGCACCAAGCTCGCGAGCACGGTGTTCCCGTTCATCCTGCGCGGTGTGAGCCTGCTCGGGATCGACTCGGTCGCGGTGCCGATCCAGCGGCGCCGGGAGCTGTGGCAGCGGCTGGCGACCGACCTGCGCCCGGAGGGGCTCGACCAGATCGGCGGCACCGAGATCGACCTCGACGGCCTGGGGCCGGTCCTGGACGCCATCCTCGCCGGCGGCTCACAGGGTCGTTCGCTGGTCCGACTGAGCTGACCGCCGCCCAGCCCTGTCAGGCACCATGATCGACCGGTCACTGCCAGTTCCTGTGCGAGTACGTCGAGATCGACGGGAGGGTTGCTTTTTCGCACGTGAGCCGACCCTCACGTCGATCTCGACGCGCGAGGGGGCCGCCGTCGCGGGTCCCCTTGCTGCGGGGCGGGGACTGAGCTCGGGTGACGGCCGCCTGCGACCCGAGTTCCCCACGGTGCTCGGCATCGAGTGCGTCGGGACCGTCGACCTGGTCGACGACGGGGTGGACAGTGTCCGGACCGGTGACCGGGTGGTCACCGTCCGGGTGACCGGAACCTGGCAGGAGTATTTGGTCGCCGACGCCGACCAGGTGCTGCCGGTACCCGAGGCGATGAGCACGTCGACGGGCTGCCAGCTCATCGCGAGCCCGCTGACCGCCTGGGTGCTGGTGTCCAGCGAGCTCGACCTCGGCCGCGACGAGTGGCTGGTGCAGAGGGCGGCCGGCTCGACAGTCGGTCAACTCGTCATCCAACTCTCGAGCCACCTGGGCTTCCGCACGCTCAACGTGGTGCGCCGGCGGACCGCCGTCGCCGAGATCCGCGCGGTGGGCGGCACCGAGGTCGTCTGCACGGAGGGCGGGGACCTCGCCGGCCAGCTGGCCGCGATGACCGCCGGCAACCCGATCACCAAGGCGATCGACGGCGTGTCCGGCCAGGTCGGCGCGGACGTGTCCGC
>DASYLM010000144.1:0-7604 GCA_036009565.1 Pseudonocardia sp. | reverse complement strand
CGCACCGCCGCCCACAGCAACAACCCGATGTCGGTGAGGTCGACGTCGATACGCAGTACGCCGGCCCGCTGCGCCCGCTCGACCAGCGCGACCGTCAGTTCGTTGCCGCGCCGCTTTGCCCGCTCGGTCACCGAGTCGGCGGGCAGGGTGTAGACGCAGATGTCGGTGAAGCCGCGGTCGACGGCCTGCAGCTCGGCGATGGCGGTGAGGTGCGTCGCCAGGCCGCGCCACGGGTCCGGATCGGCGGTCGCCGCTCGGCGAGTCGGACCGACGTCAGCACCCGCTCGGCCAGTGCGGCGTCGACCAGGTCCACCCGGGTGGGGAAGCGGTCGTAGAGCGTGCCGATGCTCACGCCGGCCCGCCGGGCGATCTCGTCCAGCGGGGCATCGAGCCCGCGCACCGCGAACACCGCACGGGCCGCGGCCAGCAGCAGCTCCCGGTTGCGCCGGGCATCCGCGCGCAGCGGCCGGGCTTCGGTGTGCGGCGGCTCGGTGTGCGGCCGGGCTTCGGTGTGCGGCCACCTGGCTGTCCTTGAACCTGCTCACGCCGATCGCGCTGGTCCGGTCGGTGCGGCCAGACATGCTGGCGCGGGGTCCGGGGCGCTGCTGTTCGCCCAGGGGGCCAGCGCGCGGGTCCCGATGCCCGCACTGGGCAGTGCCGGCGTGGCGCAGTCCGGGTTGCTGAACTACCGAAGCGGTACTGGGAGCTGGTGCGGGACCGTCCCGGCGTCGAGGAGCTGGTGGGATAGGTCGCGGCCACCGGCGGCGGCGATTCCTGAGAGGCGCGCCACGCGGTCGGGCGACCCACTGGCAGCTCCCGGCGCCATCCGGTGCAGACTGTCCGGCGATGAAGCTCACAGCGCGCGGCCTGCACCGCCACCTCCTGATCCTGGTCGCGCTGATCGCTGTGGCGATCCCCGCGGTGGCGTGCTCGCCGGACGGGACGGTCGGTGCAGGCACCACCGTCGGTCCGACGCCCACCGGTGCTGACCTGCAGAAGTTCTACGGGCAGAAACTCACCTGGGGCCCGTGCGCGCAGTACGCCCCGTCGCAGGACGACGCGCAGACCTTCGCCGACCCCAGGCTGGACTGCAGCTACCTGCAGGTACCGCTGGACTACAGCCAGCCGGCCGGCAAGACCGCACAGATCGCGGTGCTGCGGCAGAAGGCCAGCCAGCCGGCGCAGAAGATCGGCTCGCTGGTGATCAACCCGGGCGGGCCGGGTGCGTCGGGCACCGAGGCGGCCGCCGGGGTGGCCAAGCAGGTCCAGGGCGGGGCGCTGGCCGCGCGGTTCGACATCGTGGGCTTCGACCCCCGCGGCGTCGGCGCCAGCAAGCCCGCGATCGAGTGCTTCACCCCGCCGGAGCGTGACGCCGACCGCCTCGACGTCGAGGTGGACAGCTCGCCGGCCGGGGTGGCCAAGATCGAGGGCAAGAACAAGGACTACGACGCCAAGTGCGAGCAGCGCTCCGGCAAGGACCTGCTGGCCAACGCCGGAACCCGGGACGTCGTCAAGGACATGGACATCCTGCGCCAGGCGCTCGGTGATCAGAAGCTGACCTACCTGGGCTACTCCTACGGGACCCGGCTGGGCTACAGCTACGCCGAGGCGTTCCCGCAGAACGTGCGCGCGCTGGTGCTCGACGGCGCACTCGACCCGGACCAGAACCTGATCGACCGCTCGGTGGCCCAGGCGGCCGGTTTCCAGCATGCGTTCGACGCGTTCTCCGTCTGGTGCGCCAAGCAGCAGCAGTGCGCGCTCGGCCACGACCCCAAGGCAGCCACGGACAACTTCAAGAAGCTGGTGCTGCCGACGATCGACCACCCGGTACCGCTGTCCGACGGCCGCAAGATGTCCTACAACGACGCGATGACCGGCGCCATCCAGGCGCTGTACACGCCGCAGCTGTGGGACCCGCTGAGCCGGGGCCTGACCGAGCTGTCCCAGGGCCAGGGCCGGATCCTGATGCTGCTGGCCGACATCTACAACGGCCGCGAGCAGGACGGCAGCTACCAGTTCACCCTCGACGCGTTCACCTCGATCGGCTGCGTGGACGACAAGCCGGTCACCGACCCGGCCGTGGTGCTGGAGGCGGACAAGCGCTCCCGGGCCGCCGCGCCGTTCCGCGACGACGGCCACGGCCCGAACCCGGCACGCGACCCCTGCGCGTTCTGGCCGGTGCCCAACACCAGCGAGCCGCACCTGCCGCACGTGGTCGGGCTGCCCCAGGTCATGGTCATCTCGGTGACCGGCGACCCGGCGACCCCGTTCCAGGCCGGGGTGAACCTGGCCAAGGCGCTCAACGCCCGACTGCTCACCGTGCAGGGCAACCAGCACACCGTGGCCCTGCAGGGCACCCAGTGCGTGGACGACATCGTGACCAAGTACTTCACCGATCTCACGCTGCCCCCGGACAACTCACACTGCACGATCGCACCCAGCTGAGCGGGCTACCCGACTGACGAGGGGGCGCCGGGAGGACATTCCTCCCGGCGCCCCGTCGTCGTCGGGTGGACGGTCCGGTGCTCCGCGGAGCGTGTCGGTGCGGTCGGAAGGGGCGAGCCCTACCGCGTTGGCGGGGGTTGGCTCCCCGGCGGCGGGGGAGCACCCCATCGCCCGCGCCACGAGCCGCTGCCATTGTCCTCAGGGACCAGCCCTACCTGGGCGAACCCGCCTCGAGGCATGGAGATCAGGCATGTCCATTGTTGAGCAGCCGACAACGCCACCGGCGCTATCCAGGACACCTGGCGGTCGCGTCGTGGTGCGGAACCTGACCAAGCGCTTCGGGTCGGTCGAGGCGGTGCGCGACCTCAGTTTCACCGTCGAACCCGGGCAGGTGACCGGCTTCCTCGGGCCCAACGGAGCCGGCAAGACCACGACATTGCGCGCCGCGCTGGGGCTGATCAGGCCGACCGGCGGTGAGGTCACCTTCGACGGCGTCGGCTACCGCAGGCTCGCTCACCCGGCACGGATGGTCGGCGCGGTGCTCGACTCGAACGGCTTCCACCGGTCCCGCAAGGCCCGAGCGCACCTGCGCATGTATGCCGCCGCGATCGGGATGCCGGACCAGCGGGCGGACGAGGTGCTCGCCCTGGTCGGTCTGACCGACGCGGCGAACCGCAAGGTCGGCGGTTTCTCCCTGGGCATGCGCCAACGGCTCGCGCTGGCCACCGCGCTGCTGGGCGACCCGCCGGTGCTGATCCTGGACGAGCCCGGCTCCGGCCTGGACCCGGAGGGGGTCGCCTGGCTGCGCGGGTTCCTGCGGTCCTACGCAGCGACCGGGCGCACTGTGCTGGTGTCCAGCCACCAGCTGGCCGAGATCGCCCAGACGGTGGACCGGGTAGTGATCATCAGCCAGGGCGCCGGGGTCTTCGAGGGTCCGATCGGGGAGTTGCCTGGCGGCGACCGGGACGAGGTGCGGGTGCGGTGTTCCGACCCCGGGCGGCTGGCCGCCGTGCTTCTCGCGCGCGGCATCACCGAGATCGAGTCCCTGCCGGAGGGCTGGCTGGGCATTCTCGGCGCGAGCACCACCACCGTCGGTGACCTGGCCCGCACGGTCGACGTGGCGGTCTACGGCATGACCCGCGAGCACACCGACCTGGAGCAGCGCTTCCTGCGCCTGACCGTCAGCCAGTACCGGCCGGCCGCGCCGCACGGTCAGCCCGGCGACCCGCCGGACGCTTCGGCCGATCCCGTCCGGTCCGAAGCCGCTCACCCCGTCCCCGCCCAGGCTGTCCCCGCCCAGCGGGAAGGTGACCGGTGATGTCGGCTCCCGGTACCGACCTGCCCGCTGTCAGCCCGGCGGCCGCACCCGGTGGCGCCTGGTCGGCCCGAGCACTGCGCGGGCTGGCGGTCGCGGAGACCCGCAAGACGCTGTCCACCTCCGTGTGGTGGGCGATGCTCATCCCCGCCGGGCTGGTCAGCATGGTGATCGCGATGATCACCGCGACCGACGGGCGGCTGGGGCACAGCCAGGCGGTCGCGCTCGGCTCGTTCGGGGTGGTCTTCGCGGTGCTGTTCGGTACGGTCAGCGCCTCGGCGGAGTACCGGCACCACACCATCGCCACCAGCTACCTCGTCGCCGCCGACCGGGCCCGGCTGACGGTGGCCAAAATGGCGGTGGCCGCCGCGGTCGGCGCGGGCTATGCGCTGGTCACCTCGGCACTGGGCATCGCCGGCATGCTGATCCGCGGCGCCCACCCGTTCGCGGAGCTGGGCTCGGTGCTGCAGGTGAGCGCGGTGGCGGTGGTTGTCTTCGCGCTGTGGGCGGTGCTCGGCGTCGGGTTCGGCACCCTGGTCAGCAGTCAGGTCGTCGCGGTCGTCGGTGTCCTGCTGTACCTGCTGATCGTCGAGCCGATCCTGCGGGTGCTGGCCGCGGTGGCGGATCTGGACCGGCTCGGCCCGTACCTGCCCGGCCCGGCGGCCGCCGCCAGCCTGGAGGCGCTGACCGGTGAGCAGTTCGGCGGCGGATTCGGCGTCGGGCCGACCTGGTGGCTGATGCTGTTGGTCTTCCTCGGCTACACCGTCCTGGTCGGGCTGGTCGGGACAGCAACCGCGCACCGCAGGGACATCACATGACTCGCCGGGGGACTGGCCGGGCTCTGGTGGTCCTGGTCGCCCTGTTGGGGCTGCTGCTGCCGGCCGTGGCGGCCTGTGGCGCCGCCCCCGGTTCGGGCTCTACCGTCGGCGCAGCCGTCGGGCCGGTGCCGGCGCCGGAGCTGCGGCGGTTCTACGCGCAGGAACTGGTGTGGAGTCGGTGCGCGCCGTTCGACTGCACTTATCTGCGGGTGCCGCTGGACTACAGCCAACCGGCGGGTCGGACCGCGCGACTGGCGGTGCTGCGCCAACGGGCCGGCCGGCCGGATCGGCGGATCGGTTCGCTGGTGATCAACCCGGGCGGCCCGGGCGAATCCGGCACCGACGCGGCCACCGGGCTGGCCAAGCGGGTCCGCAACACCCCGCTCGGTGACCGGTTCGACCTGGTCGGCTTCGACCCGCGCGGGGTGGGCAAGAGCGAGCCGGCGATCGAATGCTTCACCGCCACCGAGCAGGACGCCGACCGGGCGGACGCACAGCTGGACAACTCGCCGGCCGGTGTGGCCCGCCAGGAGGGCAAGGCCAAGGACTACGACGCCAAGTGTGCCCAACGCTCCGGGGCGGACCTGCTGGCCAACGTCGGTACCCGGGATGTGGCCAGGGACATGGACGTGCTGCGCTCGGCGCTGGGTGATCAGAAGCTGACCTACCTGGGCTACTCCTACGGGACCCGGCTCGGCTACACCTACGCCGAACAGTTCCCGAACAACGTCCGGGCGCTCGTGCTGGACGGTGCACTGGACCCGGACCAGACCCAGATCGACCGGTCGGTGGCACAGTCCGCCGGTTTCCAGCGGGCGTTCGACGCGTTCGCCGCGTGGTGCGCACCGAAGCGGCCCTGCCCGATCGGGAACGACCCGGCAGCGGCCAACCAGGTGTTCCGGGACCTGGTGCTGCCGACGATCACCGAGCCGGTTCCGCTGTCCGACGGCCGCGTCCTGTCCTACGACGACGCGATGACCGGCACCATCAGCGCGCTCTACAGCGCGCGTCGGTGGGAGCAGCTCCGCCACGGCCTGGTGGAGCTCGCGGGCGGCCACGGGGACGTGCTGATGGAGCTCGCCGACTCCTACCAGGGCCGGGAACCGGACGGCTCCTACGACCGGTCCACGGACGCGTTCAGCGCGATCCGGTGCGTGGACGACAAGCCGATCACCGACCCGGCGGTGCTGGCCGAGTCCGACCGGCGCTCCCGGGCGGCCGCGCCGTTCCGGGACGACGGCCGGGGCGTCGACCCGGCACGCGACGTCTGCGCGTTCTGGCCGGTGCCCCACACCGGGGAGCCGCACCAGCCGAAGGTCGCCGGGCTGCCCCGGACCGTGGTGATCTCGGTGACCGGCGACCCGGCCACGCCGTACCAGGCCGGGGTGAACCTGGCCAGGTCGCTGAACGCCCGGCTGATCAGCGTGCAGGGGTCCCAGCACACCGCCGCCCTGCACGGCAACCGGTGTGTGGACGACCTGGTGACCAGCTACCTCACCGATCTCGCGGTACCGGCGGAGGGGGCGCGCTGCACCATCGCGCCGAGCTGAGCGTGCCCCCGGACACCCCACGGCGCGGGGTCCGTTTGCGATCGCACACGATATGGCCCGAACGGCCGCGCGCCAGGGTGTCGGCGGTGTTCGCTGGGCGCCATGAGACGGGCTGGGCACTGGTCTGCGCGGGTCGACCGGGCTCCTCGCATCCAGCGCCCGGTCAACGGTGGCCTGGCTCCCCGGGCCGGTGGCCTGGCTCGTCGGGCGGTCGTGGTCGGCGCGGTGCTGGCCACCGCGGCGATCTTCTTCGCGGCGCTGACCCCGTTCGCCGGCCCGTCCCGGCCCGGTTCGGTGCGGACCGGCGGGCTGGAGGCGCTGCGGAGCCCGATGGCGGTCCAGGACGGGTCGGGAGGCGCCGTCGGACGGGGGGCCGCCCAGGGTGACTCCGGCGGCCCCCCGTCCGGCGGGTGGTCCTCGGGGGACGCCGGAACCGCGCCGGTCGGCGGCGCTCCAGCTGACGGCCCCGCTGCCGCCGGTTCGGGCGGCCCGGTCGTTCCGGCGGTCGGTGGTGCGGGTCGCGCCGGCGGTTCCGGCCGGGCGACAGCGCAGATCAACTGCACCAAGGAGGTTCTCGATGAGTCCGGCCTGAAGGACGCGGTTGCCAACGCCGGCCCGAACGACGTGATCTGTGTGAAGACGAACATGCCCGGCGGATCCGGGTCGGCACCGCCCACGCCGCCCCGGTTCACCCCGCCCCGGTCCGAGTCGGCGCCGTCCGGCGCGGCGCCGGGGCTGGCCGAGCCAGCGGTCGGCGGCCCGTCGACGCCGAGGTTGCTACCGCCGGTCAACGCCGAGACCGGCGGCGGGGCTGGTGGCGGGGCTGGCGGCGGGACACTGGGCGGTACGGCGGGTCCAGCGGGTGGGTCGGCCGCCCCGGCGCCGCGCCCGAGCAGGCCGGCACCCCACTCGCCGGCTCCTTCGGGCACGGGCGGCGGGGCCGGCGGGTCCTCGCGGCGCTCGGGGGGTTCGCCGGACACCGCGCGGGGCAGGTCGAACAGCTCAGCCGGCTCGTCGGGCGGCTCGTCAGCCGGCTCGTCGGGTGACTCGTCGGCGGGTGGCTCGTCCGGGGGTGACGTGGGTCGGTCCGAGGACCGCGGTTCGGGTGTCGGCGGCGGTTCCGCCGGCGACACGTGGGGCGGGGCTTCGCTCGGCGGTTCGCCAGGCGGCGGCTCCGGCGGGGGTTCCGGCGGCGGTTCGGCAGGGAACGGTAACTCCGGTGGCGGTTGGTTCGGCGGGTCAGCCGGACGGTTGCCGGGAGGCTCCTCGGGCGCCCCGTTCGGCGGTTCCGGCGGCTCGTTCAGCGGCTCCCCGGGCAGTCCGTCCGGCGGCGGTGCGTTCGGTGGCTCGTCGGGCGGCGGACTGCTGGGCGGCTCCGCCGGCGGCGGGGGGAACGGCGGGCCGAACGGCGGGGGGAACGGCGGGGGGAACGGCGGGGGGAACGGCGGGGGGAACGGCGGGGGGATCGGCTCAGTG
>DASYLM010000143.1:0-10144 GCA_036009565.1 Pseudonocardia sp. | reverse complement strand
GGCCCATGGTGGTAGTCGCCGAACGCGGCCGCCTCGGCAGCCAGCCCGTAGCGGGCGGCGGCGGTCAGACAACCCGAGGTGGTCGGGTCGTGCTGGGTGCAGCCGGTCCTCGGCCCGAGGAACGCGGCCGGCGCGGCGGGCAGCGCCGCCGTGGTGATGCCACCGACGGTCACCGCGCCACCCAGGCCGCCGGGACCGCCGATCGACGCCGGTGCGATCCGCGCTCCGGCGCCGGCGACTGCCGCCTGGGCCTGGACCGCGCCCTGCGCCCGCACCTCGTCCGGTGCCGGCTGCACGGCCGGAGCCGGAGCCGGGACTGGAGCCGGTGCCGGGACTGGAGCCGGTGCCGGTGCCGGTGTCGCGGCAGGTGGCTGGGGCAACGGCGCCGGTTCCACCGGGGCGCTGAACTGGGCCACGAACTGGTGGATGTGGTCGAGGTAGCGGTTGATCAGGTTCACGCAGGCGCCGCCGCAGCCGGCCTCACCGGGCCTCGGGACGCCGGTGGAGCTGCCGGTCACCCGCCCGCAGCCGGCGATGTGGCAGACCAGCATGGCGTCCAACGGCGTGGTCGGCTTGCCGGTGGCCCTGAGGTGCCCGGTGACGGCGCGCAGGTTCGCGCACACCCACGGGATCGTGACCCGCAGCTGGGTCTCCGGCTGGTAGATGTCCGAGCTGGCCGGCGGCGGCGAGGACGCCCACTGCTGCCCGCCGGCGACGACCCAGTTGCGCTCGTTGAGCTGGTAGAGCCCGGCGGCGCCACCGTTGCTGTCGGTGCTCCAGGCGTGCGGGTTCCAGCCGGACTCGGCCATCACCTCGGCGACCACCCACACCGGCGGCAGCTCCGGGCACTGGTTGCGCACCACGTCGTCGATCACCGGCAGCATCTGCCTGGCCAGCGCCGGGACCTTGGCCGGGTCCACCCCGGTGAGCCCGGGGCCGGCGTCATCCCCGGCGGCGGTCATGATCAGCAACGTCAGCAGGGCGGCCACCGCCACGGCGACAGCGCCGAGGCCGCGCATCCACCCTGCTGTCCGGAGCATCGTTCACCGCGCCGAATGCGCATGGGCCGGGCGGCCCGTCGACATCGCCGAACCGGGGTCGGCCGGGCCGCCGGCACCGTCCGGGACCAGCCCGGACGCCGCCCCCACCGACGAGGCGGCGCCGAGCACCTGCCCGATCGAGCCGTAGCCCGCCGAGCCGTAACCCGCCGGGGCGTAGCCCGCCGAGCCGTCGGCCGGGCCGTAGCCCGCCGAGCCGTAGCCCGCCGAGCCGTAGCCCGCCGGGCCGTAGCCCGCCGGGCCGTCGACCTCGCCGGACCCGGCCGCGCGCCGGCCGGGCGCGAACGCGCCGTCGGTGTCGTAGAGCGCCTGCTCTCCCGGGGTCAGCCGCAGCGAGACCGGCAGCCCGATCCGCTCACCCGACTTGATCAGGTACTTGCCGCGGCCGGGGTGCAGCGCGCCGCCGACCCAGGTCGGGGACGCCGCCCACGAGGTGACCAGGGCCGCCTCGCCCTCGGACAGCGGGGTGATCCGGCGCAGCAGGTCCAGTTCCTGCTCGGCCATCCCACCGAGCACCAGGGTGGCGTTGCGGGCCACCATGCCCCGCGCCTTCGCCCGGTCCGTCGGGGTGGCCAGCGTCTCCAGGTCGTCCATCGAGTGCGTCACCTGGAAGGAGATGACGCCGCGGTGGCGGTTCAGCCGGGTGATCCGGTCGGACCGCTCCACCAGCCCGGGAGCAACCCGCAGCGCCCGCCACAGCTCGTCCTGCACCACGGCCACCGAACGCTGCTGGCCGTTCCCCCTGGCGCCGTCGACGACCGCGGTCGACCAGGCCCAGGAGCACAGCATGCCGGCGGCCAGCGCGTCGTCGTCATCGTCGTCCAGCGCCGACAGGTCCAGCGACATGGCCGGCGTGTCCAGGCCGGAGGTGATCGTGGAGGGCCGGTCGAAGATGCCGCGCAGGGTGCCGTCGCAGAGCAGTGCGAGCGTGTTGACCAGCTCGCGGACCGCACGGCGGTACCCGGTGCTCCCCGGGCTGGCCACGATGCCGCGCAGCTCCTCGCTGCCCTCGGACAGCGCGCGCAGCACGTCCGGCACGATCGGCTCGCCCGGTGCGGACTGCCGGGCGCACGCGGTCACCGAGGAGTCCAGCGCGGCGCCCAGCAGCCGCCGCTCGGTGACGTCCACCTCGCCGCGGCGCACGATGGAGACCAACGCCTCCAGCAGCGTCAGCCGGCGCACCCGGACGGTCTCGGCGAGCTGCTCGCGGGCCGACCCGGTGGCGGCCGCCAGCTCCGCCCGCAGCGGGCCGGCGTCCAGCGGGTTCAGCGCGTGCAGCCCCCGGCCGACCCGCCAGACGGCGCCGCCCAGTGCTTCGACCAGGCCGGTGTACTCGCCCTTGACGTCCCCGGGCACCACCGCGATCCCACCGAACGCGACGAGCCCGGTGAGCATCCGCTTGATGATCGCCGACTTGCCGATGCCCGGCTGGCCCTGCACCCACACCCCGGTGTTGGACACCAGGCCGTGGCGCAGCCACTCCGCCGGGTCCAGCCCGACCGGTTCGGCGGTCAGCAGGTGCCGGCCGATCGGTACCCCGCGGACCGAGCTGCCGGAACTGACCGCGAACGGGAACAGACCGCAGAGCTGGCTGCTGGTGCCGGCGTAGAGGGTGCCGCCCTCGACGTGCGGGGCACGCCCGCCGCCGGCGACCGGCCAGCCCCAGGCCCTGGGCACCGGGCGGCCGAACAGCCCGTCGTAGTTGGTCATCGCCGGTTCACCGGCCCCGGCCGCGGCTGGCCAGCTCGGTCGGGTTCAGGCCCACCCCGAGGCTGGCACCGAACCCGCATGCCTGGGCGCCCCACAGCCGGCGCAGCCGCAGCTTGGCCGCGCCGGCCCGCTGCTCGACGTCGGCGATGGCCCCTGGCACTTCCGACGGGTCGGTGACCGTGGTGGTCACGTACACGGTGAGCCGGCCGACGCCGGCGCCCTCGGCCTCCTCGCGGGCGGCCGCCACGGCGCGGTCCCGGTCGTCCCGGTCGCGTTGGGTCTCGTCGCGGCGGGTGCGCTGTGACCAGGCCCGGCGCATCTGGCCGGCGGTGACCTCACTCTCCACCCGGGCGGCCGCCTGGTCGGCGGGGTAGGGCAGGTACAGCAGGCTGACCCGGCGGGAGTACGGGCCGGGGGCCAGCAGCGGCACCAGCACCCGCGCGCTGACCGCCTGCCGAGGAGCCTCGCGCAGCGCCCAGGACACCGAGATGCCCGAGTCGTGCTGGTAGGTGTCCCAGGTTTCGTCGGCCGCGATCGGGGCGGCCTGCGACCACTGCTGCAGCTGCTGAAGTTCGCCCTGGCGCGCGATCTCGTCCCGGGCCGCCGGGTCGAACGCCGAGCGCATCCGCGAGGTCAGGCTGGAGACGGACTCCCTGCCGAGCACCGCGACGCCGCAGGAGGACAGGCCGGCCTCCAGCCCCGGCAGCCACCGGGTGACCTCGGCGACCGAGGCCAGCAGGTCCGCGGGGCGGGGGGCGGCGCGGGACGGGTCCAGCGTGACGGTGACCCGGGTGTCGGTCTGCGCCGAGGTCGACGGGGAGAGCTCGATCAGCTCCCGCATCAGGTTCCGGGCGGCCACCGGGGCGTCCGGGGCGAGCCGCCCGCGCAGGTAGTCGGTGTCGGCCAGGCCGCCGGGTGCGGTGTCCACGGTGACCGCGACGTGCCGGATCACCGGCCGGTGCCCGAGGTCGGCCAGCCAGGCGCCCCAGCAGGCCACCCACTCGTCGGCGCTGGCCCGGTCCGCCAGGTCCAGCCCGGCCGGCGCACAGCGCAGCACGGCGGACAGGGTGCCGGTGTGCCGGTCCAGCACCAGGGCCTGCCGGCCGCCGCGCCCGTCGTCGGTGTCCAGCGCCACCAGCGGGGCCAGCGGTCCGGGCAGGTCGTGCGCGCGGGGGTGCTCGGTGAGAAGGCCGCCGGACAGCTCGGTCCAGCCCTTGGCCCGGGCGGTGGTGAACCGGAACCGCCGCGTCATCGCTTCGGCCGCCGTCGAGCCGCCGGCCCGGACGGTCACCGCGAGCACCACGAGGATCGAGACCAGGGCCAGCCCGACGGCGGCCTTCGGCGCGACCGAGGCGGCCAGCACCGGGGCCAGCACGGCGGCGAACACGATGCTGGTCTGGGCCGGCCCCAGCGAGCCGACGCCCCAGCCGCGCTCGGGCCGCCAGTGCCCGTAGAGCCGGGGCTCGGGGCGTTGCTCGGGGTAGCTGCTCATCGCCGGGCTCCTCGTGTGCTCGCGGTCGGGGTGAGGGTTGCGATCGGGCCGGCGGCGGGCTCGGCGTAGCGGGGGATCTGCTGGGTAAGGCCCTGTTCGAACGGGGACGCCGGCGTGCTTCCCGCGGGCGGCGCGCTCCCCGCGCGCGGGGACGCCCCAGCGGTGGTCGCCCTGGCTCCGGCGATCGCGCCCGGCGAGTGGACCGGGCCGGCCCCGGTGATCAGTCGCTGGTGGCTGCCCGGGCCGGCGTTCTCCATGAAGGTGGCCAGCTGCACCGATGCCGAGGTGGCGCTGCGCGCGTTGAGCCGGATCGCGCCGACGGCACCGGCCATCGCGTCGCCGGACAGACCGCCGGTGGAGATCCGCACCGAGGACCAGGACAGCAACCGCAGCGACATCGGCAGCGCGGCCACCCCGAGCGCGAGCACCACGATGCCGGCCAGCACGGTGCTCACTCCGGCCCCGCCCGGCTCAGCGAGCTGCTTCAGGTACTGCGCGCCGACCGCGTGGATGAGGGCGGCGGCCGGCTTGTACACCACCATGGCCAGCGCCCACGGCACCAGCTTGGACAGCCAGTTGCGGGTGATGGCGGTGAGCGAGCCGGCGGCGGCCAACGGCAGCGTGGCAGCCACCGCGAGCAGTGCGACCTGGCGCAGTGCCATCGCCATCCACTGCGCCGCGGCCAGCGCCAACACCACCACGGAGAGCAGCAACAGCAGGAACGGCTCGGCCAGGCCGCCCCGGCGGGCGGTCAGCGCCTCCCGCATCGTGATGCCGAAGTCGACCGCCGAGGTACCGAGCAGGTTGGTGGCCAGCACGTCGCCGGCCCACAGCGCGCCCTGGAGCAGGGTGACTCCGAGCGCGGCGGCCACCGCGAACCTGACCAGCCCGCCGAACACCGCGAACAGCGGCTCGCCCCGGCGCATCACGATGATCCGGATGGACTGCGCCAGCACCGAGGCGGTCAGTACCAGCAGCAGCACCGGGCGCAGTGCGTTGTGCGCGCCGAGCACCGCCGGCTGCAGCAGCGAGGTACTGGGCACCGTCCACCAGCTCGCCGCGTCGCCGACCAGCGTGGCGGCGGCCCGGGCGGCGGACTCCACGATCGCGGCGAACGAGGGCCCGGGCGCGCCGTCGGCGAGCAGCGCGGCGGCGGCGTGTTCGGTGCTGATCACTGGGTCACCGCGCCCGCGAACGCGTTGACCAGCACGGCGGCCAGCGAGGCCAGCGTCAGGCCGCCGAGCACCCAGAGCGAGCCGAGCAGCCCCTCCTGGGCCAGCCCGCCGCGGTGCCGTCGGCCGATGATGATCAGGCCGGCACAGACCAGGATCCCGGTGATGCCGACGGCCAGCACGCCCCACTTGAGCCAGCCGATGAGCTCGTCGGCCAGCTCGTTGAAACCCGGCGGTGCCTGTGGCGGCGGGTTCGGCGCGGAGCCGGTCCCGGTCGGGATGACGTGGGCGGTGCGAGCGGCGATCATCAGCGTCCTCCGGGGGCGGCGGCTGGGACGAGCGAGCGGTCGACGGCGGTGTGCGGGCCGGTGCCGACGGGGTCGGTGTGCGCGCCGGTGCTGGTGAGGGCGGTGTGCGGTTCGGTGCCGGTGAGGGCGCTGTGTGGACCGGTGCCAGTGAGACCGGTGTGCGGCTCGGTGCCGGTGAGGCCGTTGTGCGCGCCGGTGCCGGCGACGGCGGGGTGGGTGCCGGTGCCGGCGACGGCCTGGTTCGGGACGGCCTGGTTCGGCATGGTCCGGTCGGTCAGGGCGCGGGTCGGCAGGGTGCGCCCGATCGGCCCGGTGGTCCGGTTGGCCGGCGGTGAGGTGTGCGGGCCGCCGGGGCGGGTGCCGGTCAGCAGCCCGGAACGCAGCACCGCCTCGGCGAGCCCGGCGAGCGCCTCGCCGTACCCGCGCAGCGCCTTGGGCAACTGGTCGGCGGGGCACTCGGACAGTCGCGCCGCCTCCCCGAGCGGGTCGGTGAGCTCGCGCCAGTGCGCCACGTACGGCACCACGACCAGTGCGCTGACCTGCGGTTCGATCATCCGCAGCCGGGCCCGCAGCGGACCCCGGATCGGCGCCGGCTGGTCCGCGACGACGGCCAGCACCGGGCGCGGCAGACTGTTCGACGCGAGCCAGGCGATCACCGTCGCGGCCTGGTGCAGCGAGCCGCCGGTGGAGCGGGCGACCAGTACCTCCACGCCCTGGTCGGCGGCACGGCCGCGGTCGTAGCCGCGCAGCGCGGTGGCCAGCGTGGTGGTGCCGACGCCCCCACCCACGCCGGCGAGCCGCGGCGCCCGCAGCTGGCTCATCCGACACCCACGACGTCACCGACGTCATCGAGGTCCTCGGCGAGGTCGGCGTTCTCGTCGGCGTGACCGGCGCTGTCCTCGCCGTCCTCGCCGTCCTCGTCGAGCTGCTCGTCCCAGGTGTCCACCACGAGCCGGCCCTGGTCCCGGGTGATCGGCACGGTCATCCGCACCCAGTAGGAGTCCAGGCTCTTCCAGCCGCGCGCGGTGGGGGCGGGCGCGACCGCGGGCACCCCGGCCACCTCCAGCTCACCGGCCGGGGCGGGGACGGCCGGCTGCCCGACCGCGCGGTACGGCGTGACCCGCACCCGCACGTCGACCACCACCCGGCCGTCGCCGTCCGGGTGCACCGCTCCGGGCAGTGAGAACTCCGCGCGCTGGCGACCCTTGCCGGACCAGCCGAGCAGCGCGGCGCTCCCCACCACGTCGGAGGGCAGGTACTGGGTGAGCACCTGGCCCCGGCGGTCCGGGGAGGCCTCGTCCCAGGACAGGTAGTCGGCGGCGAACGCACCGGCCAGCGCGGCGGCCTCCATCGGGTTCAGCGGCGCGACCGGGTCCAGCCAGGTGGTGGCGCCGTTGGCGAAGGCGGCGTCGGCCAGCACCTCCGGGGCCGGGAAGCCGATCGGCGCGGCCACCCTCGACTCCGGGCTTGCCGCCGGTTCGGCCGGCTCAGGGTCGCTCCGGGTGGCACGGGGCTTGGCGGCACGGCGGCGGCCGTTGCGGACCCGACGGGACTCCCGGGGGGAGTCGGCCGGGTCTGAGTCAGCCGGGTCGGCCTCCAGGTTGGTCTGGAACGGCTGCTTGTCGTCATCGTGGGTGAGCAGCGGCATCCAGGTGGTGGGCAGCTCGGCGGCCGGCGGGTCGGGCACCGGGGGTGCGGCGGGCACCGGGGGCGCGGCGGGCGGAGCGGGGAACGCCGCGGGCGGAGCGGGGAACGCCGCGGCTGAGCTGGGCGTCGGGGCGGCGGCCGGGGTAGCCCAGCCGGACGACGGATCGGGCTGCCCGAGTACCGGATCGGTCGGATCGGTGCCGTTGACCGGGAACGCGGGCCAGCCGCCGAACGGGTCGCCGGTCGGCAGCGCGGGAGCGGGGTTCGAGCCGGTCGAGTCGGCCCCGGCCGGCCACCAGGCGCTCGACGCCGGAGGCCGGAAGGAGGCCTCGCGCCTGCGTCGGAACATGGCCGCTCCTCATCCGTAAAACGACACGCTGACTAGCCCTCACCCCGTCGCGGACGGGCCTCGGGCGGTGCTGGAGAACTGGTTCGTCGGTCCGGGGGTACTTCGGTTGCGGGGGCTGCCGTGCCTGGATACCCCCGGACCGACGGGCTTTCGGGTCTGTCGACAGCGCCATGTCGACGTGCGGAGCCATCACTGTCCGCAGTCAATCCCGATGCCGGCTGGCACTTTCCGTCACCGTGACTGACGAAAATGACTATAGGAACGACCGTCGAGCGAGATGGGCCGAATCGTCCCGAGCGTTTGCAATCGCGAATGTTCTGGGCTCAGGTCTTGACGGCCGGGCCGGTGCTACCGGGTTCGTACCGACTTCGGCAGCGGCCAGGTGTGGACCGGGGCGTTGTTGCCCATGCCGTCCAGGTAGCGCTCGAGCATGCCCCGGATCGCGTCCGGCCGGTCCATGCCGCGGCGTTCCAGCGTGTCCACGGTGCGCTGCTGCCAGGAGGCTCCGGTGCACCGGGCCCGGCAGCGCTGCTCGATCACGTCGAGGTACCGCCGGGACACCGCGTCCGCGACGCCCCACTGTGCGAGGCCCTCGGCGGCCATCGGCAACAGCCGTCGCAACACGAGCTCGTCCGGCCCTATCCAGCCCTCTTCCGGCCAGTACAGGGTGGCGTGCATGCCCTCCCGCGCGGCCGCCCTGAAGTTCTCCTCGGCGGCGGCGAACGGCAGCTGCGACCACAGCGGCGGCTGGTCCCGGTCGGTGAGCACCCGCAGCAGGCCGTAGAAGAACATCGCGTTGGCGACCATGTCCACCACGCTCGGCCCGGCCGGCAGTACCCGGTTCTCCACCCGCAGGTGCGGCACGCCGTCCGCGACGTCGTAGATCGGCCGGTTCCACCGCCAGATGGTGCCGTTGTGCAGCCGGAGCTCGTCCAGCGCGGGCACCCGGCCGGCGGCCAGCTCGGTCTGCGGGTCCTGGTCGCCGCCGACCGGCAGCAGCCCGGGGAAGTAGCGGACGTTCTCCTCGAACAGCTCGAAGATGGAGTTGATCCAGCGCTCGCCGAACCAGACCCTCGGCCGCACCCCCTGGTTGCGCAGCTCGACCGAGCGCACGTCGGTGGCCTGCAGGAACAGCGGCACCCTGGTCTCCGCCCAGAGCCGGCGGCCGAGCAGGAAAGGGGAGTTTGCACCGACCGCGAGCTGCACGCCGGCCACGCACTGCGCCGCGTTCCAGTGCGCCGCGAAGGCGTCCGGGGGTACCTGCAGGTGCAGCTGCAACGAGGTGCAGGCGGCCTCCGGCGCGATGGAGTCGAAATCCATCTGCAGCCGCTCGGCCGGGTCCCCGTCGAGCTCGACGCCCTCGATGTCGAGGCGGACCGGTTCGCCCCGGGCGTTCAGGATCTGCTCGTTGAGCGCGGTGTAGCGGGTGGACGGCGACATCCGCTCGGCGACGAGGTGCTCCTCGGTGATGGTCGGCAGGATGCCGATGGTCATCACCCGGGCGCCGACGGTCTCGGCCTGCTTCTCGACCTCCGCGAGCATGTCCAGCAGGTGGTGCTCCAGATAGCGGCCGTGCTCGCCGGGGAGCGGGCGAGGAGGCATGTTGAGCTCGACGTTCCAGCGACCCAGCTCGGACTGCAGCTCGGGCGAATCGACCCCGTCCAACACCGCCACATTGCGCATTGCGGGATCGAGCCGCTGATCAACGAGGTTGAGTTCGACCTCCAGGCCGGTTGTTGCCTCGCTGTCACCGGCAAAGGCGCCATCGCGCAGCATCGTGGACAGTGCACTCAGGCATCGATGCACTTTCCCTCGGTACTGCTGTCGCTCGCGTCGGGTGAATGAACTTCGGGCCAAATCTCGGCCCACACGGCCCTCCTCGTTCGGGTTAATGGCGGGTTCCGGACGGGCCTATCACCGTGACACACGGACGGCGCGGATGCTACGGCTGTCCGGATGATGAGGGCTGTGAGCAACATCGTGTCCGGCGCCTGAGACGGCCTCAAAACGCGCCGACCAGCGGGGTTGCCGGATGCTGCCGAGGCGATACTGGAAAGATGCCCGGGTGACACGGATGATCACGATCGACGACCCGGCGGACCCCCGCCTCGACGACTTCCGCGACCTGACCAACGCCGACCGGCGCCCGGACCGCCCCGGCGGGCGGGGTCTGGTGATCGCGGAGGGAGTGGTCGTCGTGCGCCGGCTGCTCGAATCGCCGTACCCGCTGCGCGCGCTGCTCGGGGTGCCCGCCCGGCTGGCCGACCTGGCCGACGACCTGGCCGGCCGCGGTGACCCGGCCGGCGATGGTGACCTGGCCGGCCGCGGCGACCTGGCCAGCGGTGGCGGCCTGGCGGGCCGCGGCGACCTGGCCGGCGATGGCGACGTGGCCGGCCGCGGGGGCCAGG
>DASYLM010000142.1:0-14484 GCA_036009565.1 Pseudonocardia sp. | reverse complement strand
GCCAAGGCCGGCCTCACCGCCGCCTGGCGCAAGAGCGGCATGGAAAAGAAGCACACCTACCAGCGGGTACTGAGCTACAAGGTCGACCCCGACGCCCCGCTGGGCGTGGTCCCGGTCGCCGAGAAGGACCGCACCACCGTCCTTCTGTAACCTCCATCAGCTCGTCTCGTCGGTGCCCGGCGGGAGGTGCCGACACGGCACCCCGCCGGGCATCCGTCTGTTCCCAGGGAGTGGCATGCATGAGTGGTGACCGGGGACGATGCGTTCCTCGGCGGTGAACTCGGTGCACCCATCGGATCACGGCGGTTCGACGAACTCCCGGGGTCGCATGCAGCGGGCGGCGGCCAGCGTTGCCGTCTGGACGCTGTTGAGCCGGGCTACCGGGATGGCGCGCGTCCTGGTGATCGGCGCGGTACTCGGCCCGACGTACCTGGCGAACGTGTTCCAGGCCGGCTACACGCTGCCCAACAACGTGTTCACGATCTTCGCCGGCCCGATGGTGGCGATGGTGGTGGTGCCCTCGGTGGTGCGCGCGAGCAGTGCTGCCGGAACGGCCGGCGCCCGGGACGTGCTGGGCCGGGTGTCCGGGCGTCTGCTCACGGTCGCCGTAGTGTGCGCGGCCGCGCTGGCGCTGCTGTCGCCGGTCCTGGGGTGGTCCCTGGTACTCGGGGTGCCCGGGCCCGACCGCGACCGGGCCTGGCTGCTGGCGGCGGTGCTGATCATGTTCGTGGCTCCGCAGATCATCCTGTACACGATCATCTCGCTGGCGGTGGCCGCGCAGCAGAGCAGCGGCCGGTTCGCCCTCGCCGCCGGGGCACCCACACTCGAGAGCGTCGCGACGATCGTGATGGTGCTGATCGTCGGGCGGGTGTTCGGCACCGGGCTGGACGTCGGCGACTCACCGCTGGCGATGGTCGTCTGGCTGGGCGTGGGAAGCACTGCGGCGGTGGCGGTCCACACCGGGTTGCAGCTCTACGGGGCGGCACGTGTCGGGCTGCTGACGGCGCCGCGCTGGGGACTGCACCGGTCACCGGTGGCGCAGGACTGCGTACGCCGCATGACCCGCTCCATCCCGGTGGCCGCCGCTCCGGCCGCCACCGAATACCTGCTGGCGGTGATCGCCGCCACCGTGCCCGGCGGGGTGTTGGTCATCCAGCTCGCCTCGCAGCTGTTCTACGCCCTGTCCTACGTCGCCGGGCGGGCCGTCTCGATGGCCGCGCTGCCCCGCCTCGCCCGGGCCGCCGCCGACGCTGACTGGCCCGGTTTCGCGGCGGCCTGGCGGCAATGTCTCTACTACGCGACGCTCGCCGCGCTGCCCCCGCTGTGTCTGCTGCTGGCGTTCGCCGGCCCCACCGCGGACCTGCTGAGCAACGGCCAGCTCCACCAACAGGCCCTGGTCGGCGAGCTGACCTCCTGCCTCGCCATCGCCGCGATCGGCCAGCTGGTGTCCGGGTTGCACGATCTCGGCCGCCGCGCGCTGTTCGGCCGCCTCGACGACCAGGGCCCCCGCCGGGCCAGCATCCTGGGTTTCGCGGCCGGCACGGTCATCGCCGTCGCCACCGTGTTCCTCACCTCCGACCCGGAGCTCACCCTGGTCGCGCTGATGATCTCCATCCTCGTGGGCGAGGTCGTCTCCGCCGCCACCGTGTTCAACCGGCTACGGCAGCACCTCCGCCCGGAGCGCGTCGCCGACCCGCGGCACGGGGTGCCTGCCCTGCTCGCCACCCTCGCCATGCTGCCCGCGATAGCCGCCGGCCACTGGCTGCTCCAGCACCTCGCTCCGGAGCGCCTGACCACGCTCGCGGTCCTGACGGCCACCGGCACCGTGGCGGTCGCACTGTTCGCGGCCGCGATCTTGCTCGGCAGAAGGCGCGGGGCTCTCGGGTAGCCGTCGGGGCGTGGGTTCCGTCGGAGCGGTACCGAAGTTGGGCGCCAGCACTCCAGCGTGACCCGGCCGCCCACCGCAATCCGCCCGTCCGGGTGCGGCCGGCCGGTTCCGGCCAGGCCGTGATCGACGTAGCTCCACTCGGGTGCGCGCCGAGCTCGGCGACCGGGCGCGTCGGCGCGTTGTGGCAGCATGACGGACGTGAACCCGGCCGAGCTCGCGGCTTTCCTGGCCAAGCACCCGCCCTTCGACTCACTCGGCGCGGGCGCTCTGGACGCTATCGCGCAGGGATCGCGGGTGGACCACTTCGCCGACGGCGACCTCATCCTGGACGCGTTCCGGAACCCGTCCTGCGAGGTGTACGTCGTGCTCGAGGGACACGTACACCTGTGGAACGACGCCGACACCCGCTCCGACGGGCCCGACGAAGTCGTCTCGCCGGGCGGCATGTTCGGGTTCTCCGCCATGCTGACCGAGCGCTCGATCGGCCCCCGCGCCCTCGCCGCCGGCGAGGTGGTCGTGGCGCGCGTCCCCGCCACATTGGCCGCGCCCGTCTTCACCTCGCGTCGCGGAGCGAGGTTCCTGGTCGAGATCGTGTCCTCGGCCCGCGGCCGGGTCCCCGCTGCCCCGACCTACAGCCTGGTCGACGATCTGATCGTCAGGGCTCCCCTGGTCGTCGAGCCGTCCACCCCGGTCGCGGAGGTGGCCCGCCGGATGACCTCCGAGGGCGCGCCCTGTGCCGTGGTCCGGCTCGAGACCGGCCGGTTCGGCCTGGTCACCGACTCGGCGCTGCGCACCCATGTGCTCGTCGAGGGCCTGCCGCCGAGCTCCCCCGCGCGCGCGGTGGCGGACACCTCGGTGCCGACCGCCGTGCTGGGCGACTCCGCCGCCGAGGCTCTGTTGCTCCTGCTCGACCGGGACGCCGAGTTCCTGCTGGTGACCGACCGGGGCGGGGGACTGCGCGGGGTCGTCTGCCCGCGCGACTTCGCCATCTCACCCAGCACCGCCGGGGTCTCGCTGCACGAACAGCTGCGCCGGGCCCCCTCGGTCGAGGACCTGACCTGCCACGCCGCCGGCATACCGGCCATGCTGGGCGACCTGCTGTCCCGGGGCCTGGCCTCCGGCCGGGTGATCGCGGTGTACTCGACCGTGGTCGACACGCTGGTCCGGCGCGCGATCGGGTTCGTCTTCGCCGAGCACCCTGAGCTGTCGGTGGATGCCTTCACCTGGTTGTCGCTGGGCAGCAACGGGCGGCGGGAGGCGGTGCTCAGCTCGGACGTCGACTCGGCGGCGGCGTTCGACGGGTCCGTCTCGAAGGCCGAGATCGTCCACTACCGGGCGGCGTTCGGTGAGGTCTACCAGGTGCTGGAGCGGGCCGGGTTGCACGGGGACGAGAACGGCGCGACCGCCCGGCACGCCCTGTTCGCCCGCACCAACGACGACTGGCGCGCGGCCGCCGAGGAGTGGATGGCCGCACCGGCCGAGCACAACGGGGCGATGATGATGTCGCTGCTGGTGGACGGGCGACCGATCCACGGCGACCCGGGGCTGCCGGCGGTGACCCGGGTCTTCGGCGACGTGCGCCGCCATCCGGGCACCATGCGACTGCTCCTGCTGGAGTCGCTGTCCAAGCGCGCGAAGCTGCGACCGATGCGGCACATCCTGGCCCGCCACCCGGACACCTTTGACATCAAGAGGCACGCGCTGCTGCCCGTCGTCAACATCGCCCGGTGGGCCGCGCTGAGCGTCGGCTCCGCCGCGCTGCCCACCACCGAGCGGCTGCGGGTGGCCGCCGGGTCGGCCATGCTGCCGGACGAGCAGGCCAGGACGCTGATCGAGGTGTTCGAGGTTCTGCAACGACTTCGGCTGCGCTACCAGCTGATGCAGCACCGGGCCGGGGACCGGCCGTCCGACCTGCTCACGATGAGCCGGATGTCCTCGATCGACCGCAGCGTGATCGCCCAGGCGGTCCGGGAGATCTCCTCGGTCCAGCGCCGGATGGACAACATCTCGCAGTTCGTCCCCAGCGAGGCGTGGGCCTCACCGGAGCCGGCACACTAGTGTCGGGCCCCGACCGGCCGGGGGGCCCGACGCACCGCGTTGCGGTCATCGGCGACGTCGCGGGCCACATCGACGAGCTGCGCACCGAGCTCCGCCGGCTCGGCGCCGACAGCGCAACCGGTCGGCTGCCCGCCGACCTGACCGTCATCCAGGTCGGTGACCTGGTTCATCGCGGCCCCGCCTCCGACGCGGTGGTCGCCCTGGTCGACGGTTACCTGACCCACCAGCCGGACCGGTGGGTCCAGCTCGTCGGCAACCACGAGGCCCACTACCTGCGCGATCCGGTGTTCCACTGGCCGGAGCGGATCAGCACCCGGTCCAGGGACACCCTGCGCCGCTGGTGGGCCGAAGGACAGATGCGGGTGGCCAGCTGGGTGCGCGACGACTCACGCGCCAACGGGGAGAGCTTCCTGATCACCCACGCGGGCGTCACGGCGGGCTTCTGGCGTACCGCGCTCACGGTGACGAGCAGCGCCGAGCACGCCGCGACCAGGATCAACTCCCTGATCGGCGCGAACGACGGCGCGCTGTTCCGCGCCGGCACGCTGCTGCACGGACGGCGGCGCGCCCGCAGCGTCGGCCCGGTGTGGGCGCAGACCGCCACGGAGCTGTTGCCCAGCTGGCTGGCCACGACACTGCCGTTCAGCCAGATCCACGGTCATGACTCGATCTTCGACTGGCAGCGTCGAAGCTTCCGGGTCGCCGAGGACCTGGCCCGGCTGACCGTCGTCGACGAGGAGGCGAAGCACGAGACCACCGTCCTGCCCGGCGGCCGGATCATCGGCGTCGACCCCGGCCACGGGAGTCAGCCACGCCAACCGTGGCGTGCGTGGGAGGTCCGGACCAGGGCGTGGCCGGCGGATCTATGACAATCCGACGGACACACCCTGGGCCGCTCAGGCGCTGCCCGGGTTCGGCGGGTCGGGGATCTTGTAGCCAGAGGGCGCCACGGTGATGTTCAGCGCACTCCGCCACGAGCCGTCGGCGACGTACTGCTTCAACGCCGCGTTCACCTTGTCGCGCAGTTCGGTGTTGCCCTTCCGGATGCCGACCCCGTAGTTCTCGTCGGAGAAGCCCTTGCCAACCAGCTTCAGCACACCCCGGTACTGCGGCTCGGCCGCAAAACCCGCCAGGATGACGTCGTCGGTGGTCGCCGCGTCAACCTGGCTGTCGGCCAGCGCCTGGACGCAGTCGGACCACCTGGCGAACTCCTTCAGTCGGATCCGCCCCTGGTAGCGCTGCAGCACGTTGGCCGCCGAGGTCGTGCCGGACACGGCGCACAGGTCCTTGCCGTTCAGCGTCTCCGGTCCGGTGATCTCCTCGTCGTTGCGGCGCACCAGCAGGTCCTGGTGGGCCACGAAGTACGGTCCGGCGAAGTCGACCACCTGCTTGCGCTGGTCGGTGATCGAGTACGTGGAGAAGATCAGGTCCACCTGGCCGCTCTCCAGCAGCTGCTCCCGATCGCCCCCGGTCGCCGCCTTCCAGGTGATGTTCGCCTCCGGCACGCCGAGCGCCTTGGCCACGTATGTCGCGGTCTCCACGTCGAAGCCGCGGTAGCTGGTGCCGTCCTTGAGCCCGAGGCCGGGCTCGTCGAAGGGGATCCCGATGGTGAGCCGCCCGTTGGGGGTTGCCCCGGGCACCGGCGCCGGTGAGGGGTTCGGCCCCCCGCCGCCGGAGCCACCACATGCGGCCAGGGTGGCGATGGCGAGCCCTGCCAGCGCCGCCGCGGCCAGCCGTCGCACCGTGTTCGCCATCTCAGTTCCCTTCGGACGGCTTGGCCGGGTCGAGGTCGTCCGGGTCGACGTTCGGCCCGTACGTCGGCCCGTCGTTCGACCAGACCGCCTTGAGTCGCCCGTTGGTGTTGGCCACGACGGCGGGCTTCACCAGCCTCCAACCGAGCGCGAGCAGCACGGTGAGGATCGGGATCCCGAACACGACCACCAGGAAGGTGACCTTGTGGCCGAAGTACGGGCTGCTCTGCCAACCCGACACGGCCAGGCCCACCAGGACCAGGCCGAGGAAGGCCAGCCCGATGATGCTGGTGTACGGGTGACCCGGCATCTGGAACGGGCTGACCGGAATCACCCCCCGGTTCACCAGCGACCGCAGCCGCAGCTGGCAGAGGAAGATTGTCGCCCAGGTGAAGAGGACGCCGATCGCCGCGGCCTCCAGGGCGATCTCGAACGCGTCCGGGGCCAGTGCGTTGAGCACGGCACCGAAGACGTACACCACCGACGTCATGACGATGCCGGCCCACGGCACGCCCGAGGCGCTCATCTTGAGGGTGAACTTCGGGGCCTGCTTGGACATGCCCAGGCTGCGCAGCACCCGCCCGGTGGAGTAGAGGCCGGAGTTCAGGCTGGACATCGCGGCCACGATGAGCACGGCCTGGATCAGCGTGCTGATCCAGGGCAGGCCCATCCGGTCGAAGACCGTGACGAAGGGGCTGGTCCCGGACTTGTACTCGGTGGTGGGCAGCATGGAGACCAGCAGCAGGATCGAGCCGCAGTAGAAGATGGCGATCCGGTAGATGACGGCGTTGACGGCCTTGGGCACCTCCTTTTCTGAGTCGGCCATCTCGCCGGCCGCCACGCCAACCATCTCGATGGCCGCGTAGGCGAACACCACCCCGGACATCACCAGGATCGGGCCGTACCAGTTGTAGTCGCCGCTGGCCGGCCAGAAGCCACCCGGGTTGCTCCACATGTTGGAGAACCCGGCCTTGTGGGTGCCGATGCCGAACCCGCCGATCACCACGACCAGCCCGACCGCAAGGAAGATCACGATCGCGCCGACTTTCGCGATCGCCGCCCAGAACTCGAACTCGCCGAACGCCCGGGCGGACATCAGGTTGATCGCCAGCACTACGGCCAGCGAGATGAGCACGGTTGCCCAGGTGGGCATCAGCGGCCACCAGTACTGGATGTACAGCCCCACCGCGGACAGCTCGGCGATCCCGGTCAGTGCCCAGTTCAGCCAATACATCCAGCCGGTGACGAAGGCCCACTTCTCTCCGTAGAACTCCCGCATGTAGGACACGAAGGCGCCCGACGTGGGCCGGTGCAGCACCAGCTCCCCGAGTGCGCGCATCAGGAAGAACGCGATGACCCCGACGAAGGCGTAGCTGAACAGCAGCGCGGGCCCGGTGCTGTGCAGCCGGGAGGCCGAACCCAGAAAGAGCCCTGTCCCGATCGCACCGCCGATGGCGATCATCTGGACGTGCCGGCTCTGGAGGGTCTGCTTGTAGCCGACCTGCTCGGCGTCTAGGGAATGGTGGGGTTCGTGGGTCCGGGTGGTGGCTTCGTCCTGAGTCATGGCATCGTCCTCACCTGGTCCGACAGGGCCACGCATAGTCGTCACCTTGTGACGCATGGTCGACCAGGTGAACAACGTCGGAGATCCGCCGACAGGCCACCCATGCGAGTGAGGCAACCTTAGAGTTCGGCGCGACCGCGTGCAATGATCGATCGCGACCGTGTACCTGACCGAGATTTTCCGCCCGGCCCGGCTGTTCGCGCCCCTGACCTGGCCGATCGAGCCGGGGGCGAGCCCGCGAAGCGGGTCCGGCGTGCCGGTCAATCTCGGCGGCGCGGGCGGGCACCGGCGCACCAATCCTGATAAGCGCACGGCGACAAGTGGCCCGCCGGCCGGGGGACCGCCGGCGGACCACCTGCCTCTTCAACGGGCTCCCCGACCAAACCCGCGAGTCGTGGCAGATCGACAGCCAGCCGCACGGTAATCGTCCTACAGCTCCGCCATCATCAGCCGAATAGACGAAAGTCGGCGCCCATCTGACGGGCCTGGCCGCGAGCAGTTGCGTAGGCCGGGTTGCGACCTGTGGGGCAGCGGTTACCGAAGGCTCACCCGTTGGCGAGCATGGTCTGCATCTCGGTGATCTCGCGCCGCTGAGCTGTGCTGATGTTCTGGGCCAGCGTCTTGGCGTCGGGGTTCTCACCGTCGGCCAGTTCGGTCTGGGACATGGTGACCGCGCCCTGGTGGTGGCCGATCATCATCTGCAGGAACATCGTGTCGAACGCGGCGCCGTGGGCCTGGCTGAGCTGCTGCATCTGCTGCTGCGACATCATCCCCGGCATCGCGCCGGAGCCGTGGCTCATCCCGGGATGGTTGCTTCCGCTCATGTTGCCGTGAGCCATGCTGCCCATAGCCGGAGCGTTGGTGTCGGGCACCGGGGCGTCCCAGGCTCGTAGCCAACCGCTCATCTGGTCGATCTCGGGCTGCTGGGTGGCCTCGATCCGGGCGGCGAGTTCTTTCACCCTCGGTGAGCTGGCCTGCTGCGCGGCCAGTTTGGACATCGACACGGCCTGGGCGTGGTGCGGGATCATTTCCGTGGCGAAGGTGACGTCGGCCTGGTTATGTGCCTGCGCCGCCGGGGCTGTGCTGCTGGTGGTGGCTGGCGGTGCGCTGCTGGTAGGGCTGGTGCTGGCGCATCCGGCCAGGACCGCGCTCAGGGCCAGAGCAAGGGTGCCGGTGGCGATTCGGGTCGCGACGGTATACGTGGTCATGATGGGGTCCTTTGGGTCCGTGTTGTGGGCTACTGATGGGTCACCGGGAACAGCGGGTGACTGATCAGCGCCGCCAGACGCCGAGCTGGGAGAACCGAACACCATTGCTCGGTGGGCTACGCGCCGGGAGCGTGCTCGCCGCACCACTGGGCGTGGCCAGCGGTGCATCGTGTGGGGCCGTCATCGCCGCGAGCAGCATCGCCTCGGCCGCCGCGCCCGCGTCGGCGCCCAGCACCGCCTGACAGGGGTGTCCCATCATCGCGCCCATGCACGGGCAGCAACCCGACTCGGCCGCCGGTACGAGGTGGTCCGCCTGGTCCGCCGCGGCCATCGGCGGCCTGCCCTGGTCCATGCCCAGGTGAGCCGGCGCCACGCCCACCGTGTGGGGCTGTGCGCCGTGAGCCGAGCTCGCGGGGACTACGAGGTTGTGCATGCCGATCAGACCGGCGGCGATCGCGACGATCAACAGCCACTGACGCAACGCCGTGGTGGACCGGATCGGCACAACTCCGACTGTAGCCATCCCACCGTTCACATCGGCACCGTGGGCCCCGATCGAACCCATCCCACTCCTCCGATCTGACGGCCGCGGGTATGTGTGTGCGGGGCGTGATCCACCGCGTCTTCCATAACCCCCTATAGGTATCTTGATACACCCTAGGGGGGTATGTAGGCAAGGAGTGGGTGCCCCGGTGTCTCGAAGCGTGCCGAAGTCAGCCGGGCAGGGGCGCACCGACAGATGCGAGGACCGCTCCTACCGCCGTGGCGCCCAGGAGGGTCAGGACCACGCCCCTGCCGAGCGGGAGCAGGAGTATCGCGGCGCCGGCGAGGATGGCGTACTGCCAGGCCTGGGTCAGTGCCGCGGCGAGTGGGACGGCGGAGCCGAGGATCGCGCCGATCGCGGCGGGACCGGCGCCGTCGAGGAACGCGCGAACCCGGGTGTTGCCGCGGAGTCGGTCGAAGCGGTGCGCTCCGAGCAGGACGAACGCGAACGACGGAGCGAACGCGACCGTCGCGGCGAGCAGGCCGCCGGCGACTCCGCCGGCGGCGTAGCCCACGACCGCGATGGTGTGCACGACGGGACCAGGGGTGATCTGGCCGAGCGCGACAGCATTGAGGAACTGTGTCGCGTTCATCCAGTGGTAGTGGTTCACGGCGTCGGCCTGCATCAGCGGGATGATCACGAACCCGCCGCCGTAGGACAGCGCACCGACCTTCAACGCCACCCACGACAGCGACAGCAGCGAGCCCCCGGCGGCGCCGGCGGCAAGGACCGGGATTCCGACGAACGACTGCACGCCGTCGTTCCGCTGGTGGTGGGCGGCGAGCTCGACCACACCGCAACCGAGCAGGACGACCACCAGCCACGGGCCGATGACCGCGGCCGCGGCCGCCCCCGCGAGGAGGTAGATCAACCACCGTAGTCGGCCGTTGCCGCTGGGACGTTTCCAACTGGGCACGAGCAAGGCCCACCCGGCCTGGACGGCCACCGCGGCCACCGCCGCACCGGCGCCGGCGCCGGCCCCGGCCACCCATCGTGGCGGAGTGCCGGCCAGGAACAGCGCCGCAAGTCCGAGGATCAGGACCAGCCCCGGCGCAATGAACGCGACCCCGCCGACCATGGCCCCGATCCGGCCGCGGACCCGCCAGGCGCAGAAGATCGCCAACTGGGTGGACGCCGGCCCGGGCAGCAGGTTGCATGCCACGATCGCGTCCTCGAACTCGGCGGCCCCGAGCCATCGCCGGCGCGTGACGCACAGATCGCGCAGCAACTTGATGTGTGTGGGTGGGCCGCCGAAGCCGATGCAACCGAGCCGACCCCAGTCACGCAGCACGGTCAGCAGCGGTGGGGCCGACAGATCGTCGGCGGGCTCGTCGGGTGGCTCGTGGCGGGGGGATGTGGGCGGAGTCATCGTCGCGGGCGCTCGGTGTCAGCAGGTGTGGTCACGGTTCCTCCCGGATCAGCGCGCTGCTCGAGGACAACCTCGCCACGAACATCTGGGACCGCGCGGTGCTGGCCGCATTCGCTGAGCATGTCATGGCCGCGGGCGGCGGCTCGCCGGCGTTCGTCGGCCGGGCGGCCACCTGCAGCTCGCATTCCAGGTGGGCCGAGGGCATCGGCGCATCACACAGGCCTACGGTGCATGCTCTGTTGCCCACATACCGGCACAGGTGCACGGAAGTGTGGTTCAGTTCAGGGATGGGTCGAGGAGAAACGGTGTCGAGGTTGGCCGCGAGGGTGTCGCCGACAGTGATCAACCGGAGTGTCCGCACGCTCTATGCGCTGCCCAGGTCGCTGCGCCGCGGAATCGCCGGCCCGCCGGTGTACCGGGACGGGCAACGGCTGTCCCTGGACGCGCAGCTGCTGCTGCGGGTGGCATACCGGGCGACCACCCCCCTCAGTGCGGGCAGTCCCACGCAGGCCCGGCTGGAGCTCGCGCGCTCGACCGCGATCCTGACCCGCCGGCCCACCGACCGGGTCGGGACTCGCGGCCTGAGCATCCCGAACGGGCCGCACGACATTCCCGCGCGCCTCTACACCCCGGAGGCATTGCCCACCGGCTCGCCGCTGTTGGTCTTCTACCACGGTGGCGGCTTCGTGCTCGGCAGCATTGCCACCCATGAACCCGTCTGCCGCTACCTCGCGGCCCGGGCCCAGGTGCGGGTGCTGTCGGTGGACTACCGCCTCGCCCCGGAGCACCCCTTCCCGGCCGCCGTCGAGGATGGGATGGCCGCCTTCGACTACGCCGTGCGCAACGCCGAGGCACTGGGCGCCGACCCCGCCGCGGTGGCCGTCGGCGGGGACAGCGCGGGCGGCAACCTGGCCGCCTCGGTCAGCATCGGCGCCGCCCCCGGCGCCAAGCCCAGGTTCGCGTTGCTGTTCTACCCGGCCACCGACCTGACCACCCGCTTTCCGTCGAAGGACCTGTTCGCCGACGGCTTCCTGCTGACCGACGCCGACATCACCTGGTTCACCGATCAGTACGTCCACCCCGACGCCCGCCACGACCCCCGCGTCTCGGTCCTGCTGGCCGAGGACCTCACCGACTTCCCCGCCACGTACCTGGCCACCGCCGGGTTCGACCCGCTGCGCGACGAGGGGGAGGCCTTCGCCAACCGCCTCGCCGAAGCCGGGGTGCCGGTCGCGTTGCGCCGACAGGCCGACCTGATCCACGGATTCGCCAGTCTCGTCGAACTGGGTGGCCGGTTCCGCGAGGCACTCGCCGAAGCCGCCGGCGCGCTGCAGGCCGGCCTCGCCATGCACCGGGCCGACGCAGCCGATCCCGACCGTGTCGACACGCGGCCAAAGAGCGCCTGACCCAGTCAGTTCGCACCTCTCCTACCTCGTCATACCGGCAGACGCTAACGGTCTGTTCGCATTCCGGTCTTTGGCCCGCTGGTCCCGGGCCTGCTCCCACGAGCTCCAAGTTGCAGGCGATCACGGTGGAGGAGGCGGCCCGTCGGGTTCGGCCACCACCGAGCCGGGAACCGGCTGACTAGTCGCCGTCACCAGCGGGCGGTGGGTTCGTCGGGGTGGGTCGGGCACGAGTCATGGACTCGATGTGCGAGGCGCCGTGCGGCGGCGCAGTCATCGCGCTGAGGTGACGGATGCTGGTTTCCCGGTCGGGAGCTTCGTCGGCGTCGGCCTGCGCGTCTGCGGGTCGGGGGTCAGCTCCGAGACCCTCGACCAGCGCCGCCGAGCGTTGTTGGTTGGCTATGAGCCGGTCCACCTGCGCGGAGGCGCGCTCCTCGGCGTCGGTGCCGTGGGTTGTCGGGTTCGCCGACCCGGATTCGCCGGTTCGATAGCTGAAGGCGCCTGTGGCCCTGGCGGGTCCGTGCAGGTGGTAGGTCGTGGCGGCTTGGAGCTGGCTACCCGCGGCGCTGCTTTCCTCCGCACGTTCGCCCGTGCCGAACGGGTCACAGACCACCACTTGCTCCGGGGGTCCGCCGGTCGGACCGGCGTCGACGGTCACGACCTCACCGCTGCGGGGCCCGTCCTCCAGGACGGCGCGAATCGTCGAGTCACTCATTGCAGACGGGTTCCCACCGCGGCGCCGAACTATCCCCCGTCCGGCCGGCCGACATGTCGGCCTCGGTGCCCGGTGCGGGAGCCGGGGCTCCGACCTGCGGTGTCCCTGCCGCCGTGAGACACGCCATAGCTCTCCAGTCCGAGGTGCTTGCTGGTGTGGCCGGGACGCACGGGTCAGGAGTTGTCCTGACCTTGGTCAGGGCGCATTACGTCGTGCTGATCGTGGGGATGCTGGGTCGGCCAGGGGAGGTTTTCCTCGGCCGGGTTCTCCTCGGTCGGGTTCTCCCCGGTCGTGTCGTGCGGATCGAGTCCGGCGGAGTCGGTCTTCTGCCGAGTGGTGTCTTTGTGGTCGGTCATGCTCTGGGATACCCGTTACCCGGTGGCCCTACCGTTGGTCGCCGTTGCTCGCGCCAGTTGGAATGGCCGCGTACACGTCGGTAGATCGTTGACGAGAGACAGGTCGCTGGCCTGGGCGTACTCTCACCTGCGTTGCCCCAGACCTCGGCAACCCTCGGGCGCGGGACGCGTCTGGACTGGGAGGCACCCATGTCCGCATCACCGGAGCGTGTCGCTACCTCGTTCGACTTCCCCCAAGGGATGGGTCGATGCCAGGTGCAGCTGACATCGACCTCGGTCGGCCAGGTCGCGGTACTACACGTGACCGGCGAGGTGGACGCCCTCAGCATCGGAATCCTGAGCGTCGCATTGGGCAATTGCCTGGCGCAGCGACCCGTACATCTAGTGGTCGACCTCGCCGGACTGCGGTTCTGTTCCGGACGGGGACTCACCCTGCTGGTGGAAACCGGCTGGGCCGCCGCGGCGGTAGGAGTCGGATACTCCCTCGCCGGCTGCGGCGCACTCCACGACCGGCTCATGCTCAGCCTGTGGAGATACCGAGCCCCACGCCGCTACCGAGACACCGCCGAAGCGATGGATGAAGCAGTCCTCGGGCTCGGGGACACTCTCCCGCACCCCCGCGCCGAGCGGGACCCGGCCTAACCGGTCGAACAAGCGGCGCCGTGAACGTGTACGACGCTGGAGCCGGGCGGGTGGCCGCCGACGGGCACCATGGTGGCGGCGACGCCGTAGGACGGTGACTCCACGATCAGGTGCGACGCAGGCGCGATCCAGATTGTCCCGGTCAGGCCGGCGTACCCGAATGCGCGCTATCTTGGCATCCAGATGTCGCCCTCGAGCCCTGTCAGCAACGCCTTGCTCGAACGGACTGCATCACTGATCGCCTCATTGCCCGAATGGAAGAGAAACCGCACACGTGAAAACATCATCGTGCGCCGTGGGAGGACCTCGAGCAACCCAGGCTCGAGCCTGCCCGCTACAGCCGCGGCATTGAGATCCTTCGCACTACGCAGCACATGGCGGAACAGGAGCTCCTCGTTGCCGGGCGTCGCTGCGAGACCTAGCACGCGATAGATGTCGCTCGGCAGCAGAGAGGCGATATACCAGCCCAAGGGCTGTCCCCGGGCGTCTCGAACGAAGTTCTTGACGAGCTGGCCGTTGGACCGAGACCGGCCGATCTGGTCGAAAAGCTTGCCGAGCGACTCGGCGTCGTAGTCCGGCCAGAGGTCGAACTGCTGAGGTCCGAGACGGAGGTGGTCGATCAGGAGCTGGGGCGACAGCTGCTCCTCGGTGTGCTTCTCTACATCACTTGTCCCGTCGGCATTGTTGAAGCGGGAGTACCCGGCATCCAATGGCCGACACAAGGGCCGGGCCAATGGCAGCCACTGGTGCCTGCCACGGTGCCAGAGCTTGAGGCCGACCGCCGCTCGCATCGGGTGCAAGAGATGTAGCCAGGTCACCGAGCCGAGGTTGTACATGGAACCGCCGAGGCGTTTCCACATTCGCTCGGTGGCGATCCCGGCGGTATCGGTCATGGTGAGGTCCTGTGGTCCGGCCAGGTACTTCCGCAGTAGCAGGCCGCCAGCTCCGAATTGTCTCGCTTTCGGTGAGACAACCAGCGAACTGCT